>JBPCNK010000027.1:0-8956 GCA_051001345.1 Acidobacteriota bacterium | reverse complement strand
CAGATTCTGTGTTACACTCTGTTCCGTCAAAAAAAGCCTCCTTGCTGGTCCAAAAGCCGTGTCGCAACTGCCTTTGTACCACATCGAGGCTTTTTTCATTCATGCTTCATGCATAATCCGGGCTAGCTAGGGGCTTGGCGGATTGGAAAAAAGCTTAGTCACGAATTACACGAATGATACGAATTACACGAAAACGGCTTTGTCGTTCAGCTGCTTGGCTCAGAATCGGGATCCCGTCTGAATCAGTGTTCGTGATAATTCGTGAAATTCGTGAAATTCGTGACTAGGTTTTTCATTATGTGAATAATCCGGGATAGCGGACTCCGGGTGCCTGGAGGCCTGTGCCTGCTGACACTCTGTCGTTTATGAGTTTTTCGGTTTTGAGAGGCCCTTTTGTTTTACCCAGCCGGGTTTGTTGACCTGCCGACCGCGCGCAATTCCCAGAGCATATTCGGGGACGTCTTGTGTGATGGAAGAACCGGCTGCCACGTAAGCGCCGCGGCCCACATGTACCGGCGCAATCAACTGAGAATCGCTGCCGATAAATACATCGTCTTCGATCGTGGTCTTATGCTTCTGTTTTCCGTCGTAGTTGCACGTGATGGTTCCAGCTCCGATATTGACCGACTTGCCGATCTCTGCGTCGCCAAGATATGCCAGGTGCGCAGCCTTGGTTGAATCGCCCAGTCGCGACTTTTTGATCTCGACGAAGTTACCCACGCGCGCGTCGGCTCCGACATCGGCGTGTTCGCGCAAATGGGCGAAGGGACCAACCGTCGTGCCCGGGCCGACGCGACTGGAGGTCACTACGCAGCTATTGTGAATGACGGCGCCGTCCTCAACGACAGAATCGACGAGGCGCGAAAACGAATGGATGGCACAACCCGAGCCGATGTGCGTGGCGCCCTGCAAAATGACCGAAGGGTGGATTTCCGAATCCGCTCCGATGGTGACAGGGGCTTCAATGTAGACGGAATCGGGATCATGGATCGTTACGCCCTGACGCATCCACTTCTCTGCGATCCTGCGAAAGATTTTTTTCTCCACTCGCGCCAGTTCATCCCGGCTGTTGACTCCTTGCATTTCCCCGGGATCCTCAAGCGGGTGTGTCTGCACAACGAGGCCATGGCGCGCAAAAATGCCGATCAAGTCCGGCAAATAGTACTCGTTTTGAGCGTTGTTGCTATTCAGCTCGCCGATGCGTTGCCGCAACTGCTCAAGCTGGAAACAATACATGCCAGGATTGACCTCGCCAATTGTCTTTTGCTCCGGACTGGCATCCCGTTCTTCGATGCTTTGGGTAATGCGTCCCGCGTTATCGCGCACGATCCTTCCGTAGCCGAAGGGGTCGTCAAAAATTGCCGTCAGCACCGTCAGGGCAGCGCCAGTGGAACCGTGCTGTTTGAGAATCTTCTCCAAGGTTGAGGGCCGCACCAGCGGCGCGTCTCCGTTGAGTATCAGCAGCGTTCCGCCGCTTTCGGTCATTTGGTCAAGCGCCACTCTAACGGCATGCCCTGTGCCGCATTGTTCGGCCTGAAGAACCCAATGGAGGTCATCGCCAGCGATTTCGGCTTGCACTTGTTCGGCTTGGTGCCCCACAACCACGTACGTTTTGGAGATTCCGGCCTGGCGGATACTGTCGAGCATGTGCTCCAGCATCGGCCGGCCGCAAAGGCGATGAAGGACTTTGACCCGTTCGGATTTCATTCTGGTGCCTTTGCCGGCGGCCAGAACCAACGCGGTAGTGGACATGGGGTTAATTATACAGTGAGCTGGCGGGGGCAAATTTGATTGGAGATGGACAATTGGGGATTGGGGATTGGGGATTGGGGATTGAATTGCGGACTGCGGATTGCGGATTGGGGATTGGATTGTGGATTGGGAGATTGGGATTTTTGGGCGATGCCGTCGATGGCTGTGGTCAATCGAAGGTTGGGGTCAATGGTGTTTGCGGCCAGCAATCTTGTGAACGGAGCAGCACAGCTCCAGGACGGCGCGGGCGAGCCGGTCCGGATCGTGCCGGACAAAGTTTGCTTCGCGCGCGAAATTGCGTTGCACCAGACGGGCTCCGAACTGTTTTAGAGCAGGCCGGTCAATGACCACCGGCCGGGAGTTTTCCTTTCGGTACTTGGCAAGTGACCTCCGGGAAAACACGGAACGGTTCAGGACGATCGCGTCCAGCGGACAACCCGGAGCGTGGTCCAGGAACGCGCGGATGTGTTGCGAGGCAGTCATGCCGGTCGTCTCCCCCGGCTGGGTCATGATGTTGCTAATGAAAATCTTCAGTGCCGGCGCAGACCTTACGGCTTCCAGAATTCCGGGCACCAGCAAGCACGGAATCACGCTGGTGAAAAGCGACCCCGGACCGAATGTCAATACGTCGGCGTCGGCGATGGCCGCCAGCGCAGCCGGAACGGCCAGACAATTCGCCGGATCGAGAAAGACGCGGCGGATCGGAAAGCTGGATTTGGAAATCCGTGTTTCGCCCCGGACGAGCTTTCCGCCCTCGAGCTCGGCGCAAAGCTGGACGATCTGCGTGGTGGCCGGATGAATCTTGCCCTGAATGGCGAGGACTTCACTGGTCAACTCCAGAGCATGGAGCAAGTCGCCGGTGATGTCCGACAGCGCCGTCAGGAACAGATTTCCAAAACTGTGCCCCTGCAGGTTGCCCGAGCCCTGGAAGCGGTATCGAAACAGCCGCGTCATCAGCAGCTCGTCCTTGGCCAGCGCAACCAGGCAGTTGCGCAGATCGCCGGGCGGGAGAACGTTCAATTCCCGGCGCAAACGGCCGGAACTGCCGCCGTCGTCCGAGACGGTCACAATGGCGTGGATGTTCTGGCGATTCAGTTCGAGCGATCGGGCCAGCGTTGGGGTTGGTCGAAGCGAGAGGTTCTTGAGACCCGACAGCAGGCACGACAATCCGGTGCCTCCGCCGATTGATGCGATCCGGACCTCTCGTTTGCCGCTCAAAGCTTAATCACAACCCACGGAGCCGCGACCGTCAGGAGGCGGGCAATCAGAGCCAGAAAGTCAAAATGTTGCCACTGATTGCCCACTCGCTTACGCTCGTGGCTCGGTCACTAACCTTAATCCTCGTCGAGGATGTCGGCGCCCAGCAGGTTCGTATACTCCGGGTTAGACCGCAACGGCTCGAAGTCGGGATCGTTGCGAGCCAGAATCCGATTGCGTGGTTCCAGTTCAACGGCTCGCCGCAGGTGTCGAACCGCCGAATCCGCGTCGCCCATCCGGCAGTAAGTCGAAGCCAGCGCGAAAAAGATGTAGTCCGCGTTGGGTTGTTTGCGGAGCGCTGAATTGAAGTATTCGATCGCTTTTTCGTAGTTCTGCTGATTGTGGTAGAGCACTCCGGCGTCGACAAGGTCCTCGACCCTTTCGGGTTTGGACTCGCGCAAGGTCTTCGTGTCGCGGCCTGCGACGATTTTCACGTAGTTCCGGGCGCGATCACTGACTTCCAGATCGCTTGGGAAATCGGAAAGAACCTTTTCAAACAGTTTTCGAGCCTTCTTGTAGTCCTTTCCGTACAGCGCGTTGATTCCCTCCTCGAGAATGTCGTGAGCCCTCGGACCACGCGGTCGAGCAGGAGCTTTGACAGCCTTGGTCGGAGCAGGACGGCTGGCAGCTCCCTTCTTCTTCTTGAAGGCGGCCTTCTTTGGGGCGGCCGCCCGGATGGGTCGCGCGGCGGCCCTGCTGGTAGACTTAGGCTTTGCCTTCCCGCGTGACCCACCGGCCAGGCGGCCGGCGCCACGTCTTGCGGCCGGCCGTGTGGCTTTCGCAGCTGCCCGCCGGGCTGGCTTGGTGACTTTCTTTTTCTGAGGAGATGGTTTAGCGGTCTTCCGGGCTGCTGGCTTTGCAGCCTTTTTGGCCGGCTTTTTCTTGGCTGGAGACGCCATGTTTCCTCCCGCTGGAACGATTCAGTAGGACGCCTATTATAGAAGTATCGTCTCTGAAGTCAAGCACTTGCACTTGCATGCCAGCGCTAGGAGTGTTATAACAAAGAGCTTTCCGTCAAGGGGGCTCAATCGGAAGGAATGCTCATGTCGGCAAAACGCTTGGACCAGCTTCCCAATTTTGTTCTGCGCGAAGACGAAAACGAGAAGATTTTGTTCGTGTTGTCGTCGATTCAAAGCAAGTGCAAGGCCGAGACCGTCGCGCTGATTAACCGAAACGGTCAGGAGATTGCGACCCACGGGCAAGTCGAAGGACTGGATGTGCAGTCGCTGGCATCGCTTGCAGCGGGAACCGTGGCCGCTACGCACGGCCTGGCCCGCACGATCGGGGAAAAGGAATTTCAGATTATTTTCCACGAGGGCGAAGCGCGCAGCATTCACATCACGGCTGTCGGAAGCGAAGCGATTCTGGTCCTGCTGATTGCCAAGAAGGACAACCGTGCGATCGACCCGACGAGCCTGAAGCGTGCATCGATGATCCTCCAGGACATCCTGAAAAAGACAGTTGGCACCCCATGAGGCGTTTCAACAAACCGATTCATCGACGGGAGACGTGACGGCTGTCACTGCCGCCGAAAACGCCCGGCCGTTATAATAAATGGTCCGCTTGGGGAACTGATCTTGTCATTTATCAACTACGCGTCCCAGGAAATCAACTGCAAGATCGTCTATTACGGACCAGGTCTGGCCGGGAAGACGACCAACATCACCTACATTTATGACACCGCCAATCCGAAAAACAAGGGCAAGCTGATCTCGCTGAACACCGAGATGGACCGCACGCTCTTCTTTGACTTCCTGCCGATCGATCTGGGGACCATCGGGGGGTTCAAGACGCGGTTTCACTTGTACACGGTCCCCGGTCAGGTCTTCTATGAGGCCAGTCGCAAGCTGATTCTGAAGGGCGCCGACGGCGTCGTTTTTGTGGCTGATTCGCACCCAGACAGAGTCGACGCAAATCATGAATCCTTGCGAGACCTGAAGGAAAACCTGAAGGAATATGGATACGAGATGCAGACCATCCCCTACGTGCTGCAGCTCAACAAGCGCGATGTGACGGGCGCGTTGCCAATCGAAGAATTGACCAAAGATCTCGCTGTGCGCGACGAGCCCGTGTTCGAAGCGGTTGCTGTGACCGGCCGGGGCGTCCAGGAAACGTTGAAGTCGGTGGCCCGCCAGGTGTTCACCATCCTCCGCAAGGACATGGAGTAGCGGGCCATGCCCGCCGTTGAAGCACGGCACTTGTCCAAAGCGTATCCAGTCGGAACCAGCCCCCGAGCGTTGGTGCGTGAACTGCTGCGTCCCCGCCTAGCCCGGCGCCGCATCGAGGCGCTCTCCGACATTTCTTTCCAGATCGAAAAGGGCGGGGCGTTCGGTATCGTGGGGGAAAATGGCGCGGGCAAAAGCACGTTGCTGAAAATTCTGAGCGGGACCACCGAGCCATCCGACGGAACCTACAACGTAGAAGGACGCACCGCCTCCTTGCTCGAGCTGGGCGCGGCCTTTCATCCCGAGTTCAGCGGACGCGAGAACATTTACTTCAACGCCGCACTGAATGGTTTTGGAAGGGCGGAAATCCAGGCCCGCGAAAAAGAGATCATCGACTTTGCCGAACTGGAAGAGTTCATCGACCGGCCGGTTAAAACCTATTCATCCGGAATGCACGTGCGTCTTGGGTTTGCGGTCGCGACAGGATTTGAACCTGATATTTTGATCATCGATGAAGCGCTGGCCGTAGGAGACCAACACTTTCAGCGCAAATGCGTCGACCGTATCCTGGAGTTCAGGAAGCGTGGCAATACGCTATTGTTCTGTTCGCACAATCTGTACCAGGTCAAGCATCTTTGCGATCGGGCCCTGTGGCTGAGGCGTGGCCTGGCGCAGGCCTGCGGACCGGTCAACGAAGTCGTGGAAGGCTACAACGACTACCAGCGTCGCCAGGAAACCGAACCGGCACGGGCTGAGGCCGACCCCAGACACGACAGTCGACTGATCAAGTACCATCTGACGGACGTACACGGCCAGCCGTGTGATCACTTTGGACTGGGTGACACGATGGCCGTCAGTATCCTGGGCTACTTTTCCCCTGAGGTGCAACCGCCCAGCTTCGGCATCGCCATCGTCCGCAACGATGGCGTCGTGTGCTACTGCGTGTCGACAATTGTCGACCATGCGCCGCTGAGGCAGGTGGGACAGAATCTTTATTTCGGATCGATCGTGTTTCCGAATCTCCAGTTGATGAGCGGGGAGTACCGCCTCATGCTCTGCACAACCGATTCGGCCGCGCTGCAGGCCTACGATATCCGGCAGGACGCTTGTCCCTTTATCGTGCGACATGCGGGGCAGGAATTTGGAATTGCCCGGCTGGAGCATGTCTGGGAGAACGATAATGAGGCGCGGCTGAGGTCGCTGGGTCCCGAGTCCGAGCCACGAGTGTGAGCGAGTGGGCAATCAGTGGCAGCATTGTTGAATTACGAGTTACGAGTTACGAGTTACAAAGTCTGTGCATGGTAATTCGTAATTGGTGCCACTGATTGCCCGCTCCCTTACGGTCGCGGCCCAGTCACGGCGGCTGGCCTGTCATGGTTGCTATGACGGCGGATGAGTTGGATAATGGCGATACCAGTGGCGTGGTTCGGAGACCCGCCAGTTGACCCTGTCTACGTGAGTCGCAACGCCCGATGTTTGGATGCTCACATCAAGGTAGTGATCTCCAACGTCGAGCTGCATCAATTTGAGATCGATGCGCGCCTGGTCGCCCGCTACGCTTTGATGGGCGACTTTGATTGTTCGTCCGTCCCATTGGATGGCGCATGCGGCCGCGGCGCCGTGAATCTCGATCTGCAGACGCAGCGCCAGCGGCTCGTCGCTGGCGTTACAGAAATGGCAGCAGAACCGCCCGGGCTCGCGTTGTGCGACGGCTGCGAAGACCGGCAGGTCCGGATTGGAAGTCAGAACCAACAAGCCGGCATCGGGGTCAGTGCGGCGCCAACTTTGGTCCATGCGCCGGCGCTCGATGGATCGCAATGGACGGCGCAGCCCGAGAAACTCCAGGCGGCCGCCAACTCGATCGAGTTGATGGCGGACTTCGAAGAAACGGCGGTCCAGGCAGGACAACCAGAGGGATGGTTGCATGCCAGTACCTTGCGCTGATCCAATCAGAATTCCTTCGGGACGCAACAGGCGGCTGATCTCGGCGATCAGTCGGTCTGCCTCGGACGCGTCGTCGACCGGCTGGCCTAGAATCACAGCGTCAAAACAGGCCGCCGAAAAGGGAAGCGCTTCGAGTGAAACGCGGCAGTCGGCACCGGATGAATTAGAACCGGCCGCCGGCCATACGGCGCCAACGGTCATGTACCCCCAACTGCGAAGCTGTTCCAGGCCGTCGCCACAGCCCAGGTGCATGACGCGGCCCGAAGGCACGAGATCCCGAAGCAGTTTCATATGGAATCGGCAAAGGCGAGGCCAACTATACGCATATCCGGCCTTCTGGTACAATCCCGCGCGGAGGTTGCGTGGATGAATCGAAACAAGCAAGTTGCAGTGATCCTGGTCGTGGCGCTATTGCTTACACCCGGATGTTTATTCAGAAAGAAGAAAGCTGACGGCGCAGAAACGGCCAAGGTTAAGACCTACGACGTGCGCGGCACCGTTCAGAAGATCGACGAGAAATCTCTGGTCATCCAACCTTCCGGCAAAGGTCCGAGTACTTTTGTCCTGACTCCTCTCAGTGTCAAGGGAAGCGATTTCAAACCCGGCGCAAGCGTTCATGTCTTTTACCAGATCCGCGACGACAAGAATATGGTTACGATGGTTGTGGAGAAGGTACAAAAAAAATGACACGGTTGACACTGCCTTCTTTTTGAAATCATGCGCCTTTGGATGACTGAGAAAGGACTAAGGACAAAGGACCGGTTACCAATTACGAGTTATCAAACTACGAAGAATAGTGACGAAAGTGTTTCGTCCTTAGTCCTTCGTCCTTAGTCCTTAGTCCTTAGTCCTTAGTTCCTTCGTAGGTCAACCAACCGTCTGCGACAACTCCACCACTGTATTGGCGCTGGTGGGGCTGAGGCGGACCGGAATCAGCCAGCGCAAGGTGCAGGCCTTGCATAAACCCGTTTCCTTCAAACAATAACTGACCACCGCCTCCAGCCGGACGATTTCTTCGGAAGCCAGGTCACGCGTGTGAAAGGGAATTGAAAAATGGGTTCGTGCCGGCTCTATCGTCCAACAGTTGTTTGAAGCCGAAGGCCACTCGAGCAGGTTGGATTCCAGACGCACCGTCACAGGCGCTTCCGGATTAAGCGTAGCGGATCCCTCCAGCGATATTTCTACCTGAAACGAGCCGGCGACACCGGTCTTCAGATCAACTGGCGACAAGCGCTTGTCTTTTGCAGGAAGGGCCGCTTCGGAATCCCCTTCTTTGGATACGGTCACGCTGGCGGAGGCGCGCGCCAGTTTACGCTCGCGCAATCCCAGGGTTCCAACCTGAAGCGAATCCAAATCGATCGTTCGAATTCGGTGATTGTTCGTGTCGGCGACGTATAGCCGGCGGCCACGGAAGCTTAGTCCGCCCGGTTCATAGAACTCGCACTGGTCGGTGTGGCCATCCCTATCGCCCGACTGTCCGGTGCCGGCCAGAGTGACGCAAGCCAATTTTTCAGGATGCAGGACCTTGATTTTGTGGTTGTACGTGTCGGCGACATAAATCAGCCCGTCATGCCAGGCGACGCCCAAAGGATGCTGCAAGCGGACCGTACCACCCTTGCCATCAACGTCTCCAAATTCGAACAGGTCGACTCCCACCAGCGTGTCGACGCGCTCGGGCGGCCCAAGCGACACGGCCCGGATCGAGCTGGTTTCGCTGTCGGCCACAAACAGGGTTTGGCCGTTGCTGGTCAGTCCGCTCGGTTGAGCCATGGCGACGTCACCCACGGGACCGTCGGCTCGTCCTTCCCGGCCGCTGCCGGCGTAGGCCGACACTTCGA
>JBPCNK010000026.1:0-3683 GCA_051001345.1 Acidobacteriota bacterium | reverse complement strand
AGCTTCAGATTGGAACCGGGACAGTGCGTCACGCGCGTATCGGTTTCGCGCAAAATCGCAACTTCGCGATCGTCGACCCAGACGCAATGGGCCAGAAAAAGGCTCGGCGAGGCTAGCCCGACCTTTTGAAAGTACTCGATGTTGGAGTTCCCAGTCAGGCTTCGGACCAGATCGACTTCCGTGCGATTCTCCGAAGCGTGCGTGTGAACCAGCGCGCCGTGATCTCGCGCCAACTCTCCGACCAACTCCAGCACGTCGCGCGAACAGGCCAACGCAAATCGCGGCGTAAAGGCGTAGCGGATCCGGCCGCCGGCCCGTCCGTCCCACGCCTTCAACAGCGCGACGGATTCGTCGGCCGCTTCGCGCCCGGGTTGCTGCAGCGGCGCCGGCGCTCCTCCTCCGTCCATGATGCACTTGCCCGCAGCGGCGCGAATGCCCGATTCTTCAATGGCCCGGAAAACTTCTTCGGTGTGCCGCACCGTTTCCATGCTGAGGATCGTGGTTGTACCGCCCTTGAGCAACTCGGCGATTCCCAGACGCGCCGACCAGTAGACCGATTCGGCGTTGTGTGCCGCCTCCAAGGGCCAAATGCGGCGGTGCAGCCAGTCAAGCAGTTCCAGATCGTCGGCCAGCCCTCGGAAAAGAGTCTGGCACAAATGAACGTGGGTCTGGACGAATCCCGGCAGCACCCATAACCCGGTCGCATCAATCGAGCGCTCGGCTGGCCCTGTGATCTGGCCCAGTTCAACGATGCGACTGCCTTCGATTCTCAGATCTGCGGTGGTGATGTCGTTGTTGTCGTTGGCGGTAATCAACAAGCCATTGCGGATCAGCAGCGAGGACATTCAGTTCAATTGCGGATTGGGGATTGCGGATTTTGAACTGAGAATCCCCTCCTCACTTGTAGAAGGGATTCTCTCCGGCGGCGTGGTCGGTTACATCGATTACCTGCGTGATCTCGGGGATCGCCTCCTTGATGCGAACCTCCACGCCCTGCTTGAGTGTCACGTCGACCATGCCGCAGCCATGGCAACCGCCTCCAAAGCTTAGATACACGGCATCGTCTTTGACTCCTACCAGTGTCATGACGCCGCCGTGCGAGGCCACGGCCGGATTCAACTCGGTGTCCAAAAGCCGCTGGACTTTGTCTGCAACCGCACCCGTCAGATCGGCGCGAACACCTTGGCCGCCGATGCCGGGCGTCGACGGGACATTCGGGTTGTCGAACTTGAATCCGCTTTCTACCAGGCCGTCCTTGAAGTCGATCGTGGCGCCTTTCAAATGCTGGGCGCTTTGCGGATCCAGGACAATCTTGCAATCACCCAACTCAACCAGGCTATCGTCGGCAGTGCGCTCGCCGGCCGGAATCAACTTCATGTTGTACTTGAACTTGGTCCCGCTTGTCTCAGCAATGACGCGGAGGAACTCCTTGGCCGGGGCGCCGGCCTTCAAGGCGTTGACAATCTGCTCACGAGCGCTCTCGGTTACTTCAATCATTTTGAGATTCCTTTAAAGTGGCAATGGGTGACATCTTGAGAATTCAGCTGGATTTTAGGTCCTGCTTCCAGTCTGCCGGCCCGGCGACCAAGTCCGGGCCGCGACCGTAAGGGAGCGGGCAATCAGAGGCAACAGCTTTCACAACGAAGGCGAAGATACTGCCACTGATTGCCCACTCGCTTACGCTCGTGGCTCGGTCATGGACTCGCGACTCGCGACCTATTGTACTCCCTTGATACGCCTACGTAAATGGCCGTTTACAGCGGCCCTGTTGGCACCTTAAGCCTCACAATTTGCTTGGAATGCGTTAAGTGATCCATACCCATACAACAGGTAATGCTTGACTTGAACCAAAAAGTTGAACAAAATGCGTCCACGTAAATGGTTCCATCCGGCTAATCAGATCGTTTTCCGTGCCCAAGGCAGTCGCCAAACAGGCC
The DNA here is from genome assembly GCA_051001345.1 of Acidobacteriota bacterium. GTDB lineage: Bacteria > Acidobacteriota > UBA6911 > JACQSX01 > JBPCNK01 > JBPCNK01. Next base: position 1,746 of record JBPCNK010000026.1, on the reverse strand, counting down.
AATCAGGAAAAGGCTGGCGGACTGCCGAAGGAATTGCTCGAGTGAGCATTCTCAATGGGGAGAGGGACTCGGCGAATTCTGGAAAGGAAAAGGAATAGAAAATGCCACGATCACCAAGAGCAGCTAGAGCCTTGAAGCACCTGGACGCTGCCGCATCCAAGACGGCAGGCGTGCTGTTTGAAAGCATTCAGTTTTTCAATAAATACCGGCCCAATGCGTCTTTCATACCCAAGTGGTCGGACAAACCTCTGCAGAAATCCTGGGAAAAAACCAAACCGACGCTGGGTTGGCCGCGCGAAACCGATTCGTTGTGTCCCAAGTGCGTTATAGAAACCCGTAAGAGGATCCTCGAAGGCGAGGAGGATTACCGCATCCTGATCCACGAAAAAGTCGGCGAAATCAAAGCGCAGATTATCGAGCGCGACGGCCAGGTGTGGATGATCAAGGAATGCCCGATTCACGGCCGCTTTGAAGACATGATGGCCGTCGATGTCAATTTTCTCGAATGGATCGAGGGCAATTTCCCGGGCCGCGACATTCGCGCGCACAACGACGAGAAACTCCACAATCACGGCTCCAGCACGATCAAACACGGTCGCGGCTCGGTCCTAACAGTGGATCTGACCAACCGCTGCAACATGATGTGCGATCCGTGCTTTATGGACGCCAACCAGGTCGGTTTCGTTCACGAACTGAGCTGGGAGGACGTTCAGGAGATTCTGGACAACTCCCTGCAGATCAAACCACGCCGCCAGATGTCTGTGCAGTTCTCCGGTGGCGAACCGACGTTGTCGCCGTATTTTCTGCAGGCTGTCAAGTACGCCCGGCAGATCGGCTATACCAGCGTGCAATGCGCCAGCAACGGGATCGAGTTTGCCAAGAGCCTGGATTTCACCAAGGCCGCGTTCGAAGCGGGACTGCGTTTCTGCTACCTGCAGTTTGACGGCATCGGAAACGACGCTAACAGCCATCGCCAGATCGGCAATCTGTTTGACGTCAAGCTGAAGGCGATCGATCACCTCTATAAGGCCGGCATCAGCATCGTCCTGGTGACCACGCTGGTCAACACTGTCAACAACGACCAAGTCGGTCCCATCGTAAAGTTTGCCATCGAAAATCCGAAGAAGATCGCCTTCGTATCATTCCAGCCGGTCTCCTTTACGGGTCGCGACGACGAAATTACCGACGAGCGGCGCCACCGCCAGCGTTACACGCTGTCGCACATGGCAGCCGACGTCAAACAGCAGGTCGGCATCACCGAGCCCACCCGCGACTGGTTTCCAATTTCACTGATGGGTGCGTTCGCGGACTTTGCCGATGTCGTCCATGGGCCGGGCGCCCAGTGGGGCCAGATGAGCTGCGGCTGTCACCCCAACTGCGGAGTTGGAACGGCCGTCATGATCAACAAAGACACAAAAGAATATGCACCGGTTCCGGAATTCATCAATGTTCCGGGTTTGGTCCGCGACGTCCAGAGGATCAGTGACGCTGCTCGCGGAAGGACGTTTTCCAATCTCATGATGGGCCTGGCGCTGCTGAAGAACTACCGGACCTGGAAGGCCCCCAAGAGCCTGGCTCTGGTCGACCTTTTGAAGAAGTTCGATAAGAGTTTTGGATTGACTGGGAAAAGTTATGGCGAAGGCGTCGAACGGCGTGACGCCGATCCGTGGAACTTTCTCTTCATTGCCGGCATGTGGTTTCAGGACCTGTTCAACTACGATTTCCGCCGCACAGAGATGTGCATCA
>JBPCNK010000025.1:0-16957 GCA_051001345.1 Acidobacteriota bacterium | reverse complement strand
CGCTCGACCGACCAAATGCTTCGTCCCATCGCCGCTCCGACACCATCTCAGCCAGTAGCCATTTAGCAATCTTGTCTTGTTCTTTCTTCGGGAGTTTCACTGCTTCTGCAAAGGCTTTTTCCAAGAGTTTTGTCATAACGTAAGTTTAGCAGGCGCGGTGCGTCGCTCCAATCGGGCTAACTAACTATACGTTTCGCTGCGCAGACGTGTCCACAAAGGGCCGCGACCTTCCGGCTGCGGCACCGCCATGTGCGCCCGCCGCACAGGATGACTAAAGAAAGCTCATCTCCTTCAACCGTGTCACAAGTTCCTGAACATCCTTGGCCGATCGCTGCAGTTCGGCTTTTTCGTCGGTGGTCAGATTGATCTGGAAGATCTCCTCGACCCCTTTGTTACCCAGCTTGCAAGGGACTCCGACGTACAGCCCATTGATGCCGTACTCTCCTTCCAGATAGCAGGCGCAAGGTAGAATCTTTTTCTTGTCCTTGAGCACCGCATCGACCATTTCTGTAACCGACGAAGACGGAGCGTAGTAGGCGCTTCCTTCCTTGAGCAACTCAACAATTTCGCCCCCGCCCTGGCGCGTGCGCTTGACGATGCGCTCGATCTGCTCGGCTGACATCAGCTCGGTAATGGGCACGCCGGCCACCGTCGAATAGCGCGGCAGCGGCACCATCGTGTCGCCGTGCCCGCCCAACACAAAAGCGTGCGTGTTTTCCACCGAGCACTTCAGCTCCATGGCTATGAAGGTCCGGAAGCGCGCCGAATCCAAAACACCGGCCATGCCAAACACACGGTTCTTCGGAAAACCGCTCGTGTGCAGCGCCACGGCGCACATGGCATCCAGCGGGTTGCTGACGACGATTAGAATGGCTTCGGGCGAATGTTTGACGACCTTCGCGGTGACATCTTTGACGATCGAAGCATTCTTCGCCAACAGGTCGTCGCGGCTCATTCCAGGCTTGCGGGGCAACCCGGCGGTGATGACGACGATATCGGACCTGGCCGTGTCTTCGTATTTGTTGGTCCCGACCAGTTTGGAGTCGAATCTTTCGACGGGCCCGGACTGGAGCAGGTCGAGCGCCTTGCCTTGCGGGATTCCCTCAAGAATGTCGATCAGGACAATATCGCCAAGTTCCTTTTCGGCCAAGCGCAGGGCCGTTGTGGCTCCGACGTTGCCGGCTCCGACTACCGTGATTTTCTTATCCATGAGTACTCCCTAGAAAGTCGCCAGTCGCCGGTCGCCAGTCGCCAGCTTAGTTAGTCGCCAGGCGCCAGTCGCCAGCCGCGAATTCGCACCAGGCGCCAGCACAGAATGTTGGAACTGGCGGCTGAATTAAAGCAAATTGTTCATGTTGCCTCTGATTGCCCGCTCGCTTACGCGCGCGGCTCGGTACTGGGTGCCAGCCTTCGAATTCGCGGCTGGCGACTGGCGACTGGCGACCAGCGACCGGCGACTGATTCACCGGTAATGGGTGTAACTCTGGCAGCCGTGCCCCATTCGCGGCTGGCGACCGGCGACTGGCGGCTGGCGGCTGATTCAAAGATTTTCAATAATCGCCTGCGCAAACTGCGAGGTGGAGACCCGCGTGGCCCCTTCCATCTGGCGCTCCAGATCGTAGGTGACTTTCTTCTGCCGGATGGTTTTTCCCAGAGCCGCATAGATGACTTCGGACGCTTCGTTCCAACCCAGATACTCAAGCATCATCAGCGCTGACAGCAGCAGCGAGCCGGGATTGACCATATCCTTGCCGGCATACTTGGGCGCCGTCCCGTGCGTCGCTTCGAAACACGCCATGCGCGCGCCGATATTGGCGCCCGGCGCCATGCCCAAGCCACCCACCTGCGCGGCGCAGGCATCCGACAGATAGTCGCCGTTCAAGTTGGGCGTCGCCAAAACGTCATACTCGTCGGGCCGCAGCAGCACCTGCTGGAACATCGCGTCGGCGATGCGGTCGTTGACGACGATCTTCCCCGCCGGCGCCTTCCCTTCATGTTGCGTTGTCACCTCTTCTTCGGTGACGGCGACATCACGGAACTCCTCGCGCACCAGGTCGTAGCCCCAGTCGCGGAAGGCGCCTTCCGTGAATTTCATGATGTTGCCTTTGTGCACCAGCGTCAGCCGCGGCCGTTTCTGCTCGATACAATGGCGCATGGCCTTGCGCACCAGATTTTTGGTGGCTGTCACCGAAATCGGCTTGATGCCGATGCCCGAATCGGGACGCACTTTTATTCCGAACCGGGTCGCCAGAAACTCGATGACATCTTTGGCCTCTTTCGATCCTTCTGGCCACTCGATCCCGGCATAGACGTCTTCGGTATTTTCTCGAAAGATGACGACGTTCATTTTCTCGGGTTCACGGACGGGCGCTGGAACGCCTTCGATATAGCGCACGGGCCGGACACAGGCGTACAGATCCAGAACCTGCCGCAAAGTGACATTGAGGCTGCGGATGCCGCCGCCGACCGGAGTTGTCAGCGGGCCCTTTATGGCAACGGAAAACTCGTCGATCGCTTTGAGTGTATCGTCGGGCAGCCACTCGTCGGTCATTTCCTTGGCCTTCTCTCCGGCCAGGGCCTCAAACCAGACGATCCTGCGGCGGCCGCCGTACAGTTTCTCGACAGCGGAGTCGACCACGCGGCGGGTGGCCTTCCAGATATCCGGGCCGATGCCGTCACCTTCAATGAACGGAATCACCGGGCGATCCGGAACTTTGAATTGTCCGTCCGAAAACTCAATTGTCTCGCCGCCGGTCGGAACCTTCAGGTGTTTGTACTGCGCCACGGCAACCCTCCCTGTAAAGCGTGAAACTTTAGCATGATCGTTGGAAAGGCGCTAGTGCAGTGGGGAGTCTGCAGGCGGCAGTGCGCAACCCAGGATGTTGTGCTAAAGATTTTCGATCAGGCGGCCTAGGGTGGCAGCCTTTCGTGGAAAGTCCTCCAGCAGGATGTGCTCATCGACGGCATGTGCGCCGTGGCCGTCAATGCCGAGCCCGTCCAAAGTTGGAATGCCCAGAGCAGCCGTAAACGAGCCGTCACTGCCGCCGCCCGTCGATCCTTCTTCGAGCTGCCAACCAAGTTCGGCGGCCGCCTGCTGAGCCTTGCGGAAGAGCTCAACAACCGCAGGGGTGCGCTCCAGTGGCGGACGATTGATTCCCCCAGTGATCTCCAGGCGCGCGCCTTTCAGGACCGGTTTGAGTCCGCTGATTTCGGTCACCAGGCGCCGCCCCACTTCGGCCGTCGCGAAGCGAAAATCAATTGTGGCGTGGGCCTCGGCCGGAACGACGTTGGTACGCGTGCCGCCGCGCGCCATCCCGACTGTCACCTGGACTCCCTGCTGTCGATTGGTCATCTTCTGCAGGCGGATGATCTGGTGGGCCAGCTCCTCGATCGCGTTGATTCCCTCTTCGGGCGCGATACCCGCGTGGGCCGAGCGTCCGAAGACCTTCAGCTCAAATTCGCCCACTCCTTTACGACCGGTCTTGGCGCGCCCGCCCGGCAGCGGCGGCTCGAGCACCAAAACGGCTTCGGCCGGGCGAGCCAGCGCCTCGAGGTGAGGCCGCCCGATCTGGCTGCCGACCTCTTCGTCACTCGTCCAAAGTATCCAGACTGGACGCTGCGGACACCAGAGCTGCTGTTGGCGCGCGTGACACAACTCGAGCGTCGCCGCAATGCCGGCTTTCATGTCGAAAACCCCAGGCCCGCTGATTCGGCCGTCGGCTACTTGGAAAGGTTGCCGTGCCAGCGTTCCTTCGGCATAAACCGTGTCGGTGTGTCCCAGGATCAGGACCGGCTTGCCTTGGCCCGGCAATTCAACCAGGCACAGATTGCCGGCCCGTTCGGCCGGGATGACTCGAGCGGCGGCGCCTGTTTCGGTATAGAGACCGACCAGATCGTCGACGAACCGGTCGACCAGGTCTTTTCGGTCGCTGGGAGTTTCAAACTCGACCAGCCGGCGTAGCAATTCGATCTGCTGGGATTGGCGCGAGCGGAGGAATTCGAGAAGTTCTGTTGCCGTACTCGGATTATTCATGGCGAACTTCGTTCCAATAATTTTTGGCGCGGATTAATCGGATTAATCGGATTGATTGCTGATGAGTTCAACTCCTACCCGAGCCGCCTCATCCGCTTAATCCGTGTCAATCCGCGCTACATTGTTGTGGGGCATCATCAAATTGCCCCAACAACGATGATCACAATTCGATTTCGGTAAGTTCCACCGGCCAGGCGGCCGGTGCCACACGTTCTGACCACTGGCCACTGGCCACTGGCCCCTGCCTTACTCGCGGATCCAGCACAATGTCTGCGATGGAAGATAGACCTCGACGTCGCATACCAGTTCGGCCGGGCCCTCGAGTCGAACGGACTGGCCAGGCCGCCAAGTGACTTGCATCGACCCCGAATCGGTCACTACGCGCACGCGATCGGCGGCGTGCCCGTTGCGGATGGCTGCCAGCGCCGACCCGCATGATCCGGTTCCCGACGACAACGTGCGCCCGACGCCGCGCTCCCAAAACCACACGCGAATTTTTCCCGGCTCAACGACCCGGATGAACTCCACGTTGGTCTTTTGCGGAAATACCGAATGATTCTCGAGCAGCTTGCCCACCCGCTCGATCTCGCCATCGTCGATGGCGTCGACAAAGATCGAACAATGCGGATTGCCCATCGACGCAGCCGTCAATCGAACGGTCGACCCCTCTACCGGCAGCGCATAATCGAGCACTTCGTCGAGCGGTTCGGGCACGCGCATGGGGATCTCTTCGGGTCGAAAGCGGGGCTGACCCATCCAGGAAGCGAAGTAGGACGTATTGCCGTCCTGTTCGAGCAATTCCAGTTTCTTGACACCGGCGGCCGTGCCGATCCGCACTTCAGCAGAGCCGGTCTTGCGCGTTCGAAACCATTGGGCCGCAGCACAGCGAACGCCATTGCCCGAGATCTCCGCCTCGCTGCCGTCTGAATTGAAAATCCGAACCTGGCAGTCGGCGCCGTCCCGGCCTGCCGCCATCGGCACCAGGCCATCGGCGCCCACTCCATAATGGCGGTCGCACAATTGCCGGGCTAGCCCCGGCAGATCCCAGCCGCTTTGCCGGCAATCGGAATCCTCGACGAGCAGGAAGTCGTTGCCGAGGCCGTGATATTTAGAAAGACGCATAGTTGCAGGGGTCAGGGATCAGGGGTCAGGGATCAGCGAAAAGCACACTTCGGTTGGCCGCCGGCCCCGCCATGATTACTTCTCTGACCCCTGCTTCTCGAATTCCGCCAACTTGCCTTCGACGATGGCCCGGATTTCGTCCAGCCGCTCCTGATTGGGCGCTTCAAAGCGCAAGACCAGGGCTGGTTGGGTGTTCGAGGCGCGAACGAGCCCCCACGAGTCGTCAAACAGGATGCGCACGCCGTCGACGGTTACCGTTTTGTATTTCGAACTGAAGTACTTTTGCGCCCGTTCGACGATCTTGAATTTTACGTCGTCGGCACAATCGACACGGATCTCGGGAGTGCTCACGGTTTTCGGAACATCGGACAACTGTGTCGACAGCGGACGGCGCTGCTGATCGAGGATCTGCAGCAGCCGGGCGCTGGCGTAAATGGCGTCATCGAACCCGAAAAACCCGTCGGCAAAAAATATGTGGCCGCTCATTTCACCGGCCAGCGCCGCATGTTCCTCCTTGAGCTTGGCTTTGATGAGCGAGTGGCCGGTACGCCACATGATGGCGCGGCCACCGCGTTTTTCAATGTCGTCGTAGAGCGTTTTGGAGCACTTCACTTCCCCGATGATCGTAGCACCCGGCTTGCGCGCCAGAATCTCGCGCGCAAACAGAATCATCAGCCGGTCGCCCCACATGACGCGCCCGGTTTCATCGACCACCCCAATGCGGTCAGCGTCGCCGTCGTAAGCGATTCCGACTTCCGCCTTTTCTTCGACTACTCTTTTCTTCAGCTCCTCGACATTCTTTTCGACCGTGGGGTCGGGATGATGATTGGGGAAATTTCCGTCCATTTCGCAGTAGAGTTCGACCACATCGGCTCCGATGGCGCGCAGTGCGTCGGGCGCCACGACGCAGGCCGTCCCATTGCCGCAATCGACCACGGCGCGCACCGGGCGGCTCAACTGAACCTTCTCTGTGATCATCTTCTTGTATTCGGGCAGCAGATCGTACGAGCGCACCGTGCCCCGCCCGACGGCGAAGTCTCCGCGTTCGGCCAGCTCGTACAACTCCTGGATCTGTTCGCCATACAGGGCGCTCTTTCCGTCGCAAAGTTTGAATCCGTTGTATTCGGCCGCGTTGTGACTGCCCGTGATCATCACTCCGCCCTCGACCGGCAGTTTGTACAGGGCGTAATAGAAGACCGGAGTGGGGACGACGCCGAGGTCCGTGATGTCGGCGCCGGTCGAGCGCAGTCCTTCCAGCAAGGCCGCCGCGATTCGATCGGAACTGAGGCGGCAGTCGCGCCCGATGGCGAGTTTCTTCAGGCTTTTCTTGCTGAGCCGCGTGGCGAACGCCTTGGCGATCGTCTGGACGACGTCATCGGGCAAATCCCGATCGGCGATTCCGCGGATATCGTATTCGCGAAAGATGGTGCGATTCATGGGTTCTTCTCTATTTCAAACGTGTGTCATGATCTCGGGCCCAGATTATTCACAAGTGTATTCACCACAGAGACACAGAGGACACAGAGAAACACAGAGAAAAACAAAAGCCTTTGAGTATCTTGTGATCGTGATCTCCCCGAAAGTAACGCTGTTTTGGCTTTGTAAGGACTTTTCGTTCCTATGCGCGTAAGCCCGCCTCTCTAAGCCTCTGTGTCCCTCTGTGTCCTCTGTGTCTCTGTGGTGAATGCTATTTATGAATAATGCCGTTAGAGGTCAGGGGCTAGTCCCTGCTCTTCTTCATTTTCTCCTTCAAAAAATCGATCGGCTCGATCGTCGTGGGATCGACCCGGTTGAGGATCGCCAGATAGACGCTGGCGTAATCGCCCAGGTAGATCAGGGAGAAGAGGCGCGCCAGCAGACTCTCTCCTTCAGTTTCGACTTCCAGTATATCACTCGTGTTCCGGGTCAGAATTTCGCGGGTTATTTCAATGCGCAGCCGCATGCGGAGATGCTCGCAGCGGTCGCGCAAAAGCACAACGGAGAATTCCTGCGCCGCCGGTCGGATCAGCGACCAGCCGACAATCTCATTGTGGTTCATCTCGGGAAGATGATGGGAAAATGCCAGCGATTTAGCGTTCTCCGCGATTTGTCCGCGCCAGCGGGCGGCGACGACAGCCGTGGTATCCAGGCTGCCGTAAAGAATCGGTATGCGTCCCTGCCAACGGATTGCCAGTTGCTTTGCAGGATTGTCGGCCAGCGGCTTCCCTTCGAAAAAGACCGGCTTCTTGCTCTCCAGCAAGAACGCAGTTTCCTCCAGATCGGCGGTCTTGTCGGGAACAACTCCGAGCCGAACTAGCAGCATCAGGGCCGGAACCATCGTATAACCCAGAGCTGCTCGCGGAGGTAGCCCGGCCGGAATAGCCACGACGGGAATCTGCGCATCGCGGCAACGCTCTTGCAGGGCGCCCCCGGTAGTAATCGCCACAATCCGCGCTCCCCGCCCGCGCGCGCATTCAAACGCGCTGAGCGTCTCTTCCGTGTTGCCGGAATAACTCGAAACGATCACAAGCGTTTGCTCATTGACACAAGCCGGCAGAGTGTAGCCTCGCTGGACGGCGATCGGAACTGTCGCCTCGGCGGCGGCGACAGCCGCAATGATGTCGCCGCCAATGGCCGATCCACCCACTCCTGTAATCACGACATTTCGAATCGGACGGCCGATCGACTCGATGGGCGAGTTTTGACCCAAATCGATCGCCCGCCGGAACTGTTCGGGAAAATCTCCGAGAAGGGAAAACATCCCACTCGGGTCACCCGCCCGAATGTGAGCGGGGTCGTCCAATTCCGATTTGTTCATGTGTTTTTCACAAATTACGAATTACGAGTTACCAATTACGAGTTACCAATTACGAGTTACGAATTACGAGTTACGAAGGACGAAGTACGAAGGACTAAGGACGACAAACAGCCCCGTGCGCGCCGTCTCTCCGTGGTCAAATGCCATGAGGAAACTCCGACCTTGACCTTGGTTCTTAGTCCTTGGTCCTTAGCCCGGTTTATTCACAAAAAAGCAAAAAGCTTGGTCACGAATTACACGAATTATCCCGAATGACACGAAAACATATAGGTTTCAACAACTGGTACTCGAATCGGGGCCGGGACAGCTTGTTGAAACTGCAAGCCCGGCCAAAAGACTCAATGCCGTTCATAGATTCGTGATCATTCGTGAAATTCGTGAAATTCGTGACTAGGTTTTTCATAGTGTGAATAATCCGGACAGTCCTTGGTCCTTAGTCCTTAGTCCTTAGTCCTTAGTCGTTCCGAAGCGCAGATTAGAGGTACCGCTTCTTCCCCTTCCTCTTCAATTGTTCAACCACGAGACGAACGTCTTGCGCGCGGCGGCGATCGCAGACCAGCAGGGCGTCGGCCGCGTCGATGATCACAAGGTTGTGAACCCCCACCGTTGCAACTAGTTTTTTGCTCTCGATGAGAAGCCCCGACGAGTCCACGTTGATCCAGTCGGCGCGCGCAGCCGACCCGGTCGGATCCAGCGACAATACTTCGTACAATGCGCTCCAGCTGCCGATATCGTTCCAGCCCGGATCACACGGAACAACTACGGTGCGATCGGATTTTTCCATCACACCCACGTCAACGGACACACTCGGTCCCCGCTGGTAGAAGGTCCGCAATGAACGCTCCCGTTTCGGCCCAACCAGCGGGCCGGCGCGGCGCAAACGGCGGATCATTGCCGGCAGGTGCCGTTCCATTTCCTGGAGAATGGCTGCCGCCGTCCAAACAAACATCCCGCTGTTCCACAGATAGCGTCCCGACCGGACCATCTCGGCGGCCCTTTCAGTCGCTGGCTTCTCGACAAAACCACCCGCTCGAAACATTTCGCTCCCCATCTCCCGGCCGGCCGATGCGCCCAACCGGATGTATCCGTAACCGCTTTCGGCCGAGCGGGGAACAATCCCGAACGTAATCAATTCGCCGCTTTGGCGCGCCCGGGCTGCGGCGGCGCGGATGCAGCGCCGCAGAACCTGGGGTCGTGAAATCAGGTGATCGGAGGGAAGGATTACCATGACGGCGTCGTCCTGGCCGCGTTGGCGCAGCATTTCAGCCGCAACGGCGACACACGGGGCTGTGTTTCTGCCTTGAGGTTCTGCCAGTAGATTGAGACGCGGAAGCCGCGGCAACAAGCGGCGGATGAAACGGGCGTGCTCGCTGCCGCAAACGACGAGGATCCGGCTCCATTCGATCAGAGGCAGGACACGATCCACCGTCGCCTCGATCATCGTCCGATCGCCGACGATGTCGAGCAGCTGTTTGGGAAGGCGGCTGCGGCTCCTGGGCCAAAAGCGCGTACCGGCGCCCCCGGCCATCACAACAATGTAGGTGTCGCGAAGCGGGCGGCCCGGTCTGAGGGGTTGCTTCATTGCCCTGCTCGCGCAGTTCCGCGAACGAGCCCGACACCATACAGAGTGCCGCCGCTGAAGCGCTGGGCCAGGCTCTTGATATTGCTCTCCTTCAAACCACGCACGATTTCGGCGTACTTTTCCATGGCCTCGACGCCACGGCCATCCAGGACGTTGGCCATCACCTCGTTGAGATAACGGCCGCGATCCTGCAATCCGATCTGATAGGATCCGATGGCGGCCATGCGGGACTGAAACAGCTCCTCATCGCGCAACGGCTCGGTCAGAAATTTGCGAAATTCGTCCAGCAGACCCGCGCGGGCCTTCTGCTCATTTTCCGGAGAGGTCGCAATATAGGCCAGCAGTGTCGCGCCATGCACGCGGCGCTCAACCAGCAGCGCCACGGTGTAGGCCAGGCTCTGCCGGTCGCGTAGTTCCAGGAAAAAACGCCCGCCCAAGCCAGAATTAATTTTCTGGTAGACGTCGAGAGCCTCCAGATCGCCGTCATCTTCGATGCGCACCCGAAAAGCCAGCGCCAGCGCCGACTGCCGGCTGTCACGCTGCCGCGTCTGTTCAGTCACGGCCAACTGCGGTAGCGGGAACGGTGTCTGCGCCTTGCGCGCCTGGAACTGGTCGCCGGCGAAACGCCGGATCAGTGGCTGCGACAAGGCGGTCCCGCCAAAATCACCGTAAAAAACCAGCGTCGGAAGAACCAGACGGGTCAGCCGCTCGTGCCAATTGCGTACACCGTCGGGCGTCAGCCCCCTTACGCTCTTCTCAAAACCGAGACGCGGCCGGCCGTAAGGGTGGTCGCCATAGGCGGACTGCCGGGCCAGCTCGATGGGCATCTGCAGATTGTCCTCGCTTGCAGCCTGCAGGCGGCCGAGCAGCAGCGTTTTCTCCTTTTCAATCTCTTCGTCTTCCAGGCGAGGGCGTTGGACCACGTCCAACAGCAGCTCCATGCCCTGTTCGGCGTTGGCCGAAAGAATATCGAGCTGATAGCCGAAGTAGTCGGGCTCGTTGACGACGCGCAAGGTCCCACCGAATACTTCCAGCTGCGCGGCGAGAAGCGGAGCGGTCATTTGCGTGGAGCCCTTCAGCGAAGATTGCAGCAACAGTTCCGTGACGCCCGCATTCTCGGAGGTCTCCAGAGCACGCCCACCGGCATAGAAGAGACCGATGGAAACAAGCGGGAGCGAGTGATCTTCGCGAAAATAGAAATCGGGACCACGCAGGACGGCCGATTTCTTCAACGGATAGCGCAGGTGATTGGCCGTAAATGGGCGCGCGCTTTCGGGCAACTTCAGAGATCGTAGGAAGGGGTCTACCTCGGGCCGCTCCAGCTGCTGTCGCTGCAGCTCGGCCGCCACAAGGGCTCCGGCGCTGGTCCGGAAGCCGGGTCCCGTGAAGCTGCGCACCTGGGCGGTTTTTGGGAAATACTCCAACAGTGTCAAGTCGTTCATGCCCAAGTACCGTTGGGCGGCCTGGCGTACTTCTTCGGCTTTGACTGACCGGATCTTCGGTAGAAACTCGGCGCGCTTGCGATAACCACCCAGAGCTTCGAAATGGGCCAACTGAGTGGCCCTTCCATCGATCTGCTGCGCCTCATCGTAGAAGCTGCGTTCCAGTAAAGCGATGGCGCGCTCCAAGTCGTACGGCGCGGGACGGGTACGGCGCACGGCTTCGATCTGTGCCAGAGCGGCGGTCTCGGCCGAGTCGACGGCGGCCGGGTCGACCGCCAGAAAAAGCGTCAGCATGCCCGCGCCGCGGTAAGCAGCCAACTCGCTTCCGGCAACCTGCGCCAGTTTCTTTTCCCGGACGTGCCGGCTCAGCAGCGATGCCCGGCCATTGCCGAGCAGACTGGCCAGCACCTGCAGCGGATAGAAGTCCGGGTGCTCTTCGCCCGGAATGTGGTAGCCCATCAGAACGTAGCCGCGCGCCAGATCCCCGCGCACGAAGCGATAACGCGGTTCGGTCTGTTCCGGTTCGGCCGGCGAGTGGGAGCGGTCGCCGTCGGGCCGCTTGAGCCGGGCAAACGCCTCGGTAATTTTTTGCAGAACCTTTTCACGGTGGATGCTGCCGGACACAACCATGATCGTGTTGCGCGGAGTGTAGTAACGCTGGTAGAAATCGACCAGGCGGTCGCGCGTAAGCGCGCGCAGACCCTCGTCGCGCCCCATGCGCCAGCGGCCCATGCGGTGCTGCTCGAAGGCGCTGTCATAGAGAGTTTCCAGCGCAAACGGGAGCGGGCTGTCCTGCTTGCGGCGGCTTTCCTGGATGATCACCTCGATCTCTTTTTTCAGCTCGCCGGAATCAAAGGCTGGATTCAAAAACGCATCGGCTTGGATCTCGATTGCCTTCTCGATGTTTTCCGACGGGACGGTCGCGTGATAGTACGTGCGGTCGTAGGCGGTTGCAGCGTTGAGAACGCCCCCTAGAGCGCGTGTCTGGCGCGCGATTTCTCCGACGCCCCGCGACGTGGTTCCTTTGAAATACATGTGCTCGATGACATGAGCGATTCCCATGACATCGTCGGGCTCATCGAAATAGCCCGCCTTGACGTAAGTCACCACGGAGGCCAGGGGCGCCGAGTGCACCTCCTCGACCACAACGGTCAGGCCGTTGCGCAGCACAACGCGTGTGATGTTGCCGTCGTCCTTGCGGCTTTCAAAGTGCTTGAAGTGTTCCGGTGGCGGAACGCGCCGCTGCGTGCCGATGGTTCCCCTCCTGGTTTGAGCCTCCAGCGGCGCCGGCGGCGCAACCAGCCAGCCGAAAGCCACAAGGAGGAGAAGATAGCGCGACATACTACCAGATTATATGTTAGTCGCGATTAGTCGCGAGTCGCGAGTAAGTCGCCAGTCGCCGGTCGCCAGTCGCCAGCAGCTTGAACTACTGCCGACTGCCTACTGCCTACTCCAGCTGTGGAAAGGCACGCAGGGATTTTTCGATTCGACGGGCCCGTTCGAGAACCTCGGCGCGCAAGGTTGGATCGGTCACGTGAGATCGGGCGGCTTGCAACAGACGCCGGTAGTGATCGCCGAACAAAACATCCAGGCCCATCTGGGCCAGAAAGACCGGCTGGCGAATCGAGCGCACAATCAACTTGAGAACTTCGTCCAGTTCAGAATCTTCGATCTCAAGCGCTGCAGCCAGCGCCGCGTCGCTGCTGGAAGCGGTATTGTCGAGGTCAGTCTCAATGCGGTCCAAAAGCGTACCGATGTCGTGACGGCTGCGTTGCAATCGGCGCGGTAGGCGCAAATCCAACTGGCGATTGGCGCCCATGCGGAGAATTTCGATCAGCAACTCGGCGTGGCGGCGTTCTTCTTGCGCCAGAACGTGCCAGAGCTTGCGAAGTTCGCCGCGGGAATCCTGCTCAAATCGACTGTAAATGGCGGCAACCCGTTTTTCTGAGTCGGAATAGAACTGGAGCAGATTTCGCTGCGTTCGATCCAAGATCAGATCTCGTTCTCATCGGTCGGATACGCCTGGCGGGCGATCTGGCGCAGCTCGGTCGTCGCTTCGCGGATTCGCGTAGCCAACCGTTCGATGGTCTGGAGTTCCCGGCGGACAAAGGGCGACAGCTTGTCGTCGAGCAGGACGAGCTGACAGACACCCAGCACGCCGGTCAGTGGATTGTTAATCTCCTGGTGAATCTGCGCAATGATCCGCGAGGCTTCTTCCTGCCGAATGCGCTGGAAACGAATCTGTTCCAGCTCTCGTTCGGGTCGAAGGTCGGTGTAGGCGGCTGCAAGAATAGCGCGCTCGGGGGCAGCCGGGATGTTGAAGATCTTGATACGCGTGGGGATGGCGGTTCCGTCCTTGTGGCGCCGTTGCCCCTCAAAAACCGCAGGGACCTTGCCCACCAACACTCCCCTCAGCATCTCGTTGAGGCGACCTCTTTCCTCGGCCGGCCAGAACTCCTCGGGAACATCTCTTCCGATTAATTCTTCTCGCGTATAACCAAACAATTCAGTGAAGGCCAGGTTGATATCGAGCAAGCGAGTCCCGCGCGACGTCTCGCCGAACACCTCCGCGATGCCGATGGCGTTAACGGAGTGGAGAAACAGGTTGTAATAAAGGCCTTCAAGCGAAAGCGTCTGTTCCAAACAACCCCCTGACTTCAGAAACGAATCGTAGCATGAACCGGACGGGCGGCTATGTAAAGTAGATCACACAGGTCACATACCGAGCCACGAGCGTAAGCGAGTGGGCAATCAGCGGCTCTGATTGCCCGCTCCCTTACGGTCGCGGCTCTGTAAGCTCGCCACTGCTAACGCGTCCAAGCCAGCCAGCGAGTCGACCACTTCTTGACTCGTTGGGTCAGGCGGCTTCGCATGTAAGCGTCGGCAGCTTTCTTGATGGCCTCGCTCTTGGTCGGATAGGGAAAAATCACGCCGGCGATTTCCCGCAGGCCGATGCCGGCCACTATCGCCAGCGAAACGGCGTCAATCATTTCTCCAGCATGCCGGCCGACAACCGTTGCTCCCAGGATCCGATCACTCCCGGCGCGGACGTGGATCTTTATAAAGCCTTCGTCCTCACTGTCGGCTATGGCCCGGTCCACTTCGTGAAAAGGGATTGTGAACGTCTTAACGTAGATTCCCTTCTTGCGGGCGTCCTCAACATACATTCCTACATGAGCGATCTCGGGTTCGGTGTAAGTGCACCAGGGAACGGTCAAGGCGCTGAGTTTCTTGCGGCCGAGAAAGAGAGCATTCTGCACCACGATGCGGGCAGTGGCTTCGGCCATGTGGGTGAACTTCAGCGGCAGGCACACGTCTCCGGCAGAGTAAATCTGCGGGTTGGTTGTCTGAAGATAGTCATTTACGACGACTCCACTATCTCGATCGTACTGAACTCCGGCCAACTCAAGATCCAATCCGTCCACATTGGGAGCGCGGCCAACGCCGACCAGGATCTGGTCGACTTCGACGACCGTCTGTCTCCCTTCACTCTCAAGATGAACGCTCTTTGAACCGTTCAAAACCTCCACTCGCTTAACCTTGGTGTTGATGTAAACACCGATTTCCTCCCGCCGAATGTGTCGGCTAGGATCTGAGCCGCATCGCGCTCTTCGCGCGGCAAGAACTGCGCCTCCTGCTGGACGATCGTCACCTGGCAGCCCAGGCGCCGGAAGCCCTGCGCCAGCTCGCATCCCAAGGGGCCTCCACCGATAACCAGCAAACGGCCGGGACGTTTGGTCAAATTGAAGACGGTCTCATTGGTGAGATAGCCGGCTTCGTTAAGACCTTCGACTTCAGGCAGGGCGGCGCGAGAGCCGGTCGCTATGACGGCCTTCCTGAAGCGCAGGCTCTTTCCGCCGACCTCAATGCTGTGCGGCCCGGAGAATCGGCCTTGTCCCAAAAAAACGTCGACGCCCATCTGCCGAAAACGCTGGACCGAATCATGGCGGCTGATCCGCGCGCGCACCCGTCGCATGCGCTCCATGACCGCGGCAAAATCGACTTCCGGCTGATCGGCGACGCTGGCGCCGAACAATTCCGCCTTGCGAAGATCCGCGTAGAAGCGCGACGAGCGCAGGATGGTCTTGGAAGGAACGCACCCCGTGTTCAGGCAATCGCCGCCCAGCAAATGCCGTTCGACCAAAGCTGCCTTGCCTCCGAGCGCGGCTACGGCGGACGCACAGACCAGACCGGCTGTGCCAGCGCCGAGGATGACGAGATTGTATCGGCCGGCCGGTTCCGGATTCTTCCAGTCGGCCGGGTGGACGTTGGCGATCAAATTCCGGTTGTGCTCGTCTTGGGGGGAAATCTCCGGCCTGCTCCGATCAAGCCCATCCGGTTTTGTCTTCCTTGTCATGGGCCACCTTCCGGCGCTAACAAATCGCTTGAAGTACGAGGGACGAAGTACGAGGGACGAGGGGCAAAGGACGAAATAATCCCTCTGCGCTCCCAGGCTCGTGCGGTTCCAAGCCCACTTTTCCCTTTCCTTCGTCCTTTGTCCTTTGTCCTTCGTCCTTTGTCCTTCGTCCTTCGTACCTCGTACCTCGTATCTCGTACCTCGCACCTCCTAATTCGTAACTCGTGCCGTGCCTCAGAGCCATCCCTTTCGAAATCCTGCTTTGCGCAGGCCGGCGCGCACGTACAAACAGCGACGCATTTGGGACCAAAGAAATCCGGACCGGTAGTTTTCGATCATGAGCAGCACGAATCCCTGATCGAGACCATAATGACAGCCGGAGGTCCAGCCGGCGGGTTTGCTGGAATCCTCTCCAAACGAGAGATTGAAAGCGCACAGAAAGCCACAATCGTTGATCATTTTCGGATAGGTATCTTCCAGGTAGTGCAGCGTCGGAAGCACAATCTCAGGCGCAAAGGGCAGCGCAGCGATGACAGCCCAAGGCGCCAGCGTTCCGTCGTCGGGTCCGTGCGGAACACCGCGGGCCCGGTAGTCAAAAAAATGCAGGGGCACGCCGCCAACAAGACCTTTTGCCGGCTCCGGACCCGGCCCGGCAGTCATTCCCCAGCAATGGGCTCCGTAACCGGTGAATTCATACGGATTGTGGATGGCATATTGCTGCTGGACGAAAACGGCCCGCCGCGTGTTTTCGAAATAATCGATCCCATGTACCGCCATGAACTCATCCTGGATCCCGCGAAAATCAATCCATAAATGAGACAACTGGTGGAGAAAGAGCGGGCCGGCGTAAAGAAAGTCGTGACCGTAAAGGTTCTCCCATTGGTACGTGCTGGCCCAAGCCTGATAGCTTTTCGGAGATAACGGTTGGGTGGGCGATCCGAGGCCGAGCACGGACAGGATGATCGCTTCGCAGTAACCTTCCCAGTGGTAGGACAGAAATCCCCTCTCCGGTTTCCAGCCGTGACACACGGTATCTCGACCGTTTTGAGCCCAGCGCCACTCGACACGCTGGTAGAGGGTGTCGGCTAGCCTCCGGATCTCCTGTTCTTCCGGGCAGTCCCGGTCAAAGTACACGCCGGCGGCCAAAGCGCCGGCGATCAGGATGGCCGTGTCGATTGTCGAGAGCTCGCACTCCCAGACCCGGCGGCCGCTGTTCATGTCTAAAAAATGGTAGTAGAAACCTTTGTACCCGGTGGCGTCCGGTTGCCCGCTCTGATCGCTGTTGGCGCAGAAACGCAGCGTAAGCAACACACGGTCGACTGCATCCTTTCGCGCGAGGAACTCCCGTTGGACGCCGATCGGATAGGCCGAAAGGGCCAGCCCGACGGCGGCTACGCTCGACGGCGCGCCGTCGTTTGTGTTGTCGGCCACCAATCCGTTATCGGGATTTGTGTTCTGGAGGAAATAAGAGAACGCGTTGCGCTCAAGACGTTCCAGGAGGCAGGCTTCAGGTTTCACTTCAGGCTCCAGGCTTCAGGCTTCAGGCTCCAGGGAATTGCGGATTGCGGATTGTGAATTGCGGATTGAAAACATAACTGTAAACATCATTGGAAACTCTCTGGAG
>JBPCNK010000024.1:0-9371 GCA_051001345.1 Acidobacteriota bacterium | reverse complement strand
AATCAACTCCGCAATCCGAAATCCGCAATCGGACATTCAATCCCCAATCCCCAATCCCCAATCCCCAATTTTACCTAGCCCCTGCTCTTAAGAATTTCGACAAAGGACCCCAGGCGCAACTCTTCCAGCGTCAGACCCGTTCCCTCTACTACCTGCTGCTCAGCGACCGCTCCGCAGTTGATGGCGCGCAGGAAAAAATTCAGAAGGCCCTGTCCGGTGGCGGCGTCATCGAAGACGCCGCCGACCAGCGTAGCCTGCGCGGCCTTTTGGACAAAATTGCGCAAGCGCGCCGACGCTGCATCCAACCCCTCCAGAAAAAACGAATACACCGCAGCGTACCGCGTGGGAAGCTGCGCGGGATGCAAGTCCCATCCCTGGTAGTAAGCGTTGGCCAGCGAACGGCGGACGTGACCGTAGTGAAGTTTCCAGGCGCTGTGAACGCTGTCGCGATTCTGTTCAACTTGGCGAGCGGTCAGGGACGCGCCTTTTGCCGCAGCGTGAGGAGCCACCGGCAGAATGTTGGTCGAGCCATCCGACAGCCAGATGCCGGTTCCCGCAAAGGCCACCTGCATCATGTGAAGCGCAAAGTCGCAGGCGCCGTGCGCCATGTGCTGGTGCGCGGCCGTGATACCGCAACCGGCCGTGTAGTCGTAGGTTCCGAAGTGCGCCGCGACGCAACGGCCGGCTGAGGCTTCCAGCAAAAGGGGCAGGTTGGATACTCCGCGCGGACCGAGGATCGCCTGTGTCGTCTCAATCATGAGCTCAAACTTCATTGACCCGCCAGGCAAACCCGTGGCTGATTCAAGCTGTTCGAAGATCAGGGCCAGCAGGGCCGGTTCTTCCGGGATGACGACTTTCGGCAACGTGACGACGAAGCCATCGGGAAGCCGGGCTCCGGTCTCAGTTGCCAACGCCGTCAAGAATAAGTCGAGCGTTCGGATGCTGCGGGCGCGCAACTGCTGGGTGAACGGCTTGATGCGGATGCCGAGAAACGGCGGCAGCGTAGCAGCAGACAGGCCGCGCGCGACCTGCCGCGCAGCGGCAACGGCGTGCTCGTCTTCCTCCTGGTCGGACCGGTTGCCATATCCATCCTCAAAATCGATGCGGAAGTCTTCCACCGGCTCCCGGTGAAGTTTCTCGCGGACGCGGTCGTAGACGACTCCGGCCAGATGTTGGCCGTCGGTCATGGAGATCGCACCGGCGAAGGCAGCACTGTCCGGAGCATATTCATCGAGGGCGCGCAAAGCCACTTTGCCCAGCTTCGGGGCCGTGTCGGACTGAAATAGATGTGCGCCTCCATAGACGGTGTGCACCGGCTGCCGCCGAAAGCTCTCGCCAGGATAGCGCTTTGAGAATTCGCCGTGCGCCCTTTCCAAACGGGCGAGCTCTGCGCTCAAGGAGGAATCGGTCAAGGATGTTTTGATTTCCATAGTTGACGAGGGGCTAGGGGTTAGGGGTTCAGGGGTCAGGGGATTGCGGATTGCGGATTAATTCCTAAGCCTGAAGCCTGACCCCCTGAACTACTGTCGCGCCGTGATCCAGCGATCAATCCGGGCGACGATGTCGCGGACCTCGGTCAGCGGTTTGTGGATATAGTCGTCGCAGCCGGCGTTGATGGTCTTTTCCCGGTTGTCGACTGAGGTGACGGCTACAATCGGAACGTGATCGAAATCGTCAATGGCCCGCAGCTGTTTCGTGGCTTCGAACCCATTCAATCCGGGCATCATCATATCCATGAAAATCAGGTCCGGACGCAAGCTGACGGCCTTCATGATCCCATCTTGACCATTTTTGGCGAGAACTACCTCGTAATCGGAGTTCACCAACCGGTAGTTCAGCGCCTGAATTGTCACCGGGTCGTCATCGATCAAAAGGATCAGCTTCTTGCTCTCATCTCGTATGTGCCCCACTGGGAACGCTCCTGCGAAACCTGATAGGAACAGGGATCGATGTGAATTTGCCCCCATTTTAGCTCGGCCCTTCGGAAAGTCAAATCAGGCCCCAGGCTTCAGGCCTGAGGCTTCCGGGGCTGCGGAATTAATCCGCAATCCGCCATTCCCTGAAGCCTGGAGCCTGGAGCCTGAAGCCTGACTTGAAGATTCGCCTGATTTGAGCCATATATAGAGTCCCCGTACCCTTTTGGTGAGGAGTTTGCCGAATGGATGACAAGACAGCGCTGGACTCCGTTCTCTCTGAAAAGCGGATCTATCCGCCTGCGCCCCAAATCGTTGCCAACGCGTGGGTCAAGAATTATGAAGAGACCTACCAGGAAAGCGTTCGCGACATCGAAGGATTCTGGGCTCGGCATGCCGGCGATCTGGAATGGACCCGGCGCTGGGACCAGGTCCTCGAATGGAAGTTTCCCTTCGCGAAGTGGTTTGTGGGCGCGCGCTGCAATATCGTTCAAAACGCAGTGGATCGTCACCTCAAGACCGAACGGCGCGACAAGATCGCCATTCGCTGGGAAGGTGAGAACGGAGACAAGAAAGCATTCACTTACCTGCAGCTTTCCCAGGAAGTCTGCCGCCTGGCTAACGCACTCAAGAAATTCGGCGTCAAAAAAGGCGACCGCATCACCATATACATGCCGGTCATTCCAGAGATCGCCGTTGCCATGCTGGCCGTCGCCAAGCTGGGCGCCATTCACAGCGTCGTCTTTGGGGGATTCAGTTCCACGGCGCTGCGCGATCGAATCCAGGATGCAGAATCAAACGTCGTGATCACCGCCGATGGCGCCTACTATCGCAACAAGATCGTGCCGCTCAAAGAGAACGTGGACGCCGCCGTCGCAGAGTGTCCGACCGTCAAAAACGTCGTCGTCTATCGCCGCGCCGGCCGCGACATCAGCATGCGGGACGGTCGCGACGTCTGGTGGCACGACGCCATTTCAGACTGCTCCGACCAGTGTGAGACCGAAACGGTCGACGCCAACGATCCGCTGTTTATCCTGTACACGTCCGGGACGACTGGACAACCCAAAGGGATTGTCCATCGCCATGGCGGTTACATGGTGGGCGTCTACCTGACTACCAAATGGATTTTTGACCTGAAGGACGAGGACATTTACTGGTGCCCGGCCGATCCCGGTTGGGTCACCGGGCACAGCTACATCGTCTATGGCCCGTTGATCAATGGCGCCACGCAACTGATGGCGGAGGGCGCGCCCGACTACCCGGATCCAGGGCGTTGGTGGTCGATTATCGAGCGCAACAAAGTATCGATCCTTTACGGGACACCCACAGCCGTTCGGCTGTTCATGAAGTACGGAGATTCCTGGCCGGCAAAGTATGATCTTTCTTCGCTCCGGCTGCTAGGGAGCGTGGGCGAACCGATCAATCCGGAAGCCTGGATCTGGTACTACAAGAACATTGGACACGAACGCTGTCCGATTATGGATACCTGGTGGCAGACCGAGACGGGCGCCATCATGATCACGCCGCTGCCATGCCTGCCCTTGAAGCCCGGCTCGGCGTCCAAGCCCTTTCCCGGAATCGTTGCCGATGTTGTCGATAAGGCCGGCAACAGCCAGCCGGCCAACAAGGGCGGATATCTTGTGATCCGTCATCCCTGGCCTTCGATGTTGTCGGGAATCTACAAGGACCCGGACCGATACCGAAAGGTGTACTGGGAAATCGTGCCAGGCGTCTACACGGCCGGTGATGCGGCCGTGCGCGACGAAGACGGATACATCCGCTGCCTCGGCCGTATGGACGACGTCCTCAATGTGGCCGGCCACCGGTTGGGAACGATGGAAATCGAAAGCGCGCTGGTGGGGCATCCTGCTGTTGTCGAAGCGGCCGTCATCGGCATGCCGCACGAAGTGAAGGGCGAAGTTCCCAAAGCATTCGTGACGCTGCTGGGCGGACAACAACCGTCCGATGAGTTGGCCGAAGAGCTCAAGCGTCACGTCGCCGAACAGATCGGCAAAATCGCGCGTCCGGAGGAAATCGAATTCGTCGACAAGTTGCCCAAGACCCGCAGCGGCAAGATCATGCGTCGGCTGCTCAAAGCCCGCGAGCGCGGCGAGTCGTTCGGCGATACTTCGACCCTGGAACCTGGCAGCATCGCCGACGAAGCGGAAGAGTAGTTGCCAATGGCCAGTGGCCAGTGGTCAGTGCCGCGACCGGAAGGTCGCGGCCCATTTTGGAGCACGCAGTTTTGTCAATTCGGGAAACCGTAAGTTGGCGTGGCGTCATTGCCGAGTACCGGGACTTCCTGGCGGGCGGCGAAATCGAAAAGCCAGTCACGCTGCTCGAAGGCAACACGCCGCTCGTCGCAGCCGAGCGCTTGGCGCGCCGTTTCGGTTGGTCTTTTCGGCTCTACTTCAAGTGCGAGGGACTGAACCCGACCGGGTCGTTCAAGGATCGCGGGATGACGCTGGCGGTCAGCCGCGCCGTCGCGAGCGGGGCGCAGGGCGTAGTGTGTGCTTCGACCGGAAACACGGCGGCTTCGGCCTCCGCGTATGCTGCGCGGGCCGGCGTCCGTTGTCTGATCGTCGTTCCGCATGGCGCCGTGGCGCTCGGCAAGCTGTCCCAGTCTCTGATCCACGGCGCAACTGTCGTTGCAATCGAAGGCAACTTCGATCAGGCGCTTGAAATCGTCCGGCAACTGGCCGATCAATACGGCCTGGCGCTGGTCAATTCGGTCAACCCTGATCGGCTCGAAGGACAAAAGACGGGCGCCTTTGAGATTTGCGACCAGCTCGCATCGGCGCCGAGCCATCACGTGTTGCCGGTCGGCAATGCGGGAAACATCAGCGCCTACTGGGCTGGATACCAGCAGTATGCGAGTGCAGGCCGGATCGAACGTGCGCCGAAAATGATGGGATTCCAAGCGGCCGGCGCTGCGCCCATTGTGGAAGGGCGCCCGATCGCAAATCCCATCACGATCGCCACTGCCATCCGCATCGGAAATCCGGCAAGCTGGGCTAAGGCTGTCGAGGCCCGCGACAGTTCCGGTGGATGCATCAAAGCCGTCAGCGACGAGAAGATTCTGGAGGCATACAGACTGCTTGCAACCGAAGAAGGCATTTTCGCTGAACCCGCCTCGGCTGCATCGCTGGCGGGTGTGATTCAACTGGCTGCCGAAGGATATTTCAAGCCGGAAGACACGCTGGTCGCCGTCTTGACAGGACACGGATTGAAGGATCCGGCCAGCGCCATGGGACAGTTTCACGAAACGCCGCCGGTCGCCGCCACTTGCGACGCGGTGGCCAGGAGCGTTGGATTATGACGGCGACTCAGGCACGACCTTTTGCGACGATCCCCCAACTGCTCGATCTGACGTTGCGCGAGAACCCTCGTCCTGATGCCTACTATTCCAAGAAGAAGGGCGGCCAATGGGCGGCCATCTCGCACCAGGAGCTGGGCGAGCGCGTCGAAGCAATTGCGCTAGGACTGTACGCGCTCGGCATTCAACCCGGCGACCTGGTCGGGCTTCTTTCCGAGAATCGTCTGGAGTGGATCCTGGCGGACCTGGCCATCCTCTGTGCTGGCGCAGCAGACGTTCCCATCTACCCTAATCAGACGCGTGCCCATACCAAATACATTCTCAATGACTGCCAGGCGCAGGTCCTGTTCATTTCGTCCCAGCAGGTCAACAAGATTCTTTCAATTCGCGACGACGTTAGCGTCAAACAGATCGTCGTCTTCGAGGGGCGCTATCCGGTGCCCGAGGAAGAAGGTTTTCGATCACTGGTCCAACTCGAAGAGCTGGGGCGAAAATGGAAGGATACGAACCGGGTCGATTTACAGAGCATCAAGGATAAGGTCCGTCCTTCCGACCTGGCTACACTGATTTACACGTCCGGGACAACCGGAGAGCCCAAGGGCGTCATGCTGACGCACCTGAACCTGGCGAGCAATTGCCACGATGTCGGATATTCCAAGAAATGGTTTACGCGCGACGACACGGCGCTTTCGTTTCTGCCCTGGTGCCACGTCTATGAGCGGATCGTGACGTACTGCTATCTCTACACTGGTTGCGCCGTCTACATCGCCGAGAGCATTGAGAAGGTTTCACAAAACATCCAGGAAGTTCGCCCCACGGTGATGAGCAGCGTCCCTCGCGTTTTTGAAAAGATCTATCAGAAAATTCTGGATGTCGGGCGCTCGGCCGGATTTCCCAAGAGGAACCTCCTGAACTGGTCACTCGGCGTAGCCGACCGCTGGGCTCGCCTGCACAATGCCGGAAAACCGATCCCCGCGACCCTGGCGGCCGAGCACGCGTTGGCGCTCAGACTGGTCTTCTCAAAATGGCGAAACGCTCTCGGAGGGCGCATCCGCTATTTTCTGTCGGGAGGCGCGCCGCTGTCGCCTGAACTGGCCTACATCTTCTACGGCGCGGGCATCCCTGTCCTCGAAGGATACGGACTGACGGAAACCTCGCCGGTTGTCAGCGCCAACTACCCCAACCAGCACCGTATCGGAACAACCGGCAAACCGATTGCCAACGTCGAGGTCCGAATCGCCCCCGATGGCGAGATTTTGGTTCGCGGCCCCAACGTTATGCAGGGCTACTACAAGAAACCGAAGGACACCGCCGACAGCTTCGAGGGCGACTGGCTCAAGACGGGCGACATCGGTGTGCTCGATGCCGACGGCTATCTGGCCATCACGGATCGAAAGAAAGATTTGTTCAAGACGAGCGGCGGAAAATATATCGCGCCCCAGCCGATCGAAAACCGGCTGAAACTGAGCCCATACATTTCACAGGTTGTCGTGGTCGGCAATGGTCGAAAATTCGCCGGCGCGCTGGTGGTCCCGCAGATCGAAGCGCTCGAGCAATGGGCCAAATCGCAGCGTATCTCGTACAATTCGGCCGACGAGCTGGTCATGGATCCAAAGGTTGTGGATATGATTTTCGCCGAGGTTCAGAAAGTGAACGAGAACCTGGCTCAATACGAAAAGATCAAACGAATTGCCCTGATTCCGCGCGAATTCACAATCGACGAGGGAGAGCTGACGCCAACCCAGAAGATACGCCGCGGCGTGGTCGAAAAGAAGTACCGCCACCTGATTGACGGTTTGTACACTGCGGCTGATGCGGAACCGTAAAACAGGCTTCAGGCTTCAGGCTTCAGGCTTCAGGGGTTACGGAATTAATCCGCAATCCGCAATTCCCTGACCCCTGCCCCCTGAAGCCTGACCCCTGACTAACGGTAATCTTTAATTTTCAAGTCCTTCTCTTTTATGACCATCCCGTACTTCCCGAATTTCTCCAGCCCGGGCAGGGACAGGTTAAATCCATTCCAAGTGTTGCCCCGAACGGCCACTTTCGAGCCCTTAGCCGGTGCGCCGCCTCGGTCCGTCACAACATAGATCTTTCCGGTATGGTCAGACAGTTCGTAGACACCCCACTTCATCACCGAGTAGCTCTCCGTAACCTGGCCGACGATTCCCACGTCCCGATTATGGTATCGGGCCGGATCGGACTTAACCTCGGCGATGGTCTTCTGGTCGCACCCGATCATCCAGAGCGCCGCCAGCAGAAGCGGTAAGACCCACAACTTGCGTGCACGAATAGACATTGGTTCTCCTCGATCCCAAACTCACTAGAAACAGTATAGCGAGGCTGGACAAGCCGCCCGCCCCGTTCTAGCATTGGTAACCCGTTAGAGGGTATTTGGAGCCCAAGGTTTCACTCTCGGGTTTGATTCCGGGCCACGAGCGTAAGCGAGTGGGCAATCAGTGGCAGCACCTTGAACATTGTTGCCCGTGATTTGCCCGCTCCCTTACGGTCGCGGCTCTGCCATCGCGGAGACTTCCTTTGAAACTTCCTTTGACACCGCTACGGTTTAAATCGCGGGCTGTGGAGCAGTTCGGCAGCAAGCAGGGCGTTGTCTGTAAGGACTTGCGGCTGACCTACAGCCAGTTCGGCCGCCGCTGCGACCAGTTGGCAGCCGCGCTGCTGGCGCTCGGCTTGCAACCGCTGGAGCGGGTTGCCGTCTTGAGCTACAACTGTCATCGCCTGCTAGAGGCCTACTACGGCGTCCTCGAGGCGAGAGGCATTCTTTTACCTCTGAACATTCGTCTTTCGGAACGCGAACTGAAATTTATTCTGCGCGACTCGGGAGCGGCCTTCCTGCTGTACCACTCCGATTTCTCTGCGCTGGTGCACACCCTCACGCCCGACCTGCCGGCGCTGGAGCATGCCATCGTTCTGGACGGTGGGGAAACGCCGCAAGTTGGAAGCCTGCCCCACTACGAAGAGTTGCTGGCAGCCCACGATCCTGTGTCGAAGGATTACCTGGACGTCGATGAAGACGCGGTTGCGGAGCTTTTCTATACGAGTGGGACCACGGCCGATCCAAAGGGAGTGATGCTGACGCACCGCAACCTTTACCTGCATGCCCTCGAGGTCATTGCGGCCCTCGCCTACGGTCCCGATGCAGTCGTGCTGCACACCATTCCCCTGTTTCACGTCAACGGCTGGGGCACGCCCCAGACACTGACCTGCCAGGGGGGTACGCATGTGCTGCTGGAAAAATTCAATCCGCTTGATGTGCTGCGGCTGATTGAAGCCGAGCGCGTTCAGTATTTCAGCGCTGTCCCCACCATGGTGCAGGCGCTCATCAGCCACCCCGACATAGGAGGCTTCGACTTACGCAGCCTGAAAACCGTCAACATCGGTGGCGCTGCCTGCGCTCCGTCGCTCTTGCGCAACGCCGAGGAAAAACTGGGCTGCCAGATTGTGGGCGGCTACGGCCTGTCGGAGACGTCGCCGGTTTTGACCGTTTCCTTATTGAAGCCGCACCTTCAGGTCAGCGAAGAGGAACGCGTTCAGCTACAGTCAATGGCCGGCTATGCGATCGCCGGAGCCGAAATCCGCGTCGTCGATGACGCCGGCCGAGATGTGGCGCGCGACGGCGCAACCGTGGGCGAAATCGCCGTGCGCGGCGACATGGTCATGGAAGGGTACTGGCGCCAGCCGGAAGCCACTGCGGCGGCCATTCGCGACGGTTGGTTTTACACGGGTGACATGGGTACCTGGAACGAGGACCGCTACATTGTGATCGTCGATCGGAAAAAGGACATCATCGTCACCGGCGGAGAGAACGTATCCAGTCTGGACGTGGAGAGAATCCTGATGGCTCATCCTGCCGTTTTCGAGTGCGCTGTGATCCCGATTCCCGACGAGCGCTGGGGGGAAATGGTCATGGCTGTGGTGGTCGCCCGGCCTGGCGCCAGCCTTGACGCCGCCGAGCTTGAGCTTCACTGCCGCAAATCACTGGCTGGTTTCAAGGTTCCGCGCAGGTTTGAATTCCGCAGCGAGCTGCCCAAAGGAGGGACGGGAAAGATTCTAAAGCGGGAAATCCGCGAACCATACTGGGCGGGCCATCAGCGGAGGGTTAATTAATCAGCATGACCGAG
>JBPCNK010000023.1:0-13985 GCA_051001345.1 Acidobacteriota bacterium | reverse complement strand
TCGGGCGCTCGGGCCCCCCCCCACCAGCGCAGCCTGCAGGCTCATCTGCAGATGTGCGAGGAGTGCGCGCGCGAGCACCAGGAATGGACCGGCGCCATCGAGCAGTTGGCGGCCGCCGGCGACGTGCCCGTGCCGCGGCATTTCTTTGTCTATTCCGAACCGGCCCGCCGGATCTGGAACTGGCCGGCATGGTCATTAGGCGGATGGAAAGTTGCAGTGGCCGCGACCAGCGCCGCGCTGCTTCTGCTGGCGGTTCTGGTAGGATCCAACTTCCAGGCGCGCGCTGACGGCGGCGTGTACACGTTCAGTTTTGGAAAGCCGCTTCCGGTTTCGGCGCCGGCCAATCCGGCCGTGGATGTCGCCGCATTGCGCCAGCAGATTCTCGAGCAGGTACAGGTCGAATTAGACCGCCAGCGTTCGGCCTGGCTTCGCGATGTCTGGCAGGAACTGGCGCGCGCCGGAAACGCGCTGACGGGACGCCAGCAACAACGGCTCCATGTTGCGCTCGCCGATATGGAAGCGCGCCTGAACCAGCGGGTGGGGCAAACCGGAACGAATCTGCAGGCCGGCTGGAATCAGTCGTTGGCCGACCTGTACCAGACTCTTCAGATCCAGCGCCGGCAGGATCGCGTTGCGTTGGAGCGGCTCGATCACCTGATCCTGCAGGGTGAAATGAAACGCAGCGAAACCGAAGCGGTCGTCGACACGTTGCTGCAGGTCGCTGAATTCAAATTGAAATAGTCAAAAATTTCGGAGGTTGTGATGAGACGAAAGTTCTGTTTGCTGTTGGTCCTGGTTCTGCTGGCGGCAACACCCGGTTCCAGCGGAGCACAAAGCGGTGCGACACAGCAGTTTGATCTTAAAGAGACACGCCAGGAGCTGGAGATCATGCGAGGAATCCTGGAAACCACCCTGGATTTTGTCACGCGTGATAACCAGTCGGAGGACTCCGAGGCGAGTCTGCTTGGGCGAAGGATTTACCGTGGCGGTTTCTCCGATATGAGCTCGTACTATCTGCAGGGCCAGGGTGCTCTGTTTACGATTCCGTCTCATTCCCTGCGCGGTTCAATCCATGGCCTTGAGACGAACAATTTTATGCTGGCGCCTGGCGACTCTGTGGCGTACGCAGCTTTGACTACCGCTCGGGCCGCCATCGCCCGGCGCCAGCCGCCACAACCGAGTCAGGCGGCGCAGGTTGCGCCTGGAACTCCGCCATCGCCCCCGCCGGCAGTGGAGGCCACGACCGAACAATTGAAAGAACGTCTTGATAGGGCCCGGGAAGCCGCCAACAAGCGGCGTGAGCAGGAGGCTCAGCGTCAGCAGAACTTCGACAAGCAACTGGTCGGTCTGAAGGCCGCGCTGATCGAAGCGCTGGCCCGCCACGGCGATTCACTCGTGACGGTCAAAGCAAACGAGTACGTCACCGTGATTGTGACCGGCGAAGGACGAACCAATCACGTCCTTTCCGTGCAGAAGTCACACATCACAGACTTCAAAGCCGGTCGCCTCACGCTCGACGCCTTCAAACAAAAGGTGCTGGATTATCGGAATTAGGCGCCAACTACGAAGAACGAAGTACGAAGTACGAAGGACGAAGGACGAGTGGAGAGATTGTCGCACTTCGTACCTCGCACTTCGTACCTCGTACCTCGTACCTCGCACTTCGTACCTCGTACCTCGTACTTCGTACTTCGTAATTCGCAAGATATAATACGGGCCTTCGTCACGAGGCCGCATGGATAAAAATCATCCCGTTTGCGCCGAGATCTTGCGGTGCCGCCTGCTGGCTGTCATCCGGCTGGATGATTTGTCACAGTCCGAGGCGCTGGCCGAGGCGCTGCTGGAAGGCGGCGCAACGATCCACGAATTTACACTGACCAGCCCGGGCGCGTTGCAGGCCATCGCGCAGAGCCGGCGGCGCGGACTTGCCGGCGTTACCGTCGGCGTCGGATCGGTCACAGACGCCCAACAGGCTCGCGACGCCATCGACGCGGGCGCTCAATATGTGGTCACTCCGATCCTGGACGTCGCCGTCATCGACACATGTCGCGCGGCCGGAGTCCCGATTGTTTGCGGAGCGCTGACACCGACGGAGATTTTCACGGCCTGGAAACGCGGCGCCGACTTCGTCAAAGTACATCCGGCGCGTGTGGGAGGCCCCAGCTACATTCGGGATGTCCTGGCGCCGATGCCCGAGGTCCGGCTGATTCCAAGCGCCGGCGTCACGGCAGAAAATGCGGCGGAGTTCCTGCGCGCCGGCGCCGTGGCATTGGGTGTCGGCGGAAATCTCGTGCGCGCTGATCTGGTTGCCGAACGCCGTTGGAAAGAGCTGTCAGACCTGGCGCGCCGTTTTGTCGCAGCTGTAGCGGTGCCGCGCGCGTAAGCGAGCGGGCCGGCGGCAACCAGTCATGGGCCTTGCAGATTCAAAGCGGCGGAACGGGCCCACTCCCTGACGGTCGCGGCACCGCCGTTGGCGGCATGACCCTGACACGCCGTTTTTGTCGCAGCCATGGCGGCGGATCCTGCTGTGTCGCTCCGTTTTTTCCGGCGACTTTCCGGCGCCTGGCGACCGGCGACGTCTTCACGGCAGTTCCAGACCGAAGTGCTTTCGCAGTCTTCGCTCTACCGTCGGGCGATCGGGCAGCGAATCGATGGCGCCGCGCCCGGTAACCTTCAGCCCTGCCACAACCGTCCCTACGCGCGCTGCGCCGGCCCGGTCCATCCCGCGTGACAACGCGTAGAGAAACCCTCCATTGAACGCATCACCGGCCGCCGTCGTGTCGACCACGGCCACTTGCAATGCCGGAGCTTCGATCAACCCTTGAGACGATGCCACGACGGCTCCGCGCGCGCCGTCGCGAACGACGACGCAGTCCACGCCTCGCGCCCGCAGGGTTTCCGCTACGGCGCGCGCCGAACAACTTCCAGCCAGCATCTCGGATTCTTCGCCCAGGCTGACAAACAGCGTATCGATAAACGGAAGCAACTCCTCGGTCTCGGCGCGCGCTCTTTCGGCCGATCGTAGCCGCGGCCGGTAGTTGACGTCAAATGCGGTGGAGACTCCAGCCTCGTGCGCCCGTTGCATCGCATCGCGAACGGCCACCCGGCAGCTTTCCGAGAGCGCCTGCGTGATCCCGCTCGAAAAAAAATAGCGCGCCTGTTTCCAGATTCCGTCGGGGATGTCCTGCGGCGACAAATGGCTGGCGGCGCTGCCGGCGCGGTAGTAGGTGAAATCGCGCTCGCCGTCGGAGCGCAAAGAAATAAAGTAAACCGCGTTGAAGCCGTCGTTCGCAGTCGCCCAGCCGAGGTCTACACCCAGGTGCTTCCAGCGGCCCGCCAAAAAATCATGAAAGGGGTCTTTGCCCAGTCTTGTGACAAAGGCTGTCCGGCCGCCCAGGCGTGCCGCGGCGACCAGGACGTTGAGCGTATCTCCACCCGTGGAACGGTCAAACGTCGCGCAGCCCCCGAGCGGTCCTTCGCCGCGCAGTTCAACCATCCCTTCGCCGAGTGAGACGATGTCAAACATCGGCCTCTTATACCACCGCCGCTTGACTCCGCGCGATTCTACCTACAATTAGTAAGGAGGCGCCCATAGGGGGCTCGTCCTTAATTGAAGATGGAGTTGAGGCAATGAAAAGTTTACGTCTTTTGGCCGTCGTAGCATTCAGCCTGCTGTTGGTGGTCGCGTGCGCCGAGACGCGCCAGGACAGCGGTATCGACAATGACATCGAAGCTGCATTGGATAGCAAGGCACTGACCGGAGTCGATGCCGACGTTGAAAATGGAGTCGCCACGCTGACCGGCAAAGTGGAGGCAGAAGCCGACAGGGCCGCGGCCGAAACTGCTGCGCGCGCGGTAGCCGGCGTCAAGAATGTCATTAACAAAATTGAATTAAAGGTCGCTGACGCGGCAACTCCCGGCATCGTCGACCGCTACGATGAAAGTCCGGATGGGTGGCTCACTTTCAAGACGAAAATGGCTCTGTTCGCCGACAGCCGAACCAGTGCCTACGAGACGGAAGTCACAACGGTCGACGGCAAAGTGGTGTTGAGCGGAAAAGTCGACACCGAACAAGCCAAGACGGCCGCCACCGAGGTGGCGCGCAAGATTGACGGAGTCAAGGGCGTGCAAAACGACCTGCAGGTTGTTGCCGAAGCGCGCCGCGAGACCGTCGATGACAGCGATGACAATGTCTCAACCCGCGCCAAGGCAGCTCTGGAAGGTCTCGAGGCAGGATCGACCAACTACAACGTCGAGGTCAACAACGGTGTGGTGACCCTGCATGGCGAGGCCAAGACTCGCGTAGCGCTAAGCCAGGCCGTGCGCGCTATACGCGGCGTGCCGGGCGTCAAGGCCGTCAAGACGACGCTGGTGAAAATCGAGGAGAAGTCAACGTACTAAAAGCAGGGGTCAGGGGTCAGGGGTCAGGGGAATTGCGGATTGCGAATTGCGGATTTACTTGGTGATTGCGGATTGCGATTCAATTGCCAATCCGCAATCCCCTGACCCCTGAAGCCTGACCCCTGACCCCTGAAGCCTGACCCCTGAAGCCTGACCCCTGAACTACTCAATGTGGATTGGGCCGCCCGGTGTCCGTCCAGGCTTGGGGCGATCGGGAATGAAATCGCCCCGGAAGACTTCAACTCCGTTCTTGATTGCGCCAACAACCGGGATGGCATTTAGGGCCGTCTCGGCCAGGCCACCTCGCCAACCTTTTCGCCGAACCGCATAGCCGGCCAGGGCGACGGCGACAACAGTCCCGATAACCGGGACAGACTTGGTGACACGCCCTACCAGCTTCAACACAGTCCAATCGGCCGCACGCCGAACCAATGCCATGTGGTTGACTCCCTTTGATCGAGATGTGTAGCCACGTGCAAAGTTTCAGGGGCTAGGGGTTAGGGGCTAGGGAAATGTGAAGTGGCAATCGCAGCGCACTCCGATGTTATGCTGTAAACCTCAGGATGATATTGAGCGGTATGGTTTTCACTAACCCCTAGCCCCTAACCCCTAGTCCAGACCCATGTACAGAATCCAAAATGCCCTCCTGCTCGTCTTGCTCTTCACATTTCCTCTCGTGTTCGCTTCGGCTCAGGCGGGCCAAGAATACGTCTGGTCGAAAACGCTGTTTACCGGCCTGGTCCTGTGCGGACTCTTTGCAACGTTTATCCTGCCACAAAATGGCGGCCCGGGTCGCTACGAGCGATTGACCGTCAGCCTGGTTGTGCTGCTCATATCGGCTGTATTGTCTGCCGCCTTTGCAGTGAATCGGTTCAAGTCCCTCGAAGTGATTGCGCTCTGGATTGTGGGGCTGGCTTTGTATCGCGCTGTCCTGACAAGCCGCATGGCTGTCGGCACTCAACTTTGGGCGCTGTTTGCCGCCGCGGCCGTAGTCAGCCTATACGGCTTGTTGCAGTGGAGCGAGATGGCCGCGCTGCCACGCACGCAATATGGTGAAGCCGATCCGGCCAGCACGCTGGGCCTGGCCAACTTCGCCTCGGAGTTCTTACTTCCCTTAATTCCCCTTCTGGCCTTGACAGCTGCGCGTCGGCGCGGACTTGAACGCCTGCTGTCGGGCGTCGTGCTGGCTCTCGCGCTCGGCTACATCGCCGTCGGACAAACCCGTGCCGCCTTCGTCGGCCTTGCGGCAGCCGGCCTCGTCACTGTGCCGCTGCTGTGGAAACAAATCGCTCGATCAGCTGTGCCCGGCGCATTGGCAGCGCTGGCGCCACTGCTGTTCATCGCGGCCATGAAAATCGGCGCTACTTCGCCATCGATCCCCGACGTCGCGGCACAGCCATCGGCGGCAAAGCTTAGCGGATCTTCGTCGGGAGTGGTGGCCCTTGTCAGCAACACTGCTGAGAGTCGAACTCCTGGCTGGATGGATGACCCGTCGGTGGTGGCGCGAATCGAAAGCTGGAAAGCCGCACTGGAAATATTTCGGCGGTTTCCACTGCTGGGCGCCGGACCTGGAAACTTCGAAATCCAGGCCCCGCGCTTCGCCTCAACACGGCTGCAGACGCTGCTGCTTGAAAGCAACACAAAAATGACTGCGCCTCACAACGAATTTCTCCAGTTTCTTTGCGAACAGGGCCTCGTCGGAACCGCGGCGCTCGGGTTGGTATTGGTCTCGACAGCCCTCGCGTTGCGCCGGCTGGCCCCCGGCCCGGAGCGCGTCGCCTGGACGGCTGCCGCCGTCGCCCTGCTGACGGCCTCCTCCTTCGCGTTTCCATTCCATCTGCCGGGGTCGGTGTTCTGTACGCTGGCGCTCTCGGCCCTGCTAGTTCGAAGCAGCCGTCACGACGAATCCGTTCCTTCGCAGCGCCCTGTGCGGCAGCGTGTCGTCGCGGCCGTCTGGCTGGTGTTGCTGGCTGGCTCGACCTGGTTTTCAAGCCGCGTGCTACTTTCCACACTGCGTTACTACCAGGGTGTTCAGCAAATCAACGAGCGACGCTGGGAGGAGGGCGCCGCGGCACTGAGCGATTCGGCCCGGCTTTATCCGGGCCAGGACGCCGCTTTTTACAACCAGGCCTACATCTACTATCACCTGAACCGCAAAGAAGAAGGTTTGCGGGCCATCGAGTTCAGTCTTCGCCGGACGCCCTATCTGGAACGCGCCCTCGACCTGCGACAGCAACTGCAGCTGTTACCCTGACGTCATGTTTTTGGGAATCGCCCGCTACTGCCAATATGGTCACTGGATCGGCGCCGACGGCGAGAACTTGGGAGGCCCGTCTCGTCCAGGCGGCTGGCCTTCCAGCTGGTCGCTGGAAGAGTTGGAGCGGGATCTGGACTTCTACTCCCGTTTCCAGCCCAACGGCCTGACTCACCTGCGATGGTGGCTGTTCTGCGCTGGTGATGGCCTCATCGACGCACAAACCAGAGGCCTGCGCACGACGCTCGGGGACGCGACGCAGGAGCATCTGGCCGTATTCCTCGAACAGGTGCGCAAGCGCGGATTCCAGCTGTTGCCCGTGCTTTTGGCTTTCCCGAGCGATTGGAAGCGTTGCGGCATTTCCAGCGTCTGGAAAACTTCGCAACATCCGGCTGCGACCGATCAGATGAGCCGCTGGCTGACCGAGCCATGCGAGCGCGAACAATTGTGTGATCTGATGGGCCAGGCAGCCCGACTTCTGGCGGCATTTCGCGACAGCATCTATGCCGTTGAACTCTACAATGAGCCCGAAGGGCAGATCGATGCGCCTCTTCGCATGGGAGGAAACGGCGGCTCTTCGTGGGGAGTGGGCGGTGACCAGATGATGGACTTTCTGACGCTGCTCGCTGCGCGTATTGATGAGCAATGGAGGGCGGCGGCCGGTCAGGCCCCCAGACTGACAGTCGGGTCGGGCTGGAACGACAGCCTCAATTGCAACCGGAGCCTTCCGGCTGCCGCGCCAGCCGTCGAGCGTTTGCGTCGGTTGCAGCGCGATTTGATTTCGTGGCACTACTACGGCAAGCGCCTTACATTGCGAAGCCGACCAAGCGCCCGGTTGCTGGCGCCGGCGGCGGAAATCAGCGCCGGAGAAAACCTCGAAGTCATACTCGGAGAGGTCGGAGCGCGCGGGTTCGAAGACCGCTCCGAAGGGCGCGGCCGGTTCCTGCGCTCCGTGCGGGAGATGGCTGAACAGCGCGGCTATGCGGGCATGTTCGTGTGGCAAGACCCATGCGGTTTTCCGGTCGATGCCGAGATGCTGGTTCAAGTGACAAGTGAATAGTTACGAGTTACGAAGGACGAGTTACGAAGGACGAGTTACGAAGGACAAAGGACTAAGGACGAAGTTACGAAGCACGAACTGTGTACTCGGTCCTTAGTCCTTATTGAACTTTACATAACGCAGTGACAGCAGCCCTGCACTGGAGGCGCTCGGAAAGGGCTTGCCGCCGGGACGGAGTGTCACTTGGTTATGTAGCACTCATTAGTCCTTCGTCCTTAGTCCTTAGTCCTTCGTCCTTAGTCTCTCGTAATTCGAATTCGTAACTAGAATCAGATTGCTTATGCCTGACAAAGAATCTTCGCCCTACCAGGATCAGAAGCTTCGCAACATCGCCGGGGATATGCCGATCGAGGAGTTTCGCCGGCACGGCCATGCCGCCATTGAATGGCTTGCCCGCTTTCTCGAATCCATCGAAACCCGTCCGGTCCTGCCGGCGATTCGCCCGGGACACGTGATCGCACAGCTGCCCGCCCAGACGCCCCCGCAAGGCGAAACGATCGAACACATCCTCGAAGACTTCGATCGTATTATCGTTCCGGCACTCACTCATTGGAACCACCCCGGATTTATGGCCTATTTCGCCAACACCGGATCGGCGCCGGGGATTCTAGGAGAACTGCTGACGGCCGGCCTCAATGCCAACGCGATGCTCTGGAAGAGCGCGCCTGCAGCCAGCGAGTTGGAGCTGGTCGTGGCCGGCTGGGTGCGCGAATTGCTCGGCCTTCCTGATGACTTTTTCGGATTCATTTTGGATACGGCGTCAACTAGCACGTTGTGCGCGCTACTGGCCGCTCGTCACCGCGCTACGGCCGGCCGCGACCGCAGCGACGGGTTGTGGCAACTTCCGCCCAGCGTCGTCTATTGTTCCGAACAGGCGCATTCCTCCGTCGAGCGCGCTGCGATTGCCGCAGGCTTCGGACAGCGTCACGTCCGCAAGATCCCGGTCGACGGCCAGTATTCCATGCGCGCCGCCGATTTGCGTTTGGCCATCGAGCAGGATCGCGCCGACGGTCGCCTGCCTGCTTGTGTGGTTGCCACCGTGGGCACAACCTCGAGCACCGCTATCGACCCGGTGCCCGCCATCGCCGAGATCTGCAGCCGGGATAACGTCTGGCTGCATGTCGATGCCGCCTATGCCGGAATGGCCGCGATCCTGGCGGAGCGGCGCGATACGCTGGCCGGATGCGAGGCGGCTGATTCGCTGGTAGTCAATCCGCACAAGTGGCTCTTTACGCCCATGGATTGCAGCCTGCTGTACTGTCGCGACAGCGCCGCACTGAAACACTCGCTGAGCCTGACGCCCGAGTACCTGCGCACGGCCGAGTCGGGCACGGCCGTCAACCTGATGGATTATGGTTTTCAACTGGGACGCCGTTTCCGGGCACTCAAGCTGTGGATGATCCTGCGCTACTACGGCGTCGAAGGTTTGCGCCGCCGCATTCGCGATCACATCGCGATGGCGCAGCAGTTCGCTGCGCGCCTGAAAGCCTCCGGCGAGTTCGAGGTTATGGCGCCGCATCCGTTCAGCGTCGTGTGTTTTCGTTATGTCGCCGGACGCAACCTTCCAGACGAAACCCTCGATGCTCTCAACGAGCGCCTCATGGACGCCGTCAATGCAACCGGAGAGATCTTCCTTTCGCATACGCGCCTTGGCGGACGGTACGTCATTCGGCTTGCAATCGGCAATATCCGCACCGCGCCGGTTCATGTCGAGCGGGCCTTCGAACTGTTATGCGACCACGGCCGCCGCCTGGCAACTTTACCAGCCCGCACCGTTGATTGAAGCCTGCAAGCGCCTCGATGGCTGACCAATTTGACTCCAAATATGGTCGCGGCTGCGGGGCGAAGTTACCTACAATGGAGTTTCCACCTCTGGCGACTGGCGACCGGCGACTGGCGACTTTGGTTGCGGCGCCTGCAACCGCCTCGATGGCTGACCAGGTTGACTTCAAATCACTTTCAGTTGTACATTGTACATATGAAAAAAGTGACCGCTTCGGAGGCTCGAAAGAACTGGTTCCGTTTGCTCGATGAGGCCGCCGCGGGTGAAGTGATGGTAATTGAAAGGAACGGAAAACGTCTGCTGCTGAAACAAGAAGAGCCCGCCTCTAATAGTGTTCAGCGGCGCGCGCCTCAATACGGGACATTGCTGAAAGTTCGTGAGCCTGAAAAGGCCGACCAATGGCGTTGGCAATGGTCCGAATCTGGTCAGCGACTGCGGCTGTTGACGAAGCCGAAAAAGTGACGATTCTTCTTGATACCCATTTCTTGATCTGGATTACGACCCGTTCGAAGAGAATTGCGGAGTTCCCGTGGATCGATCGCTATCGCCCGTGGGCAGTGTCGCCTGTGTCGTTTCTGGAAATCCAGTATCTTGCCGAGGCCGGTAGGCTGGAGGTGCGAAGCCCAGACTTCATGGAAACCGTGATGGAAGACCTTCGGTTTGTCGTCGACGAGGTTCCGCTAGTGCGTCTTATACGCGCCTCTTTGGCTCTCGATTGGACTCGCGATCCTTTTGACCGCTTGCTGTGCGCTCATAGTTTGTCGCGGCGCGTGCCCTTCTGCTCGGTGGACCAAATCATTAGAACACGGCACCAGCTTATAGTTCCGGAACTGGCATCCTGACTTGGCCGCGGCTACTGGGCGAAGTTACCTAGAATAGAGTTTTCACCTCGGGAGGTGTTGTTTGGCCAAAACCAAAGAGAAAGAAAAAGGGAATCGGAAAGAAATCATCGCGAAGCTTTTGCACGCTTACGAAATGGAGATCGAAACGGCGGTCAACTACATCGCTCATTCGATTAACCTCGACGGCGTGCGGGCCGAGGAGATCAAGAAGGCGCTGCTGGCCGACATCACAGCGGAAATCGGACATGCTCAGATGCTGGGAAATCGGATCAAGCAGTTATCCGGCCGTATTTTCGGTTCCCAGCAACTGGCCTTCAACCAGTCGTACATGCAGCCAAGCAAGGATTCCACCGATGTCATTTATGTGATTAAAGGGGTGATCAAGGCGGAAATCGAAGCCATCAACCATTATCGCGATACGATCCGGCTGTGTGAAGGCAATGACTGGGTCACCCAGGACCTCTGCGTCCGCTTGATGGCCGACGAGGAAGAGCACTGGTCGCTGTTCAGCGGGTTCCTGAAGGAATACGAGAAATGACAGGGCCGCGACCGTCGTATGCCGTATGCCGCAGGCCGTGTGTCCCCTGTAGTACTCCTGAGTGAAACCTTCGGATTTCGCGACGATTCTCGATTACGCCGGCAAAGGCCCGTTCCTTCACGGTCGCGGCTCTGTTGGTGCTCCGTCGCCGGACTGCGGCATACGGCATACGGCATACGGTTGCGGCCTTGCCGCTTCATTTGGCCATGGCCAGCAGTTTCTTCCAGGTGGGCGCGTCGACGGGAACGACTGACAGGCGCGGCAATCGCACCAACTCGAACTGCTTCAGCGACGGATCAGCCTTGACGGCAGCCAGCGTGACCGGCCGTTGTACCTTCTGCCGAGGTTGCAGTTCGACGACGACCAGATTTGCGCCCTTGCGCTTCGGATCGTCGTACGGATCGCTATCGATCTCGGCAATGCCGACCACCTGCTTTTCTTCACCCGTGTGATAGACCATTGCAAGATCGCCGCGACGCATTGAACGGATGTTTTTGAGCGCCTTGTTGTTGGTGACGCCGTCCCACACCGTGCGGCCATCCCGTTCAAGATCCGCGTAGGAGTAAACAGTCGGTTCGGTTTTCAAAATCCAGTACGCCATGATTTAAGTGTACAGCAAAGTCGCCAGTGGCCAGTGGCCAGTTGAAACGGTGCAATAATGCGGGATGCGCCGCGCTGGCAGTGCCGTACCCGGAAGGGTACGGATAATCGGTGGCAACGACGACCACATGCACGAGCACGTCCTGACCCCTGACCCCTGACCCCTAAAGCCTGCCCCTCAGACGATATGCCTCAATTTGTTCTGGTCCACTACCACGAGATTGCGCTCAAGCGCGGCAACCGCGCCTTCTTCGAGAATCGCCTGCGGCAGAACCTGGAACTGGCCCTGGCGGGAATCCCGCATCGCGGCGTGCGCAGGATTTCCGGACGCCTGATTATCGAGCTGACGCCCGGCACCGACATTGACCAGATCCGCAGCCGTCTGGCACGCGTCCCGGGCATCGCCCACTGGGCCATCGCGCAGCAAGTCGCCCCCGAGATCGAGACAATCGAAGCACGCCTGGGCGAGATGGTCGACCTCCAGCAGTTCTCCACGTTTAGGATCGAGGCCAGGCGCGCCGACAAACTGTTCGCCCTGAACTCTCAACAGATCAATCAGCGCGTGGGCGCTTTTATCCAGCAGCGGAGCGG
Source organism: Acidobacteriota bacterium (assembly GCA_051001345.1). Lineage (GTDB taxonomy): Bacteria > Acidobacteriota > UBA6911 > JACQSX01 > JBPCNK01 > JBPCNK01. The sequence goes on along the minus strand of JBPCNK010000023.1, from coordinate 1,916 downwards.
CAAGAAGGTCGACCTGACAAACCCGGAACTGACCTGTCACATCGATCTGGCCGAAAAATACGTCTTCCTGTATTTCCACAAGGAAAAGGGAGTCGGCGGCTTGCCTGTCGGCACGGGAGGCCGGTTGTTGTCCCTGCTTTCCGGGGGCATCGATTCGCCCGTGGCCTCCTATCGTCTGATCCGGCGTGGCTGCCGGGTTCACTTCGTCCACTTCCACAGCTTTCCATTCACGACCCTGGATTCGCAGGAGAAAGTTCGGCAGCTGGCGCAGGTGCTCACTTCGTACCAAGCTCAATCGTCGCTCTACCTGGTCCCGTTTGCGGCCATTCAAAAGGAGATCGTGGCGTACACGCCGCCCCCGACGCGCGTGATCCTGTATCGGCGCTTCATGATGCGCCTGGCCGAAGCACTGGCCGAGCGCGAAGGCATCCGCGCCCTGATCACCGGCGACAGCCTGGGCCAGGTTGCCTCGCAAACAGTCGAGAACCTCGACGCTGTCTCGCGGGCCATCTCGATGCCGGTCTTTCGACCGTTGATAGGCGACGACAAAGACACAATCGTCCAGATCGCGCGCCAGATCGGAACCTATGAGATTTCAATTCTTCCCGATGCGGACTGTTGCAGCCTTTTTGTGCCCGAGCATCCGGAGACCCGTGCGGCGCTGTCCGCTATCGGAACGATCGAGAGCCATCTGGAGATCCCGCGGCTGATCGAAACCACCCTTTCCGAAACCCGGCTCGAAAAAATCAGCCCAAAAAGCAGCCATGGCTCATAACCAGCCGGAAGCGCTGAAACAAAACACTCCGTCGGACATCTAACTGTACGTGTTGATCGAATCCCGAAATCCGCCTTCAGCTTTTTCAGAGTACAATCAGACGGTGAAGCGCTGGATATCTGTGGCTCTTATCCTGGTTGTGCTGGCCGCAGGGCTGCTTGCCCTGGGCTTTTACCGCACCCGCCAGCAGGCTCTTCCGGCCGCCGCAGCCACGCCAAAATTTGGCGCGGCCGGCGCCGATTTTTCCAAGGAAAAGGCCGCGCGCGTCGAGGCCGTACTGGGACGCTTTGAAAGCGGCGAGGCGGCGCGAAACAGGCAGCGCCAGCGCTTCGACGAAAGCGAGCTGAATTCGTACATTGTGTCGAAAATCGAATCATCGCACCCCGGCGGCCTGGAATCGCTCCGCGTCAAGCTGCCCGGACAGGATGCGGCCACCATCTACGCGGTGGTCGACATGGACAAACTGAAGCTCAAACGCAATGACATGGCGGCGCGTATCTTCCGAACGCTGCTGCGAGGCAAGCAACATATCGTCGTCACCGGCAAACTCACCAGTGCCGACGGCAAAGCAACCTACTATCCCGAATCAGTCACGATCAACGACGTCGAGCTGCCGAGCCCGCTCGTCGATGCCATCCTGTCGGCCGTCGGCCGCAAACAGAAGCCTCCGATTGATTTCACGCAGCCGTTCCCGATGCCCTACAATATCCTCGACGTGAAACTCAAGACCGGGTACGTCGAAATCTCCTAGTGACGCTCTGCGGTGCGGCCGGTGAAAAATCGGCCCTGGTTTTTCTACAGCTGCCCGACTATGGGAAAAGTGGGGCCGATTTTTGACCGGCTTCACCACAGAGACGCAGAGGACACAGAGGACACAGAGGAACACAGAGACAAGCGGGCTTACGAGTCTTATAAACTTCGATCGCAGCACGAAGGACTGTCTCAGTCAGTTCGTTGACATGCATACTTAGAATTACAGACAGCCGGTCGTTCGTACGAAGTTTTTCTCTGTGTTTTCTCTGTGTCCTCTGTGCCTCTGTGGTGAAGCCGCTTTTCACTGCACCGCAGAGCGTCACTAGGATGAATGTTGTTGGTATAAATTCAGACGTTACAGTCCACTAGCCATTTGAAACGGAGTGAT
>JBPCNK010000022.1:0-29615 GCA_051001345.1 Acidobacteriota bacterium | reverse complement strand
TCTAGATTCCGGTCACCTAGCCGCGCAACGTGCAAGAGTGGGCCTTTCCAAGGTCACCACTGGCGCTGTGTCCAGGCCGCCGAGCAGGCCCCCCACCCAGGAGCGGGGCCCGCGCAGGCGGCCGGGTCAACGCCGCCTTGTCGTACATCACGGACTCTCGTTCGAGCCAAGAAAGGCTGTGGTTCCAATCGATTGTGGGCACATTCAGGCTGCACTCAAATCGGTGAAGAGCCAGAAAGTGAGTCTGAGGATTTAATGAACATCAGGGTGAAGAAAGTCGTCATCAAAGGCTTTGATTCCCCGGAAAATGCCCTCCCACAGATTGGTCACCTCGTTCCGGAGCTATTCACACGGCTGTATCCTGGAGGTGTAGCGGGCAGTGGTGGTGGAAGGGTAACAGGGGGCAACATACAGCTGGAAATCGACTTTCAGTTTGAGAACATGACGGTCAGGGAGATACTGAATGAGATGGCTTTGAGGACACCGTCGTGGGGCTGGCTGTACGAGCCGACTCCCAACCCCCGGTGGAGGATCTTCCGGTAGTGGTGCATAGGCGGTCGCCGCTGAGTTCCGGCGGCCAAAGGTGCTTTCCAATTTGGAAAGAATTGCGAATTATGTGACATGGGACATAGTATGAGCAGAGACTGGAGCTCGACGGCAGACCACCAAGAGCATAAGCTCGGCGCCAATTGCGATCTGGGTTCAAGCAATGTCCTCAATCATGAGCCGAGTCGGAAAGCAAAGATTGAGGAGTTCTTTGCGAATCGGGGTTCCCCCAACTTTCGCGACGAGACAAGTACATTTGCGCACTGGCATATGAGGTTTCAGCGATCTGGTTTCTAGTTTTCCTTCTCGGACTGTCCGGCCAAGGAGCCGCTCTTGAAACCGTGCTCAAGGCGGTGCGGCTGCCGCTTCAGAAAAAGCCCCTGAAGCTTGAGTCGCCGAAGGCATATTCAAAACGGGTGCGCCTCGATCCGAAGACGAAACAACCGGTCCATTATGATCCCAAACCACGCGTTGTAGTTCTCAACGTGGCGACAGGCGAATATGGTCTGCGCTGGATTGGGTACGACGGAACCGAAAAAACAGTCATCTATCAGCGCCCTGATCGGATCGACGCTATTGTGAGTGTCTCAGTCTCAAGCGGCGGCTCGCGAGAACTCTCGTACGCGTATCTATACAAGGTTCAGAATCTACACTCAAGCGGACAGCATCTTGCAGGTTTCGCTGTTCAGAATTCCTCATCTGACATAGCGACGGCGGTTGCTAATTCCGCCGTCCACGTCGGTCAAATGTCGCCCAACTCCGCGATGAAGGAGGGAAACTGGGTTCGGTTCGGATTGCTTAAGCCCGCCGTTGTGCCTGGTTGCAGTATCCAATTTGAACTCACGTCTTCTGCTCCACCGGGTGTGGTTGAGTGTCGCGTCCACGGCGGTAGGCTGGGCACAAAGGGCGTAGGCGAGGGCATGCCCCAAGAACTGGTGAACGTATTGCTGGGATACGAGGCCTGGCCTAATGGCTTTACGATCGGACCGATCGACCGACTGAAGACGCTCTCTACGGCTCAGCGCGCCGATTACGTGCGCGGTCTGCTGCCGCAACTGGAAAAGCTCGGCTGGATTGTCTCCGATTTGGTCCCATGGTACGCACAGAACCTGAAGGGTGGTGATTTTCGTCGGGTGGGCGAGCGCGTCAGGCAAGACCTCAAGGCTGGAAAGATTACTTCCGAGGTGGCCAGTCTCCTCGAGTTCACCAGCCATTAAGACGGCATCACGTACAGCTTACAGCGGGCGATCGCTCACTGCGAAGACGTGAAAAAATCGTCACTCGTCATGCTGTTAGCGGCGCAGGAGCTTGGGCGCGAAATTGGGAGCACACGTCTCCAGCGTGCTCGCCTTCAACGCTGCAGGGCTGCGCCGCTGCGAGGAGCCAGGAATGAGGTGTCTTCGGCGCAAAGAAACGCAAATTTCCATTTCGCTTTCACGAAAAAATTAAAAAACCAAGATCAAGCAGGTAGCCACAGCCCAGGGGATCACATCATGAAAAAACAAATCCTAGTTCAATGTCTGCTCCTCATTGCGCTCGGCGTGAGTCTATCCGCTTACGCCGACGTTGTGACGGATTGGAACACCGCCGCGCTTAACGCCATTCGGGCCGACAGAACACCTCCGCCTCGAGCCTCGCGCAATCTCGCCATCCTGCACGCTTCAATTTACGACGCTGTCAACGGCATAGGCCGCAGCCACGAAGCCTACTTTGTACAGACTGCTGTGCCCGCTAGCGCTTCCAAGGAGGCCGCCGCCAGCTCCGCCGCGCACAAGGTGCTCGGTTCCCTCTTCCCAACACACGGTCCAGCGTTTGACGACCTCCACGCCAATACGCTCGCCGCCATCTCGGAGGGCCCGCATAAAAACACCGGTATCGCCTGGGGTGAATCGGTTGCGGAGCAAATCCTAGCCTGGCGCGCCAACGACGGCTCCGATGCGATCGTTCCGCCGCCTTTCGGCAGCGGCCCCGGCTCCTGGCAGCCTACACCTCCAGCCTTTGCTCCCTAGTGCGCAGTGGGCTGCCGAGTACAACGAGGTCAAAGCACTCGGCGCTGCGGTCAACTCGGCGCGCACGCCCGAGCAGGATGAGATCGCCCGGTTCTGGGCCGACGGCGCGGGTACCGAGACGCCTCCCGGCCACTGGAACCATATCGCGCAAGGCGTCGGCACCGCCCTGGGCAACAACATGGAGCAGAACGCTCGTTTGTTTGCACTCCTGAACATTGCCATGGCCGACGCCGCCATTTGCGCCTGGGACGCCAAGTACTTCTTTAACTTCTGGCGTCCTGTGACCGCGATTCGCAACGGCGACAGCGATGGCAATCCCGCCACGGACCCGGATCCGAACTGGAGCTCGTTTATCGGCACGCCTCCGTTCCCTGATTACACGTCCGGCCACAGCACGTTCAGCGGCGCCGCCGACATCGCCTTCACGACTGGTTCGGATTTCCTACCCGGCGTGTTCCGCAGCTTCACCAGTTTCTCCGCTGCGGCGGGCGAAGCTGCCGACAGCCGTCTCTATGGGGGTATCCACTGCAGGTCCGCGAACGAGGACGGCCTGCAGGCGGGTCTTGGCATTGGCGATTGGACCTTCAGGAACTTCATGCAGCCGAAGGACAATCGCTCCCGCAAGTAACCGCGACAGTCAATTCGCACATTTTCATCGATACTGGTGCTGTGAGAAATGCGGGCTGGTAATGCTAAAATGACGCGATGCGCCGTCGGAGAAGTTTTTGCTTCGTTGCCGCGCTCGTCCTGCTTGCGGGCCAGACCGAAGCTCAGTCTACCGAGGCCGAGCGGATTCGGACGCGAGCCGTCCAACTCCACCAGTCCGGCGACATCGAGGGGGCCGTTCGCGAGTACCGAGCCTATTTCGAGCTGGGGCCCGAGAGCGCCGCGTTGCGCTCCAATCTGGGAGCCGCCTATGCCCGGCTGGGACGCACCGCTGAAGCGATCGCCCAGTACCGCCGTGCGCTGGAACTGGACGCCAGCAACCAGGCCGTCCGCTTCAACCTCGGGCTGGCCTACTATAAGGCCGCCAAAATGACCGAGGCTATTACGGAGCTGACGGCGGCCAGTTTATTCCCGGCGTTCCGGAAAAATGCCACGGTTCTGCTGGCCGAGTGCTACTTGCAGCGCGGAGACTACAAGAAGGTGATCGAGCTATTGCAGCCTCTGGAAAACGAGAATAGGGATGATCGCTCGCTGAGTTATCTGCTGGGCACGGCGCTGATCCGGGACAATCAGACGCCAAGAGGCAAAGTAGTGATAGACCGGATCATGAGCGGCGGCGATTCGGCTGAAGCGCGGCTGATTCTGGGAACGGCACAACTGCTCGCGCGTGATTTCCCCGGAGCGCTCGAGCAGTTTCGGCTCGCCGTCGCGCTCAATCCGCAACTGCCGGCTGCGCATTCGTTCTATGGCCGGACGCTGCTGGCCACGGGCAACCGCGATCAGGCTCTGGAAGCGTTCAGGTCCGAGCTGGCCATCAATCCGAATGATTTCGAGTCGAATCTGTTTATCGGCGTGCTGCTCAAGCAGGAGGAAAAATACGAGGAAGCGTTGCGTCGTCTTGCGCACGCGCTCGAGATGCGGCCCGGCACCCCGGATGTACTCTATCAGATTGGTTCGCTCCACCTGGCAGCCGGCAACCTGGTTGAAGCCGAGCGCGTGCTGGCCGAATTGGTGCGGGCGGCGCCCGAGTTTGTCGAGGCGCATGTGTCGCTGGCGACGGTGTACTATCGGCTGAAGCGCAAAGGCGACGGCGACAGGCACCGGGCCGCCGTCACACGCATTACCGCCGAAAGGCAGACCCGAGCCGTGCCGGCTGGCAAAGAAACGGGGACGCCCTATCGCGGCGAAGGCGGCCAGTTGCCGCAGCCCAGCGTCAAGGACAAGCAGGTTAAGGACAAGCCAAATGACAGGAACTGATCAAGCCAGGGGCAAGACGGTTCGTCCTTGGTTGGCTGGCGGTCTGATGGTGCTGCTTGCTTGCAGCGCGTCGCTTGCGGCCCAGGCGGGACGGGCGAGGCCGACCGGTAGGCGCTCTGCGATTTCGTCGGACGCGAAGTTCACCGAGTTGGTTGGTCGCGCCAACCAGGCGCGCGAGGCCGGCCGTCTTCAGGACGCGATCGGTCTGTATCGCCAGGCTCTTACGGTGCGGCCCACCTGGGTCGAAGGGTGGTGGCACCTGGGAACCGTGCTTTACGACCTGGATTCTTACCGGGAAGGGGCCGAGGCGTTCGGCCGGGTTGTGGCGCTGAAAAGTGGGGATGAGAAGAACGGACCGGCCTGGGCTCTGCTGGGACTGTGTCAGTTCCAGACGGGCGACTACCCGGCAGCCCTCGAGAGTCTGGAGCGAGCCCAGGGGCTGGGAGTGGGAGACAAAAAAGAGTTGCGCCGGGTGATGAACTATCACGCTGGCCTGCTGATGAACCGGTTCGAGCGTTTTGAGCATTCGTTTCTGATTTTGTCGGCGCTGGCGACCGAGCATTTCGAGAGCGTCAAGATCGTTGAGGCGCTGGGAATCAACGTTCTGCGCCTGGCGGTTCTGCCCGGGGAGCTGGTGCTGGACAACAGAGCGCTCGTCGCGCAGGCCGGCCGCGCCGCAGCCTTTGCAGCGGCCCGCCAGATGGCCGAGGCAGAGCGGGAATACGAAAAACTGGTTCGCGAATACTCGACCATGCCCAGCGTTCACTATGCTCGCGGCGTGTTCCTTTTGAACCGTGACCCGGATACGGCGTTGCGCGAGCTGGAGCGGGAACTGGAAATTTCACCCGCTGACGTGCAGGCCAGACTGTATATCGCGTTCGAGTACATCAAGCGCACCGACTACGCCGCCGGCTTACCCTATGCCGAGCGAGCCGTGTCGCTCGACCCCCAATCTTTTGCCGCCCGCAACGCCCTTGGTCGCATACTGCTGGAGCTGGGCCAGGTCGAGCGCGCCATCACCGAGTTGGAAGAAGGGGTCCGGCTGGCGCCAGACAGCCCGGAGACGCGTTTTGCGCTGGCGCGCGCTTATGCGCGGGCCGGCCGCAAAGCGGATGCCGACCGGGAGCGAGCCGAGTTTGTGCGACTGAACAAGATTCTCCGTACGGTTCGTGAAGGCCCTGAGGCGGTCAAAGCGGCGCCGCCCCCGGAGTGTTAAGCAGGTTTCATGGAGAGAAGAAAATGATCCTTTGGCGGATGAGCATCATCGTTTTCCTGGCTGCGGTTTTCTTGCCGAGCGCTGCAGCCGTCCAGACTGCTCCAGCCCAAACGCGAGCTCCGCAGAATCCCGGCTTCCAAGCTATCGCGGAACTCGTCCTGCTCGATCTGGTCGTACGCGACCAGCGCGGCAACCCGATCCGTGACCTGAAGGCCGACGAGATCGAGGTCTACGAGGACGGCGTCAAACAGACCATTACTAGCTTCCGATTTGTGGAAGGACAAGCGCCGCTGCTGCCAGCGGATGCCGGCCGCTCAACTGATCCGGTCGACCGCGCGCCGGCGACCGTCCCGGTCGATCCGGCCCGCCAGATCAATCTTGTCAGCTTTGTCTTTGAACGGCTTGGCAACGACGGGCGCAGGCTGGCCCGCCAGGCCGCGCTGGATTTCATTAAATCCGAAATGCGGCCCAATGTGTTCGCCGCTGTTTTCAGACTCGATCAGCGCCTGCACATCCTACAGTCGTTCACCAACAACGCGGACCTGCTGCGGCAGGCAGTCGATCGTTCGACGCTGGGCGGCTACAGCAATTTCAGCTCCCAATCGGACGCTATCCGGCAACAGCTTGAGACCGCCAGCACTGCGCGCAGCAGCGCCGAATCCCAAGCCGCCTCCGTCGGCCGCGACAATGCGCCTTCGGCCGGCATCGGCGGCAACTTCGCCGAAGCGCAAGCGTCCGAGATCGCGCTGGACATCCTGAAGTATTCCCAAATCCTCGAGCGCCAGCAGCAGGGACAAACCTCGATCTATTCGCTGCTGTCGCTGATTCGCGGCCAGCGCAGTCTGGCCGGGCGCAAGACCGTGATCTATTTCTCAGAGGGCCTGCATGTGCCTCCCGACCTGGTCGAGATCTATCGCACCACCGTCAGCGAGGCCAACCGGGCCAACGTCAGTATTTACGCGGTTGATGCGCGGGGCCTGATCACGAGCGGCCCGATGGCCGCCGCGCACGAGATGCTGGATCAGGCCGCGGCCACCAGCCGCGGTCAGATGCAGTCGCGCGGCGGGCGCGCCGTCACGCGCGAGGAGGTCATGATCAGTGAATCGGCCGAAGCCAGCCTGCGCGGCGACATCCAGGGCACACTGCACGATCTGGCCAACAGCACCGGCGGATTCCTGACAGCCAACAGCAACGACCTGCGCACCGGCATGCACCGGATCAGCGAAGACATTGGCAGTTACTATGAAGTGGGATACGTTCCACGCCAGTTGGTCTATGACGGCAGATTCCATGCCATTTCCGTGCGTGTCTCCCGGCCGGCTGTCAGCGTGCAGACCCGGAATGGCTATTTTGCTGTGCCGCCGACGGATGGCCCGCCGGTGGTCCCTTACGAGATTCCGATGCTGGCGGCGCTGGCCGCCAGCCCGCTGCCGCGCCAGTTTGAATATCGCTCTCAAGCGCTGCGCTTTCATCGCCAGAGCGGAGAAAGCCACTGTTCGCTGGTGCTGGAAGTTCCGCTGGGCGGTTTTGACTCCTCGGTCAATCGCGATGACAAAACCTACCAACTGAGGTTTTCGCTGCTGGCGCTGGTGAAGGGAGCCGACGGCCAGGTGCTGCAGAAATTCAGCCAGGACTATCCGCTGCAGGGACCAGTGACCCGTCTTGAGGCGCTCAAAAAAGGCGAGGTCATCTTCATGCGGCACTTCCAGCTGCCGCCCGGGCGCTACACGGTCGAAACCGTTGTCTTCGACCAAAGGACCTCGCGGGCCGCTGCTCGCCGATCCGTGCTGATCGTCCCCAATGCGGCGGCGGGCCCCGCTTTGAGCAGTCTCTTTCTTATCAAGCGCGCCTACGGTCTTAAAACCGAGGAACAGACCGAAGACAACCCGCTGCACGTCGGCGGTCTGAAGATCATTCCCGATTTGGACGGGTCGATTGATCGCGGCCCTGATTCGAAGCTCTCTCTGTATCTCGGCATCTATCCGGATGCGAGTGGGCAGCCACTGCAGTTCGACGTTCTCTTTCTGAAAGAGGGCCAGGTGGTCCTGCGCGCCCAGCCCGAACTTTCGGCGCCGGACAGCCAGGGGCAGATCCGCTACGTTGGAAATCTTTCGGTCAAAGATTTTCAGCCGGGGCAGTATGAGATCCGCACCGTCGTCCGGCAAGGCCAGTCGGTGGCCCAGGAGCATACATTTTTTGTTTTGAACTAGGCGGGTTATCCAAGCAGCTTTACCGCGCATGAGATTGTCCAGACGAGAATTCTTTGGTTTGACGGGCCCGGCGGCCCTGCTGGGGCCGAGCTTGATCAGAAGAGCAGCGCCGCCGCAGGGCGCCGCTCCGCCGCTTCCCTCAAGGACTCTCTTTGAGGAGGTCCCACCGTCAGCCAGCGGCATCAGGTGGGTGCACGACAATGCGATGTCCGAAAAGCGCTACCTGCCCGAGACGCTCGGGCCGGGCTGCGCTTTTCTCGACTACGACAACGACGGCTGGATGGATATCTATCTGGTCAACAGCGGGCCCTGCGACTTCTACCGGCCTGACAGACGGCTCGGCAACGCTCTCTATAAAAACAATCGTGACGGTACGTTCTCGGATGTAACCGAGAAGGCAGGCGTGGCCGGCGGCACCTTTGGCATGGGCGTGGCCGTGGGGGACTATGACAACGACGGCTTTGCCGACTTGTTTGTCACGTCCTATGGAAAATGCATCCTGTATCACAACAGGGGCGACGGCACCTTCACCGACGTGACTGCCAAAGCCGGAGTGGCCGCTCCGGGCTGGACGACCAGCGCCGTCTGGTTTGACTACGACAATGACGGATACCTGGACCTGTTCGTCTGCAGTTTTGTCGAGTACGGTCTCGACAAGCAGGTGTTCTGCAGCGACAACCGTCTCGGCAGGCACTATTACTGCATACCGCGCGTTTTCAAGCCCACGCCCAGCCTGCTGTTTCACAACAACGGCGACGGCACCTTCAGCCAGGTCAGCCGGGCAACCGAGATTGGGGCCGCTCTGGGCAAGGCGCTCGGCGTGGTGGCCACCGACATCAACAACGATGGACGGATGGACCTGTTTGTCGCCAACGATACGGTCCAGAATTTTCTGTTTGCGAATCGAGGCGGAAACCGCTGGGAAGAGATCGGCCTGTCATCGGAAGTGGGCTTCAGTATCAACGGTCAGCCGCGGTCCGGCATGGGCGTCGATGCGGCCGACTTCGACGGCGACGGGTGGCAGGATCTGTTTGTAGCCAACGTCGACCAGGAGATGTTCTCCCTGTACCGGAATAACCGGGACGAAAGCTTCCGCGACGTAGCGCACGGAAATGGAGTATCGAACGCTACGCGCCTGCTCAGTGGCTGGGGACTCAAGTTCTTCGACTTTGACAACGACGGCGCGGTGGATCTGTTTCTGGCCAACGGGCATCCCGACGACATGATCGACCGCTACTCCACTCAGGTCAAATACAAGGAACCGCTGCTGCTGTTCCGTCACGATGGCTCGCGCTTGCGCGAGGTCAGTGCCGAGGCCGGTCCGGTTTTCTCGAGGACGTTTCCGGCGCGCGGTTTGGCCATTGGAGATTACAACAACGACGGCGCGATCGATGTGCTGATCGGCAACAATGGCGAGGCTCCGCTGTTGCTCCGCAATCAGGCCGCCAAGGGCCATCACTGGGTCGGGCTGAAACTGCAGGGAACTCGCTGCAACCGCGACGCAGTAGGAGCGCAACTGACCTGGTCGGTGGGCGGGGTCCGCCGGTCTCGGCTTAAGAATGCAGGCGGCAGTTATTTGTCCTCGCACGACCCGCGCGAAGTCATCGGTCTCGGCCTGGCCAGAAAAATGGACTGGCTCGAAATCAAGTGGCCGTCGCCGAGCGGCACAGTAGAACGATTCACCGATGTGCCGGTTGACCGGTACGTGACCCTCGTGGAAGGTAAGGGTCTGGTCTGACGGAGCGATCACGCAACCGTCGTGAGCGCAACGAGTGGAAGTTCTTCGCGGTTCTGCCACAGGCGGACGGACTTCTCGCATTCGTGTGGTGGCTAGTCCTGCTGCTTCGCGGTGTTCTGCCTGCTGTCTTCGCGATCGCGATGGGCGTGCTCGTCGCCGCCGTGCAGCGTGGCGACAGTCTGATCGGCCCGCTCGCGCTCACGGGTGTCGTCTTCATCCTGCTGCAAGTCCTGGCCCCGCTTCAGACCGCCGTCAGCCACAACCTCGGAGACCGAACCGCAGCCTGGCTCTTTGACCGCCTCACACGCGCATGCGTGCATCCTCCGGGCATGGGACACCTCGAGGATCCCCGTTTGACCGCCGATCTCACGGTCGCGCGCGATTTCGACCTCGGCATGACCGGCCCGCCGCTGTCCTACGGGCTGGACTTCATCGCGGGCGGACTGGTGGAGATGATCGGCGGTCTCGCTGCGGCCGCCGTGCTCTTCGGCTACGCGTGGTGGGCGCCGATCGTGCTCGCCGGCGCCTGGCTTGCCACGCATTGGCTCCTGCGCGAGAGCGCCATCTGGCAGGACCGCAACACCGACGAAGTCCGGAGCGCGCAGCGCGACGCCGACTACGCTTATCGGCTGGCGGTGGATCCACCCGGCAGCAAGGAGTTGAGACTGTTCGGTCTGGTCGGCTGGACGATCGATCGCTTCATCGCGCGCCGCACGAAGCTTCACCAACTTCAGTACCAAGCCACCCGTTTGCGCGAGCGTCCGCTGCTCTGGAGCCTGTTGCTGGTCACCGGCGCCAACGTGATCGTCTTCTGGTCGCTGGCGAGCGCCGCCGCAGGCGGCAGCCTTGATCTTGGCGGGATCGTCGTATACGCACAGTGCGCCGTCGGCACCTCGCTCATTGCGTTTGGCGGGCTGAACTGGGCGATGGACGGTGCGGCGGCGCCAGTCGCCGCGGTGCTCCGCCTCGGGCCCGCGATGGAGCCTGCCGGCGCGTTGCCGTCCGGCCGCCAACTGGCCGATGGCCTTCCAGCGCGCGAGATCCGTTTCCGTGATGTGACTTTTTCGTACCCGGGTGGTGCGTCCGTGCTCGAAGGCTTTGACCTCACCATTCCCTCCGGCTCGTCCCTCGCCATCGTCGGCCAGAACGGCGCAGGAAAGACGACGCTCGCCAAGCTCCTGTGCCGGCTGTACGACCCGCAGTCCGGCGCAATCGAGATCGATGGCGTGGACGTGCGTGAACTCGACTTGCCGTCGTGGCGCAGGCGCCTGACCGCGGTGTTTCAGGATTTCACCCGCTTCGAGCTGCCGCTGCGCGACAACGTCGCGCCCGGGGGCGCACCCGATCACGTGGTGCTCGAGGCGCTTGAGGCGGCCGGGGCATCGAAGCTGGCGCGTCTCGACACGATTCTGGCTCGCGGCTACGAAGGCGGCACGGATCTGTCGGGTGGGCAGTGGCAGCGCGTGGCGCTGGCGCGCGCGCTGTGCGCCGTCAAGCTCGGCGCGGGCGTGGTGCTGCTCGACGAGCCCACGGCGCAGCTTGACGTGCGCGGGGAGGCGGCGATCTTCGAGCGCATCCTTGCCGCCACGCGCCAGTGCACCACGATTCTGATTTCACATCGCTTCTCTACCGTCCGCCACGCCGACCGGATCTGCGTGCTCGAGCAGGGAAAGGTTATCGAGCTCGGCACGCACGACGAGCTGATGGCACAGGGCGGTCGCTACCGCACCATGTTCGATCTCCAGGCACAGCGCTTTGGCGCCGAGGATGAAGAGGGAAAGAGCTATGACATCCTCGTCTAAGCGCCGCGCCGGTACGCGCGCCGATCTGCCGCCCGCGCTTTCGTCGATGTGGCGCCTATGCAAGCTCGGCTACAGCCACGAACCAGGCCTGCTGCTCGCGGCCTTCACCCTCTCCCTGCTGTCGGCGTTGCCGGACGCCCTGCTCGCGCTCTGGTTCAAATTGCTCGGCGACGGCGTACTCAAGGGCAACTGGAGTCTCGTCCTGATTGCGGCGGTGGCGCTGGGCGTGTCGGCCACAGCTACCTGGTTCCTCCGCACCGTCAGCACGCGCGTGCAGCGCCGCTTTCGCGACAAGGTCACCATCGCGCTCGAATCGCACGTGGCGCGGCTGCTTGCCTCCATCGCGACCATCGCGCATCAGGAGCGCCCGGAGTATCTCGATCGGCTCGCCGTTCTCCGCAACCAGGTGTTCATGCTCGACCACATGTACATGTCGCTGTTCTCCACCTGCGGGTGGATTCTGCGGCTGGGCGTGACCGTCGCGCTGCTGATGTCGATCCACCCGGCGCTTGCCTTGCTGGCGCTGTTTGCCGCGCCGACCGTCTTCACGTCAACGTGGCGGCCTGCGGTCGAGCGTGACGCCTACGAGCGCGGCGCATCGGCGGGCCGTCTGGCTCGGCATTTGTTCGACACTGCGACGACCGCGACGCCGGGCAAGGAAGTCCGCGTGACCGGAATCGGCGATCGACTGATCAAGGAACGCCGTCTCGCGTGGGAGTCCTGGTACCGGCCGGTCGCTGGTGCACGCTGGGGTTCGGCGGCGTGGCACACGGTGGCGTGGGCGGTCTTCGGCGCAGCCTACGTGGGCGCCATCGTGTTTGTCTCGTCAGGGCTCAATGCGCCGGCGGGCGACGTGCTGCTAGCTCTCGCCGCCGGGTCGAGGCTGTCTTCGTACATAGGCGGAACGGTGGGCGAGATCGGCTTCCTGCGCGGTGTGTGGATGGACAGCTCGAGGCGTCTTGCGTGGCTCGAAGACTACGCCGCATCGCTCGTGTCGGATGCCGACCAGCCGGTGCCTGTCAGACTCGCGGAAGGTATCCGCTTCGAGCACGTCTCCTTCGCCTACCCCGGCACCGAGCGTCTCGTGTTCGACGATGTGAACCTCGAGTTGCCGGCGGGCACCGTGGTCGCGATTGTTGGAGAGAACGGGGCAGGGAAAACCACGCTGGTCAAGCTCCTTGCCAAGCTGTACGAGCCGACGGCAGGACGGATTCTCATCGATTGCACGGAGCTGGCCCGCATCCCGGCCGACGGCTGGCGCGCTCGGATGGCCGGGGCGTTCCAGGACTTCTTCCGTTTCGAGTTTATCGCGCGTCATACCGTGGGTGTCGGCGACGTGCCGCGTCTGGACGACCAGGCTGCGGTGGTGACGGCCGTTGGCCGCGCCGGGGCCGACGATGTCATCGTGCGGTTGACCGCGGGGCTCGACACTCAACTTGGGCCCACCTGGCCAAATGGCGTAGAGCTGAGCTTCGGGCAATGGCAGAAGCTTGCGCTGGCGCGCGGCTTCATGCGCGATCACCCGCTCGTGCTGGTGCTCGACGAGCCGACCGCGGCGCTTGACGCCGAGACCGAGCACGCGCTGTTTGAGCGTTATGCCGCGGCGGCGCGCGGCGGTGGCCAGGACGGCCGCATCACCATCCTGGTGTCGCACCGCTTCTCGACGGTACGCATGGCCGACTTGATTGTGGTGCTCGACGGCGCGCGCGTCGTCGAGGTCGGCGCGCACGGAGAGCTGATGGCCAAGCGGGGCCAGTATGCCGAGTTATATGGCATTCAGGCTGCTGCATACCGATGACCCCAAGCCACGCGGATCGATCCGGTGGAGGCATTGCGCTGCGACTAGTCGGCAGTCGGCAGCGGGCAGTGGGCAGGGCTCGGGTGGGACAGGCTTCCAGCCTTCTTTCGAGGAGCTCCTCGCAGCGGCCTGGGAGCCCGCGCGTCTCGCGCGCATTTTGAAGCCAAAGAAAAAGAGAGAGTCAGGCGCGCCAACAGCTACTCACCTGCTCCGTCCGGACTGCCGAATGCGTTGCAACTCCGCCGTCATCGCTTTCACCCGTGCGGGGTGCTGCGACGCCACATTCCTGGTTTCGCCGAGATCGGCAGCCAGATTGTAAAGCTGCGGCGCAGGATCGTTGCCCAATTCCGTGTTGGTGTTTCTGTTGATTTTGGGTCCGCTACCGGGTTCGATGTATTTCCACGGACCTTGCCGCAAGGAGAGCGCGCCGGCCTGTTCGATCAGTGAGTCGCGTCCGGTTTTGGCTTTGCCCAACAACGTCTTCATCAGATCGAAACTGTCCGGCGCATCCGGCGCCGCCAGCGACTGTTTGGTGAACGACGCAAACGACGCCAGCAGGTCTGTCTGCGACACGAGCGCCTCCGACACGCCGCGTTTAACCTGGCCGGGCCAACGAACCAGTAACGGCACGCGCGTGCCCGCTTCAAAGTTGCTGTACTTGCCGCCGCGCCATGGCCCGGCGGGTTTGTGATGGCCGAGCTTGGCCGCGGCGTCATCCTGGTATCCGTCGTCCACGACTGGCCCATTGTCGCTGGTGAAGATGACGATGGTGTTGCGCGCCAGCTTCAGCCGATCCAGCGCCGCGAGAATTTCACCGGCGCACCAATCGGCCTGCACAATCGCATCGCCACGCGGCCCCATCGTCGTCTTGCCGACAAAGCGCGGATGCGGCACACGGGGCACGTGCGGGTCATGCAGGGCGAAGAAGAGGAAAAAAGGCCTGGCCTTGTTTTCTTCGATAAATTTGACCGCCTTGCTGGTGAAAACGTCGGCCATGTCTTCGTCCCTCCACAACGCCCGGCGACCGCCGGTCATATAGCCGATGCGGCTGATGCCGTTGACGATCGCCATATCGTGGCCATGGCTCGGACGCATCTTTAATAACTCAGGATTCGCCTTCCCCGTCGGCTCATTCCCAATCGGCCTGGTGTAATCCACTCGAATCGGATCAGCCGGATCGAGGCCGACGACACTGGCGTTCTCGACGTACACGGTGGGCACGCGGTCGCCTGTCGCGGCCATCACGAACGAATAGTCGAAGCCGACCTCGTTAGGCCCCGGTCTAATCTCGCCGTTCCAATCCGGACCGCCTGGCGGGCCAAGGCCGAGATGCCATTTACCGACGACGCCCGTGCGGTAGCCCGCGCGCTGAAAGATGACGGGCAAGGTGGTGCGACCCGGTTCGATGATGAGCGCCGCATCGCCGGGCAAAATGCCCGTCCCCTTTTTGCGAAACGCATATTCGCCCGTGAGTAAGGCATAGCGCGATGGCGTACAGGTAGCGGCAGGTGAATGCCCGTCAGTAAAACGCAAGCCTTCTTTGGCGAGCCGGTCCATGTGAGGCGTCTGTAAAGCGGTTGCGCCATACGCTGAAAGGTCGCCGTACCCAATGTCGTCGGCATAAATCAGCACTACGTTCGGGCGGTCTTGCGCCAAAGAGTAAGCGCAAAGCAGCAGCCCCATCAGCAGTGCTGCTTGGGAGACATGCAGCAAGCGTTTTGTCGTCACCATTTTTCCAAGTCCTCACTGAGCCAATTCCCGGATGAAACACTCCTGGCGAACGGAGTCTACTAAACTTTGACTGAATCGCTGATTTCGTCCTTGCCCCTCAGTCATTTCGGCACCCATAATCGTCCTTTGAGGCGCGTTCATGGTCGGCGGCATCTTGTATCAAAAGGCTCGAAGACTCGCTGCGCTTGCACCTTGGGTTGGGGACGCATGAAGCCAGCTAAAGGACGCAAATATACACGTCGCCAGACAATCGGCCTGTTGGCCGGCAGCCCGGGAGTACTGGTCGCAAACTCTGCCGTGCGCGCACAAGAGGCGGGTGCGCAATTGATCGCACTGGATCCGACGCCACTCTTCAAGCTCTCGCCGTATTTGTACATGCAGTTTATGGAGCCGCTCGGCACGACGGACGGATCGGTCGAAGCTGCATGGGACCATTTGGGCGACAAGTGGCGCGAAGACGTGCTGGAAATCACGCGCGAGCTTGCGCCGACGATGCTGCGCTGGGGCGGCATCTTTGTTGACTTCTACCGCTGGCGCGAAGGCGTCGGGCCGCGTGCAAAACGCCCGCCGATGCTCAACCTGCTATGGGGCGGCATCGAATCGAACCAGGTTGGCACGGCGGAGTTCGTTGATTTTTCGCGGCAGGTCGGAGCCGAGCCGCTCATCTGTGTGAATTTCGAATCGGATGGCCGACAGCGGTATACGAAAGCGAAAGGCAGCGTACGCACGGCGGATGCGAAGGAAGCGGCCGAGTGGGTGGCGTACTGCAACGATCCGGCCAACGCCGAACGGCGCGCGCATGAGCAGGCTGCGCCGCACGCGGTCAAATACTGGCAAATCGGCAATGAGACTTCGTACGACAGGAACGGCTTTGATCTGGAAGCGGCGGCGCGAAAAACGGTCGAGTTTGCCAAAGCTATGCGCCGCGCCGACCCGTCCATCCAACTGATCGGTTGGGGCGATAGCGGCTGGGCGGGTCGCATGATCCAAGTTGCAGGCGAACACCTTCAATTCCTGGCGTTCCATCACATGTTCAACCCGGATGCGGAGGAGCAGCCTGTTTTGCGCGGCGAGCTTTACCGCCGTGACGCCGAGGCGACCTGGCAGCAGCTGATGAAAGCCTGGGAGATCAATGACAAGAAGATTCGCGCGATCCGTGAACAACTAGGACGCCAGCAGATGCCGCTGGCGATGACAGAATGCCATTTCACCATTCCGGGGCGTGATCGCGGCGATGTCAATTCCACCTGGGCGGCCGGCGTATCCTATGCGCGCATTCTCAACAACCATCAACGGCACGGCGATCTCCTCAAGATTGCGACTGCCGCCGATTTCTGTGGCACACGCTGGCAGAACAACGCAGTGCTCATTCCCGTGCCGAAAGGGCAGGGGCGCGCTTACTTGCAACCCATCGCGCGCGTGATGAAACTCTACCGCCACCACATCGGCAGTGACGCCATCGCCGTGAAGCAGACGCCGGACGGATTGGACATCGCGGCCAGCCGCAGCGGCGATACGATCTTTCTGCACGTCGTCAACACGCAGCGCACGCGCGCTGTCAAAGCGCAGGTTCAGATTGAAGGCCATCCAATTCAAAGTGGCCGTGCCTTCGAGATCGCAGACGACCCGCTGCTCGAAGTCACCTACCTGAACAGCGTGGAGGTGATGCGGGTGGTGGAAAGATCAATGGCCAATCCGGCGGTTTGGGAATTCCCGGCGGCTTCCGTGTCGGCGCTTGAAATTAAGGTGCAGGGGTCAGGGGTCAGGGACGCGAATCTAAAAGCGAAGCCACAGGCCTAAATCGACGCTCACTCCGCAATCCGCAATCCGCAATCCGCAATTCCCTGACCCCTGACCCCTGAAGCCTGACCCCTGATTTGCGATCCAAATCACACTTTCATTCTCGGCAAACCCATAGAATTCAAATTGCGCGGGAGCGGACTGTTTTGGAGGTTCCCAGTGTCCGAAGAGCGCACAACCAATCTGTATCGAATGAGCAAGGGCGGATTCGACCATCCGTCATGGCACGCTTCGCCGGTAGACCGTTTTACCGCGGCTGGTTCAGGCCAGCTCTCGTCGGAAAACGGGGCCGTTGTATTTCGGTGGTTATTCCCGCTGGCTGTAGCGCTGTTGGCGTTGCTGAACCGCCCGGTCTTCCAGCTTCCCTACTACTGGGACGAAGCCGGTTCCTTCATTCCCGCAGCCCGGCAGTTCGGCGACGCCGCGGGTGTGTGGGTTTCGTCAGGTCCGCTGATGCCGCTGGCACTGGCGATGCTCTGGAAACTATTTGGAGAGCACGTCTGGGTCACCCGGATGTTGGCGTTGGCGCTTGGGGGCGGGGTGCTCTACTACACCTTCCAGATCGGCCGCAAACTATGGGATGTGCGAGTCGCCGCCTGCGCGACGCTCTGGCTTGCGATCACCCCCCTGTTTCTGGCCGAGTCCGGCCTATACCATCCGCAAATCGCGCTGACGTTTCTGGGTCTCTGGGCGTTGCACGCATTTCTGGAACGCAGTTGGCTCACTTACGCTATTGCGGCTTCGGCGATGGTGCTGGTCAGCCACACGGGTGTGGTGTTCGTGTTGGGGCTGTGCCTCGCCGTCTTGCTCAGCGAGGAACGAAAACGGGCTTCGACACTGGCCATCGTCGCCGCGCCGGCCGCGCTTCTGGCGGCTTGGGCGTTCCTGGTCAGTTTGAATCAGATCCCGCAGGCCGCCGTCTCCCCGATCGGAAGTTGGGGGTTGCTGCGCGGGGCGGTCAATTTTTTGCGCTACAGCTACCAGCTGTTCATTTCGGATTTTCTTTTCATTCCGTTCCTGCTGGCTTATTTGGGACTGCGTCAAGAGCGGCAGAAATATTTTGTGTGGGACCTGCTGCAGTTCTCAGAATCGGAAAACCTGATGCGGCAACGCGCTGTCCGCGCGTTTGCGGCCCTCATTGCGCTGCATCTCGTCTATTTCAGCGTGGTGCCTGGCCCGTTTCTGGTGCGTTCGATTCTTCCCGTGCTGCCTTTGTTTCTACTTTGGGCTTTCGCCGGCGCGCTGCGCGAGTTGGGACAGCGGCCTCACCTGTTTGCAGTGCTGGCGCCCATCGTCCTGGCCGTCAATATGGGCTGGACACCCGTGTATCCGACGCTGTTTGAAAACGAACTGGATTATCGCAGCTACGTTCGGGTTCACAGCGAGGCTTCGGCCGTGCTGGCCGCCGAACGGCCGGGTAAGACGATCCTGACGCATTGGCCTGTGACCGACGAGCTGTCTCGACCGGAATTAGGCTACGTGTTCCATCCTTTGCCCGTCGTCGATGTCCTCACCACAGGCCCGGCGTACCTGCGTTCGTTTACTGCCTCGAGCTCCGAGATTGTGGTGACCTTCAACGAGAGGCGCGATCCTGCCATCAACTTGCTGCATTTGCCTTTTGTAAAAGGCTGGAGCCAGCGCGTGTATGGAACGCGGGATACCGAACACATTCCAGCCGGCCTGACCGGGTTTGAAAGGATACGCCGATTCGAGCGAGATGGTTTCTGGGTAGAAGTTTTTGAAAAAAAGGCGCAGAAGTCGCCAGTGGCCAGTGGCCAGACTATGGACTAAGGACCAAGGACTAAGTACCAAGGACGAAAGGACTAAGGACGACGGACGAACTACCAAGGAATGGATAGGAGCGTGTCGTGTCGTAATTCGTCCCTTGTACCTCGTCCTTCGTCCTTTGTCCTTCGTCCTTTACCGGATGATACAATCAACTCATCCAAGGAGGGTGAGTTGCCCATCTACGAGTACCGCTGCCGGCAATGTGGCGAGATTTTTGAACAGATCCTTCTTTCGGCGGCGGCGCGGATTGAATGCCGCAGCTGCCACAGCAGCGACGCCGAACAGTTGCTGTCCACGTTTGCCGTTCCTGGGAGCGCACGCGCCGTAGCCGAGACCGGACCCTGCGGTACCTGCGGCGCTCCGAAGAAAGGGATGTGTATCGGTTAGCCGGGCCTTAAGCAGCCGGAACAGCCGAGTCAGAATATCCGTAAAAGGCTTGGGGCAGTTTCCTCAGCAGGTACAACTGGTACCAACAGTGCGGGCAGTGCTCAACGTGGTCGAGAATTTCCAGCTTTGAATCCAGGTCCAGCTTGTTTTGAAGGTAAGCCGTGATCCGTCGCCTGTCGCACATAAACCCTCCAGATAGTTCAAACGTCCCGATCCCTTTCTTAGCAACTGGTGTGCCAGAGCGAGTTTTTCAGTGAGGCGAGGTGACTAGGACCGAGAGAAAGTCTCAGCCGCGGTGACGTAGCCGTGCTTGCGGAGTTCGAAATGGAGGTCGCCCCGCAGGGGCGAAAGACTACAGCCCAGGGCGCAAGCCCTGGGTTTCGGGTTCGTCGTTTCGACGAGCCCCGCAGGGGCGAAAGAACAAAGCCTAGGGCTTAACGGACTCGGGCCCAATTACGTCAGCGACCTGATGGGCTTTACGTCCGAGACCAACGAGTGCCCTTCGGGCACGGCACCGACATTGAGGCACAGCCGGGCTGGGTACGCCGTGGGGAAGATTAACGAATGGTCCCAACGAAGCCTGCAAAAATTGCAGAAGGTCGCCGGGCTGTATGAAAATTTGTCAGGATGACAAGTTTTCCGTCAGTCTTACCGTCTCGCCAGATGACGCTCCAGGAACTCAGTGATGAGCTTCCAGGAGTCTCGGGACTGGGGAGACTCAACCCGATTGAAGGAATGACCGCCGGGCGGGTTGTGGTAGATCTTGTATTCAAACTGTTTGCCCGCCTGTTTTAGCTCCTCTATCAGCCGTTCGTTTTCGATGATATGGACGTCATCGTCGTTGTCGGCGGCGTGAATCAGCAGGGGTGTCCGAAGTTTTTCTACGTGATACAAAGGGGAGCGCTCTAGGTAGATATCACGCCTTTCCTCAACGGTCCCTCCGATTCCAGGCTGTGCGGAGAAGATGCGCCGGTAGCTGTCCGATTTGTACGCCAGGCGCGTGATCAAATCCGTCACCCCGACGACATCGACCGAACAGGCAAACTTCTCGGGTTCTCGAAAAATCGAATGAAGCGCGATGAAACCTCCGTGACTCCAGCCGATCAGGCCGATTCTTTGCGGATCGACCATGTCTACGTTTTCAATCAAGTAATCAACCGCCGTCAGGCAATCGTCCACTTCTTTACCACCATAGTCGATGGCTTCGTAGTGGCGTCTGCCGTAGCCGGTGCTGCCGCGATATTCCGGCGCGATGATGACGTACCCTTTGGCCAGAAACGGCTTCATGAATCGGGCATAGTAGGAATCCAGATCTCCGTGGACACCGCCGTGAATCCAGAGCAGCGCGGGGTGGCGCCGTTTTCCCGCCTTGACGAGCGGCGTGAATACGTAGGCTGGCACGTCGAAGCCATCGACCTTGCTCTTGTACGCAACCTTTGAATAGTTGAAGTTGCTGGCAGCCGCCAATTGAAATTGCGTGTCGGTGTTGGCCTTGCGCAGTTGTTGTACGACAAACGGCAGATTGTCGACTTGTTGGCGCAGCCGCGCCACTTCGCTGCGAAGCGCTTCGATCTCATTGGCCTGGTCAACTGGTTGCGCCCCGAGCGGCCGAGCCAGAAGGAGCCACGTCAAAACCAGCAGGATGAATCGGATTGCTTTCAAGTGGATCATGGCCGAGAAGCTACCATTGCGGGCCGAATGGGTCAATCCGTTCACTGGCCACTAACTGGCGACCGGCGACTGGCGACTTTCTCCTCAGTGCGGTACTCTATGGATCTATGAAGCGTATGCGAAGTTCCGCCATCTGTTCGAGCCTTGTGCTGCTGGCCATCCTGATTGCCACTGCTGCGCCGGCCACACCGCCGGCCAATTACACGGAAACCATACGCGGGACCAAAGTCGGTTTTGAAATGATCGGCGTGCCCGGAGGAAAATTCACCCGCGGCTCCCCGGAGGACGGACCCGCGCACTCCGTAACGGTTAGTCCTTTCTGGATCGGCAAGACCGAAGTGACTTGGGATGAATACGAAGTATTTTATTTTCAGACGGAGGGGGCCGCAATCCGCGATCCCAAAGTGGATGCCGTCACGCGCCCGACCCCCCCTTACATCCCGCCCGATCTTGGCTGGGGCCGGGGCACGCGACCGGCCGTCAGCATGTCCCACTTTGCCGCCACAAAATACTGTGAGTGGCTCTCGGCGCTGACCGGCAAGAAATATCGGCTGCCGACATCGGCCGAATGGGAGTATGCCTGCCGCGCCGGCAGCAAACAGAGCCATCTGGCCAGCGTCGATGAAGTTGCCTGGCACAAGGGCAACAGCGACGATATGTCGCAGGAAGTAGCCCAAAAGAAGCCCAACTCCTGGGGACTGTTCGACATGCTCGGTAACGTCGCTGAATTTACCGCCGATCGCTTCAGCCAAGACGATTACAAGCGTTTCGCACCCGGCGCCTGGCCTCGCGATCCGCAGGGTCCCGAGAAGGGAAGCGAGTGGGTCATCCGGGGCGGTTCGTATAAGGTTGAGGCAGCCAAACTGGCGTGCGGAGTCCGGATGCCTTCGACCGAAGCGGATTGCCTGGTAACGGACCCGAATATTCCCAAGAGCAAGTGGTGGTATTCGGACTGCTGGCATATCGGCATCCGAGTCGCCCGCGGCGCCAGCGAGGAATGAAAAAGAAAGTCGCGAGTCGCGAGTCGCGAGTCGCGAGACCGGTGGCCAGTCGCCAGTCGCCGGCTGGCGGGACCAAGGCACGGATTGTCGCAGTCACGCGCAACATCACCGTCGGCAAAACCACCCGCACAAGAGTCCCGAGGTTGGCCGGATGAATCTCCAGGCGTCCGCCGAATTGTCGCATGCGCTCCCGCAAAGAACGTGGCTGCTGCTGGTGTTGCTGGCCACGACCGCTTGCCCTGACACGAGGCTCCACTCGCCACGTGCCGCAGGCCTGGACGGAGTCGTCGGAAACCTGGAGCGGTTTGAAGAGTCCCGTTTTCTGATGGGCACGCTTGTGCGGGTCGTCCTGTATGCGCCGGCCGAACCGCAGGCGCGCGCGGCCTTTGACTCGTCTTTCCTGCGCGTCGAGCAGCTCGATCGGATGCTGAGCGACTACAAGCCGGAGAGCGAGTTGTCCCGCCTCGGAACAAACGCGGTGCACCAGCCAGTCGCCGTCAGTCCGGAATTGTTCTTTCTGCTTGAGCAGTCGCTGCAAATCTCCAGGGATTCGCACGGCGCCTTCGATGTGAGCGTGGGGCCGCTGACGCAGTTGTGGAGACAATCCCGGCGGACCAGGCGTTTGCCCGACGCTGCCGTACTGGCGCAGGCAAAGGAGGCCAGCGGCTATCGCAAGATTGTCCTGGATCGGAAGAGCCACGCGGTTCGGCTGTTGCGGTCGGACATGCGGCTGGATCTGGGCGGCATCGCCAAAGGTTTTGCGGCCGACGAAGTTTTGTCGACCTTGCGTCACCGTCAGATTTCCAGAGCCCTGGTTGCCGTCGGTGGCGACATCGCGGTTTCCGAAGCGCCGCCCGGCGCGGCCGGGTGGGTTGTATCGGTTCGAAATGCCGACCCCACTGACCCGGCGCCGGAACGCAAGTTCGTCCTCATAAATCGAGCCGTCTCGACTTCCGGCGACACCGAGCAATTTGTCGAAATCGGCGGCCAGCGCTATTCGCACATCATCGATCCGCTGACGGGACTCGGGTTGCGAAACTCATCGAGTGTGACCGTCATTGCGCCGTCGGGAACGACTGCCGATGGGCTGGCTACGGCCTTGACGGTTCTGCCGCCGCCCGAAGCCCTGCGCCTGGCCGAACGGACACCGCATGTGGCCGCACTAATAGTTCGCCGCAACGGCAGCCGCACCGAGAGCTTCGTCTCACGGCGTATGAGACGCTATCTTTAAGGAGCTAAGATAGGGTTAGGGCGTAGTAGAAACACCCTCACCCAAGAGTGGGGCCCGAGCAGGCGGCCGGGTTGAACGTCGCCCCGTCGCCGATTCATGTCTTGCTGTACGCTGTGTCAGAACGTCGCAGTTCAGGAGTGATACCGTCAAAACTTCTAAACTCTCCGTTGTGAAAAAGTCTGTGTCGAGGCTCGCTGGATCAGTCTGAGTCAGTCAGCCCGAGGTAGAACCAGCATCGACCAGCAGTCGACTTTCCGCCAAGACCTCTCGAAGTGCGGCCTCTTTTGTCGGATGTACGGGCCACCAGCCGGATCGTGAACCAGCCAAGCGTCCTCTTCTTCGTCCCAACCAACAATCACAACGAAGTGGCGAATCGCCGAGAATTGTGAGGCGTCGATGGCGACAATAATTGGGCGCCCTTGTCGAATCAAGTTCCGAAGCCGCGATGAATCGCCGCGGAACACAACTGCGCGAAATCCTTCCACCTCGGCAAGTCGCTTGAGCTCTTCGCCGGTCAATCCGTGCTTTGGAAACGGCAGGTGGTGTCTGGCGATATCATGTTGGCTTCCTGACCACTTCCAATGCTTCATTACCATCGTTAGCGCGGCAGGTCCGCAGTAATTGGGAGCTTGATGGACAAACGGAACGTCAATGTAGATCCCTTGTGTAATTTGAATGGTTATTAGAAACAACCACAACAGGGTACAATTCATGTTTTCTCGGGTGGCCGACGGCAGGGCCCCTAGTTCAATCTCGGTTAGGCATTCCTACCCAAACATTCCACCGGTTCGCTTCGATGTTGTACCCGCAAATGACAGAAATCTTGACTTCGCCATAAAGCAAGGCACTAATTCCTAACCCAATATCCCGAATCCATCCTCGTCTGCTGTTCGTCAGTTCAGTAGTCAAGTACGCCCCGTCTGAAAACGCAAAAGCGGAGATATTGGTACGCTCGCCGCCCATAACCCGTTTGGAAATGTCGGCTGAATATGCAAGAAAACCACGAGCCATCGGACCAAACCCCTTCTTTCCGTCGATCCGCTCAGGATGTGCTCTCAATGGTATGAGTGCGTCCCTCCCTACTCCAAAGCGGTAGTAACTGTCGAAAACCGGCGCTCCACCCGAGGTTCCGGCCTGAAAGGACAGATTCATGTCGATCTTTCGTTTCGAATCGACTCGGCGTTCCCAACTTCCGGCGCCACGTACACTTGCCGCAGATTTTCCATTCCTCCGGATGATCTGATCGATGCTGATCGACACCGCCCCTTCGCTGTCACTGCAGCCATCGCCTGCAAGCCAGCGTTGCCACTCTGCTCCCAAAACGATAGCGCCGGAGCCACCTGCCCATCCTCGGGGTGGTTGTCCTCTAACCATTTGATTCCTGAAAGAGGTGCGCAGGATGGTCATCTGGCGGTTTCGGAAGAGACTCCACTGTTCTAAACGCACATCGAACGTTTCAATATCAAATGACGCCGAGCCAATCTTCCATTCTTCGGCACGGCCCATAACCGCGACTTGGCTTACGGACCGTTTAGCAAGGAGCTCCGGCCAGCTCAAGCGAAACTTGAAACTCCGCTCATCGGAAGCTGCTCTCGCGCCGATATCGGCTGACAATCCTCTTTGTGTAGCATTTCGCAGATGGTACGAAAGTTCTCTGTTAAGTGCAGCGCTCAGGATGTTTGTGACCAACCAGAGGCGTAGCGAGTTCGGATTCCCTTGCCGAGCTTCAATATTGAGGTCCCATCCATCATTTCCTGCGGCGGGCTCAAGCCACCAGCGAGTCATGGCTCCAGGGCGTAGTCGCTCTGCCACAAAACTCGATTCCCGCCAGTCGTCGCGAGTCAAAATCTCACCTTCGTTGAAGCGAAACAAATCCCATAAGACTTCTGCGCCGAAATCACCTTTGCGGAAGATGACTCGCTTGATCTTGGGTTCAGACACTTGATTCCAGTGGTATAGGGCGTGGATTTTGTCTCCGGTGAGATAAAGCAGCGTTGCCAACAATTCCTGCCCATATTTATTCGTCGGATCCAATCTCACGCTCTTCTTGGCGGACTGCACACCAGCCGCCAACTTGCCGGACTTAAACTGGATCCCCGCAAGTTCACGATGAGCCTCAGGGTCCCTCCGATTCGCTCGGAGATAGCTGTGCAACAGTGCCTCGCTCTGTTCAAACCGGCCTGCGTCGATATGGCCGCGAAGCATGTCAAAGAACGTCCTTCGACCCGCTTCTGACTCTTGATTTGTTGACGATTGCCGCAACTCAGTGGGGGATAGATTTACTGAAGGTGTCTCGGACGCTCCGAAGATCAACAACGATTGGCAAAAGAAAGCGAAAACGTAAATGGTAAAGGCTCGAAACACAAGCTGCCGTGAACCCCGTTTGCCCGGTCTCAACCGATCGGCTTACGATGGATCATTAAAAACCATGAGCAGGAGAAAGACTGTAAGAAATGTAACCACGCCGATCAGAACCCAATAACCAGTTTTCAGCCCTCCAGAAAAGTCTTTTTCGGCGAGTCGGCACTGCTCAGCGAGGTATCGCAGAGTTGCGTCATCAAGTGCGCCAAGCGCGGCTTCCACCCTCTTCATGCCCCCCAGCCGTGAAACGTGGCCAATCAGTTCCGTCCTGCTCAGGGATTGAGTAATCTGCATGACATCTTCGGTTCTATGGTGGGATTGAGAACGGATGGCGGTGCGCATTTCGGATTTTGAAACAAGAGGCGTCTGCTGCTGCGCACTCAACGAGGCGTTGAGATCAAGCTGAAAAACTAGCAAAACGACTACGACAGTAACTACTTGTTTTCTGCGATGCTGCATGCTACCCCGAAACCCGAGAGCTTTCATCGCGCGACGTCCTCTTACAAGCCACCGCGTGCAGAACCGCATCTGAAGAGGGTTAAGGATCCTAACCGCAGACGAAACTACGAAGGGTCATGAACCAATTGGACTACGAGAACGAGCGCAAGGAATGCAACGACGCCGATTAGGACCCAATAACCTGCCTTCATTCCTCCCGAAAAATCCTTCTTCGCCCGTCGACACTGTTGAGAAAGGTTTTGCAGAGTTTCATCATCAAGTGTCTCTAATGCAGTTTCCACCTTCCTCATGCCACCTAGCCGTGAGACCTGGCTGATCAGCTCCACTCTACCGAGTGAGCGGGTGATTTCCCTAATATGGCCAGCGCGATCGCGCGAATGAGATTGGATGGCGGTGCGCATTTCCGACGTTGAAATAAGCTGCGGCTCCTGATGAGCACTTAGCGAAGCGCTGAGGCCAAGCTGGAGGACTAGGAAAACGACGAGGACAGTAACTACTTGATCCCTAAGGTGCCGAATCCTGCTTCGTTGCCCGATTAGTCCCATAATTCTGAGCTCCTCACCAAATCGGGCGCAGGTGCCAATGAAGCCCGCGCGCAGAACCGCATCTGAAAACCGTTAAGGATCCTAACCGCAGACGAAACTACGAGTTGTCATGAACCAAGTTGACTACGAGAACGACCGCAAGGAATGCAACGACGCCGATTAGGACCCAGTAACCAGTTTTCAATCCTCCCGAAAAATCCTTCTCCGCCCGTCGACACTGTTGAGAAAGGTTTTGCAGAGTTTCATCATCCAGTGTCCCTAGTGCAGTTTCCACCTTCCTCATGCCACCCAGCCGTGAGACCTGGCTGATCAGCTCCACTCTACCGAGTGAGCGGGTGATTTCCCTAACGCGGTCAGCACGATCGCGCGACTGAGATTGGATGGCGGCGCGCATTTCCGACGTTGAGATAAGCTGCGGCTGCTGCTGAGCACTTAGCGAAGCGCTGAGGCCAAGCTGGAGGACTAGGAAAACCACGAGAACAGAGACTACTTGATCCCATAAGATGTCGCGACTTTGAAAATTCATCCATGCGACGATAACTACACTACAAAATACCTTGTCGTCTCGCTTGTCAACCAAATTCTTTTTGCACCTTTGGCGCCCATCTTCGACCCAGGATCTTCGGCCAACCGCGCCGCGTCATTGCAGTCGGAGTAACCGCAGGCGATGCCGAAAATCCTTTGGGAGAACAGGTCGGGTAACTCATGGATCGACTTGCCAGATTGTCGCGAGTCGCAATCAATCCGCAATCCGCAATTCAATCCCCAATATCCCCAATCCCCAATTTCCTTGACCCGCCGTCGCGTTAGTGGAAACATAAGAGCCCGCCAACATCAAGTTTCCTGCGGGTTGTAGACCTGCAAAGGAGAAACGCATTATGAGACACAAACAGAATCCTACCCGCCGGGATTTTCTGCAGACGGCTGTTGCCACCAGTGCCGCCGCCGCCGTTGTGACCCGCAGCAGCGAAGTACTGGCCAGCGCCCCCAACGGACCGGTCCTGAAGGTCGGATTGATCGGCTGCGGTGGTCGCGGCACAGGAGCCGCACATGACATTCTCGCCGGAGCCGAGAACATCAAGATCACGGCGCTGGGTGACCTGTTCCGTGACCGAGTCGACCGGGCACGCACTGCTCTTTCCTCCAAAGGCCAGACGGTGGCAGAGGACCGCTGTTTTACGGGCTTTGACAATTTCGAGAAGGTCCTGGCATCCGACATCGACCTCGTCATTTTGGCCACGCCGCCCCATTTCAGACCGCAACACTTCGCCGCCTCCGTAGCAGCCAAAAAACATGTGTTCATAGAAAAGCCCGTTGCGGTTGACCCGTCCGGGATCCGTTCGGTGTTGCACACCGGAGAAAAGGCTCAGGCCGCAGGCCTGTCCGTTGTGGCCGGAACGCAGCGGCGCCATCAGTCGTCCTACCTCGCGGTGTACAAACAGATTGCCGCCGGCGCCATTGGGGAAATCGTGGGAGCCAACTGTTATTGGAACATGGGGAAGCTATGGCACCGCGATCGCGAAGCGGGCTGGTCGGACATGGAGTGGGCGATCCGCAACTGGGTCAACTGGACGTGGCTGTCGGGCGACCACATTGTCGAGCAGCACGTTCATAACCTGGACGTTGTCGAGTGGTTTACCGGGAGCCATCCGGTCAAGGCCGTCGGAATGGGCGGGCGCCATCGGCGCATTACCGGCGACCAATACGATACGTTCAGCGTGGATTACGAGTTTGCCAACGGCATGCACCTGCACAGTATGTGCCGGCAGATCGACGGCTGCGCCAACAGCGTATCGGAGTTCTTCACCGGGACGAAAGGTTCGGCCTTGTGCTACAACAACGGCCGCATCACGATCTTCGGCAAGGACGGCAAGACGGTCGTTTGGAAGTTCACGGGTACCGACAACAAGCCGTACCAACAGGAGCACACCGACCTGGTGGCGGCGATTCGGACCGGAAAGCAGATCAACGAGACCCGCAATGTTGCCGAGTCCTGCCTGACGGCCATCATGGGCCGGATCTCCGCCTATACCGGCCAGGCCCTGACGCGCGACGAGGCTTTGAAAATGGAGATGCGGCTGGGTCCCACCGCGTACGACCTGATGGCCGCAGCACCGGAGGTCAACGTTGCGGTTCCGGGTGTGCTGTCAACACGAGCCAGAAGCTAAGCAGTCGCCAGTCGCCGGTCGCCAGTCGCCAGCAGTGCCGCGACCGTAAGGGAGCGGGTTGGCAGAAGTATTGGCACAGGCTCGTGGCTTTTCTTGACCACGACCCCTGTCCCAATTCCCAGTTTTGATCCAATCCCCGTTGCCGCGCTCGTCATCGTTGACGTTATCGTGCTCGTTGACGTGCTCGTGCACGTGCCTCGGGACCGTACTCGCGCCCACGGCTCGTGCCACCTCCCCGACTATTCCCCCCTCCGCAACACCACAACAGCCCACTCCCCCTCCACCTCCGTCGAGGCCTCAGGGAACCCACGCTGCGCGAACTGGTCCTGCACTTCATCGGCCTGCTCGCCCGCCAGAATTCCGGAAAGCACGAGCGCTCCATGCCGTGCCGCCCGTGCGCACAGCGGGGAAGCCAGAGCGGTCAGGTCGGCCGCTGTCAAATTAGCGATGACAACGTCGTAGCATTCATCGAGGTCCTGCAGCAGGACCGGCGAAAGTGATACGACATCGCCGACACGGTTGCGCAGGATATTTTCAGCGGCTGCCTCCGTAGCGAACCGATCAGTGTCGATGGCCGTCACTGCATTGGCTCCCAACCGGGCGGCCGCAATGGCAAGGATGCCGCTGCCTGTTTCGACGTCGAGGATGCTGCCCAGCGGGCGCTCCTCGGACAGTCGCTTCAGCGCGCGCAGGCACAGCCGGGTTGTCTCGTGACTGCCCACGCCGAATGCCTTGCCAGGATCGATTTCGATTTCAATACCGGTCGCTTCGGCCGGCAATGTCTCCCAGGAAGGTCTGACCCAGAACCCTTCGGAAATGCAGATCGGGTGGAAGGAAGACTTCCAGGCCTGCGACCAGTCAGGCTCACGCGCAGTGCGGATTTGAATGTCGCTCTGCTGGCCGCGACTCGAAAGGAAAACGCCGAGGCGATTGACCAACGCGCCAGCGTCATGACCGTCAGGGACGGCAAAAATCAGGCGAGTCTGAGCATCCGGCAGATCTTCTTCGAGGATCGCTCCGACGCTTTCGTCAACCAGCGCACAGAGCAGATATTCGAGAGTGGAGCTGCTTACGACAACTTCAATCCGGGACCATTCCATGGAGGTTTCAGTGCGGACGTTTCGTGCCGCGAACATCAGTGCCGGGAACATCAGTGCCGCGAACGAAGAGAGCGGTGACCATCGAGTTCTTGCCACGTGTGTCAATATCACCACTCTCTTCGTTCGTGGCA
>JBPCNK010000021.1:0-19701 GCA_051001345.1 Acidobacteriota bacterium | reverse complement strand
TCGCCAGCAATTCCAGTCTCGAAGAGCTGCTCTGTTTGCTGGTTGACGAGAGCTGCGGAAGTGTCAGTGCCACGAGAGAAGAGAGTGGTGATATTGACACACGTGGCAAGAACTCGATGGTCACCGCTCTCTTCGTTCGCGGCACTGACACTGCGGCACCGGATTCGCCCAGCTTGATCATGCGGAGTCAGAAGTGGGAGATCAAGCGACGGAGAGTCTGATAACACGAAGCTTGCTTCGGCTCCGTTCGGCGCGCCACAGATCGTATTGAACCTGCTGGTTCAGCCAGCTCTCAGCGGTCGTGTTGAACGCAATCGACAGCCGCACGGCCATCTCGACGCTGACTCCAGCATGTCCATTCAGGATGCTCGACAGTGTCTTGCGACTCACCCCCAGCGCTTGGGCGGCTTCCGTGACTGTGAGGCTCAATGGTTTGAGGCAAAGCTCACGCAGTATCTCCCCTGGATGGGGAGGGTTATGCATCTTCATAGCGCGGCCTCTGGTAGTCTTCGTAATCCACATGCTTGACGTCCTTGCCGACAAAGCCGAACGTGACACGCCAATTCCCGCTTACGCGCACCGCCCAGGTCCCCTTTCGGTCCCCCCGGAGTTGGTGCAGATCCAATCCCGGCAGACTCATGTCGGCGGGACCGGTCGCGACGTTAAGGCGGCCAAGTATGAGCCGGAGTCGGCCGGCGTGCTTGGCCCGGATTCCGGCTTTGGCGCCCGTTGTAAAGAAACGCTCCAGGCCCTTGTGTCGAAATCCTTGAATCGGCACAAGAGGATTGTAACCCATTACGTTACGGAGCGGGCTTACAATCCGGCGGAAGTTTCAGTGCCGGCGGAAGCTTCAGTGCACGGAATTGACAATGCCACGGAATTGACAATGCCACGGAATTGTCAGTGCCACGGAATTGTCAGTGCCACGAACGAACGAGAGTGATGATATTCACACGCGTGGCAACAACTCGATGGCCACCGCTCTCTCCGTTCGCGGCACTGACACCGCGGCACTGACACTGCGGCGGTGACACTTCTGCCTTTCCGGCTCGTTTCCCGCGTGTGCGACGGGTGCACATGGCGGTGCCGCGATCGGAAGGTCGCGGCCCCTTTTGGACACTGCTAAACTTTTGCCAGGAGGCGAGTCGATGGCTAAGAAAAAAACAGCAAAACCATCCCGCAGCGGTGCGTCCCATCCCCGGAAATCCGATTTCAAAAAAAAGCCTGAATGGTCGTTGAAGGCCGTCTTCATCGAAGAGCTCAAGGATCTATACAGCGCTGAAAATCAAATTCTCAAGGCGCTGCCCAAGATGGCGCGGGCGGCCAGCTTTGCGGACTTGCGTGACAGTTTCGAGGAACATCTCAAACAAACTCGCACTCATGTGAAAAGGCTGGAGTCGGTCCTCAGAAAACTGAGAGAAAACCCGGGCCGAAGGAAATGCAAAGGTATGGAAGGCCTGATCGAAGAAGGCTCCGAGGTCATCCAGAGGAAGTCCGAGCCTGCCGTCACCGACGCCGCCCTGATCCTTTCCGCGCAGAAAGTCGAGCACTACGAAATGGCCGGATACGCCTGTGTTCGAAACTATGCCGACACGCTCGGGTACACCGACGCGGCCGAGCTGCTCCAGAAGACACTGGACGAAGAAACCGAAACCGACAAGAACCTGTCCCTGCTGGCCGAAAGTGTGGTCAACGAACTTGCCGCCCAAGGCGACAAAGAGCGCCAGCGGGTCGGAACCTACGTAGTAGTTTAGAAAGACGCTAGCTTAGCTGGGTGTGAGTTGTTGCGGCCAAACCCGTAGAAAGCATCACGCCCAAAATGACCCAGCATTCGGTTTTCATAATCGCCCCCGCGTCAGCTGCTCTTCCGTGACTCATGACTCTTGATTTTGAAACAACAGCGCGGACGACCGCCCCGATCGCAACATTCACGAGCGGCGACGCCAATGACTTCGGTCACGAGGCTTTCCATGGCGAGACACACCGCAGGATGCTTGCCCGTCAGTGCTGCAAGAGGGCATATCGCGCCCCGGATCACGTAGCCGCCGTTTTCCTCGACGTGAGTTACGGCGCCGAGGTGTTCGTTTATTAGTTCGCTTGCTAGCGACACGCGCGCCCGGAGGCTGCCCGAGAGCGCCTTTCGGATAGACAACTCATCAACAAGTCCTTTGCCAGCCTCCCGCATGAGCGCGTCAATCTGATGGGCCGGCAGTCCGTGTGCGAATACCCGAACCAATTGCGACAAGAGAGGGATGTAGGCTCGCGATAGCAGCTGCTCGACTTCAGGTGTCAACTCGAAGACGTTGGACGGTTTGGTTGTTCCCGATCGTCGCCCCGCGCGTTGCACCACACCGTCGCGTTGCATGGCCATGATCTGCGGGCGCACGGCATTGGTGGTCAGTTCTAGCTTGGCGGCGATGTCGTTTGCCGTGAGGCCGCCGCTCTGAAGGAGGGTGACGATACGCCCGCGACTACTATCAAGGAGTTGCTTCCTAAGCACCACGCCCATTTTATCCGCACCCCGCCGGTGTCTCATAATTTATTAAGGGCTTCTCTTTCCGGTTTTTAGAAAGCTCATCTAAATCTGTCTTGACAAGCCGACTGGTCCTGCTAAGATTAACAAGATATAGCTTTACTATCTTGTCCAATAGGCGCCGATCAGCACTGACGACTCTCAGCGCACCGGGAGCCGTCGCGGCTACTTTTGGAGACTGCTGGGAGGCGCCCATGACTATCCACCGAACATTCGTAACTTTGCTTTCCATCACGGCGTGCGTGGCCCTGGTTGTTGGGACGGCGCGATTGTCCCAAACGCTAGGCCAGGTTCGCGACAAGGACAAGAGTGGACACCCAGGCGCCGTTTCCGAAATCGACAGAAACATTGAACAGAATGCGCGGCGCATGGTCGAAGAGGGCAGACGCACCTTTCGATACGACACGTTTGGCAGCGAAGCCTTCTGGGGCGACGCGCTGGGACTTCACAAAGCGATAGCCGGCGAAAAGCTGGGAGGAGTGGGAGCCGGGCTGAGTCCGAAAAAGGCGCTCGAAGCCGGCCTCAAAGTTGACGCAGACGCGCTGCCCAAGAAACTAGTGGGCGCCATCAAGGCCGGTAAAGTCAACATGGATGATCCCGCCACCACCTTGGAACTCCTAAAGATTAATTCAGTGGTGGGGATTACCGGCCTTTTCACTGGCGATGGAAAACTCCGATCGATTCGGCATCCAGTGCGCGTTTTGCCATTCAACTGTCAACGACTCATTCTCGCCCGGCATCGGTCGCAGGTTGGACGGATGGCCGAATCGAGATCTCAATGTAGGAGCCGTCGCCGCAATGTCCCCGAACCTGAAGCCGGTCGCCGAGCGCCTGGGCGTCGATGAAGCGACAGTTCGAAAGGTGTACAACAGCTGGGGACCCGGCAAGTACGATGCAGAGCTGCTACATGATGGCAAAGCCTTTCGCCCGGACGGCAAGACGGCTGCGACGTTGCTACCTCCTGCCTATGGGCTGGCCGGGGTAAACCTTCACACCTACGCTGGATGGGGATCGGTCACTTACTGGAATGCCTACGTGGCCAACACCCAGATGCGCGGCAAGGGAACTTTCTTTGATCCTAGAATGAACGATGCAACGAGATTTCCTCTGGCGGTGAAATCAGGGGACTGGAATCTGAGGAGTCAGCCTGATCTGGTGACCTCAAAACTGGCCGCTCTTCATTTTTACCAACTCGCCATTCCGGCGCCTCAGCCAAAGGAGGGCAGCTTCGACAAGGCAAGTGCAGAACGCGGCCGCGTTCTGTTCAATACAAAGGCTCAATGTGCCCGCTGTCATGTGCCCCCGCTTTTTACCGAGCCGGGTTGGGCGATGCACACCGCCGACGAAATCGGCATCGATGATTTTCAGGCAAGCCGATCGCCCGACAAGCGCTTCTATCGCACCACTCCGCTGCGCGGGGTTGCTTCACACCAGAAGGGCGGCTTCTATCACGATGGTCGATTCGCAACGTTTCGGGACGTCGTTAATCACTACGAAGGCGTCTTGAAGTTGACGCTGACCGAAAGCGAAAGGAAGGAACTGATCGAATTCTTGAAGTCACTCTAATCCGTATGCCGCGGGCCGTATGCCGTATGCCGCGCGTCGCATTCCGCGTAGGCCGCTCTTCCAGATTCTCAAAAGGGTTGCCTCCGGCATACGGCCGACGGCATACGGCATACGGTTCATGCTCACCTTGACAGCCGGGCTTAAACTTCCTGTAGGAGTGGATCGATGGCAAAAAAGAAATGGGGACTGTGCAAGGACTGTAAGTGGTGGCAGATCGAGCTCAAAGCGACAATCGAAGATCGCACGCTGGGTTTGTGCATCGACGAGCAACTGCAGCCGTTCTTGCTGCGTGTTTCGGGTGACAGCGGATGCAATCTGTTTATGCCAGGCAAGCCGGCGAGAGCCGCGGGATCAAGCGAAGCGCCGCCACGTGCCAAGGCCACCCGCTGAGTTCTTTGTTGGGATGGGCGGAAGGAAGATTGCGACTGGGGCCGTCGATCAGGGTTGTGTATCGCGTTTGGCGTCAAAACTCCGCCTCGCCTGGGCCGTCCGATCCTCGATGGAAGGAATCGGCCCCGCGTCCGGCCGGCCGGCTGCGCCCGCCAGCAGGGCGATGGATACAAACAAAGTGGCAGTTCGAAACATGGAAACCTCCGATTTTTGTGTGGGAAATTAGGCTCACTTCGCCTGCCGCCGCGGAACCAGCCGGATTTCGATTTTGCACCCAACCGCCTCAGCATATTTCTTCAGAGAAGTAAGCGACGGCGCATGCTTGCCAGCCGATTCGAGGCATGAAACCGTGCTCTTGGTCGTGCCCATGCGGGAAGCCACCGCTTCCTGCGTGAGGCCGGCACGAGCGCGTGCGGCGAGCATTTCCTTCGCAACGGCGTACTCGACCGCGAGAGCTTCATATGCGGCCTGAAAACCTCGGCGCTTGCGCGCTTTATTGAGAAAAGCATCGTGGTTGTGCCGAACGGGTTTGTAGTTGATTTCAGCCATGGAGCACCTCCTTCGTGGGCACACCACGCTGTCTCATATTTGAGAACATCAATCAATCCCCAAAACCTACAAAGTACGAAGTACGAAGGACGAAATTGCAGTCATGCCCGAAGTCGAAGAAAAGCACACTGGCTGGAAGCCAGGGCCACCTCTCTCCGTTCGACATGTCGCAACTCCAGTAACCTTAGACTATCGAAAAGTGGTTGAATAGGAAGGCAACCTCGAAGACCATAGCAGTGTTGATCGAAGGGTGGTGGCACCGGCTTCCAGCCGCTGTGCTTTTGTATCGAGGGCAGCCGTCATTCGCGATAATTTATGGCGAACGTCGTTCCAATAATTTTTGCAAGCGATATCCTGCTTGCGGCTTAAAAGCATGATCAGTTAGCGCGGATTAATCGGATTAACACGGATTGATTGCTGATGAGTTCAACTCATACCCAGTGCGCCTAATCCGATCCGTGTTAATCCGCGCTACATTGTTGTGGGCCATCTTCAAATTGCCCGAAGAACGATGATCAAAATCCAACGATTTTGGCAATTGATAGCATGACTAGCTTTTCAACTATTGTGCGGGGAGAACGCTCATGATGGGCCGGCTTGCTTACGCGCGCGGCGCCGCTACGGTGCTGTTGTTTTTGGTGTGGGGTTCTCCTTGCTCTTTGGCCCAGGCGGCCGACGCGCTTCCGGGCGGTTACTTTCGGCTATTGGAGGCTGGCGCCGTCAAAGTCGGACGGTACCTGGACGAGCAGCCTCCCGGCGCGGGGCTCAAGGAGATCGAAGCTCAGCCGGGCTGGCGGCATTTTCCGTACGCCATCCTGGCGCCGGCGGTGCTCTACGCTAAAAAGCACCCGGCCAATTCTCATTATCACGACGCCACGATGCTTGCCCAAGCCATCCGCATCGGAGACCTGCTGGCCAGCGAGCACGAGAAGGGACTGTACGAACCTCGCCTCGACAGCGATTGGGACACGTACATGTGGTTGGAAACGTACCGGCTGCTCGAAGCCGACCTGGGAGAACCGCGCCGCGCGCGCTGGAAAAAGGCGCTCCTGGAGAACATCGCTCTGGTGGTGTCAGACGCCACCGAAAGACTGGATTTCCCCTGGTACCATTCGCCCTTCATCGGCACCTCGCCCAATCACCTCGCACAGTGGGCCACCTTGCTGCACCTGGGCGGGCGCGTCTTTGCCAACAGGGATTGGGAGCACTTGGGCGCGCAGATATTGCGGCGGTTTGCAACCGTCGAGCAATCTCCCGATGGATATTGGGGCGAGCACAACAACTCGGGACCCACGACCGGCTACAACCACCTCACGCTCACGGCCGTAGCGCTTTACTGGGAACATGGCCGGGACGTCTCCGTTATGCCCGCACTGCGGCGCGCAACCGACTTCCATAAGAACTACACATTTCTGGACGGCACGCCCGTCGACGTGATCAACGATCGCAACCGTCACTGGGGCGTCAGCGCCTGGGGGCAGTTCGCGTTTTCGCATTTCCCCGACGGCCGCGGCTATGCCGCCTTCCTGACCGGTTTTTTTCGCCCGGAGACGCTGACGGCTGATCAGTTGGGACGCCTCGCTCAAGACGCCCTGTATTATCACGAAGGCCCGACGGCGCCGGCCCCGCAGGAAATGTCGGCCTACTCCCATCAGATGAGCGTTCCGGCGGGCGTCCGCAAGACCGGCTCGTGGCAGGTTTGTTTCTCCGGGTTGATGAGCACGCAGGCCCCTAACAGCCAGTTCTATCTCGATCGCCAGGGCAGTATCAGTATCTTTCACCACAAGCTCGGTCTGATTGTCACCGGCGCCAATTCGAAGCGCCAGCCTGAGTTGGCCACGTTCTCGGAGACGCTCGCCGGACAGGTAATTCACATGCCGATCAGTTCGCGCCTGCAGATGAGCGACAAACAGGACTGGCTCTCGCTGGCATTCAACACGTTTTTCAGCGACCTCTATGTACCGGCGCCGTTGGACACGAAGTTATCCCTGCGGTTTGTCATCACGGGGCGGGGCAGGCCCGGCGATGATCCCATGCTTACGTTGCAACTGAAATTGAAGGCCGGCGAAACACTCGAAACCGGCGCGGGGAGGAAGGTCGTGCTGGGAACGGAACGAATCGATCTCGGACCGGACGAACTGGGGGGTTGGGTTCGTCATCACGGGTGGACGTTGAGGGTCGACCCGGGGACGCGGCTGGTTTGGCCAGTGTACCCGTTCAATCCATATTCGAACGGGCCGGAGAAAAGCATCGAGCAAGCCGTGGGGGCTCTCTCGACACCACTGAAACTGAAGCCGCAGTCCGGACGCTATATCCGTTCCAACGAGCAGGAGATCCTGTTTGTTCTGGAGGTCAATTGAAAATGGTATTCACCACAGAGA
Source organism: Acidobacteriota bacterium (assembly GCA_051001345.1). Lineage (GTDB taxonomy): Bacteria > Acidobacteriota > UBA6911 > JACQSX01 > JBPCNK01 > JBPCNK01. The sequence continues at coordinate 12,282 of JBPCNK010000021.1, read as the reverse complement.
CACAGAGGTTCACAGATAGACGAATAGGGTCGTGAAGATCTCCCTGTTGTGCTCTTCTAACCCGGATTATTCACAAAATGAAAAAGCTAGTCACGAATTTCACGAATGATCACGAATTATCACGAACCTATGATCGGTTTTGAGCACGTTTGGCCGGGCTTGCAGTTTTCAAAGGCTGTCTTGGCCACGGCTTTGAGCACCCGTTGGTAGAAACCGATATATTTCGCGTCATTCGGGATAATTCGGGATAATTCGTGACTAGCTTTTTGCTTTTTTGTGAATAATGCGGGCTGAGACAGCTACATTCGAGGAAAAGCGCACAGGGCTGGAGCCCTGTGCCCACACCTTTTTTTGTGAACCTCTGTGTCCTCTGTGTCTCTGTGGTGATTTCACTTGTGAATAATCCGCGATGGTAACCATGTCTAGCCGGCGAGATTTTATCGGGTCACTCGGAGGCCTCGCTCTGCTTCCGCTCGAGCGCACGACCGAGCCGCAACTCATTTTGTACAACGGCAACATCCTGACGGTCGACGCCGCCCATCCGCGCGCTCAGGCCGTCGCCATTGCCCGGGATCGCTTCCTTGCCGTCGGCGCCAACGACGAAATCCGCGCGCTCGCGACTTCCCGTACGGTACAGATCGACCTTGGAGCCAAGACCGTCGTCCCCGGTTTCATCGATGCGCACACCCATCCTTGCTACGCCGGGCTCCGGCATCTCCGCCAAGTCGACTGTGAGTTGCCTTCGATTGCCGACATCCTGGCGGCACTCCGCAAACGGGCGGCAGAGACTTCTCCAGGGAAATGGGTCCTGGCTTTCAAGTACGACGATACGAAGACAGCCGAACGGCGGCTGCTCACGCGCAAGGATCTAGACGCTGCCGTCCCCGATCATCCGGTCCGCGTCGAACATCGCGGAGGCCACACCGCTTACGTCAACTCGCTGGCTCTCAAGATGGCCAATGTTTCCGAGAGTACTCCCGATCCCCCGGGAGGCCGTTTCGACCGCGATCCTTCCGGCGGCGGCCTGACGGGCCGCATCAGCGAAAGCGCCAACGATGTTTTCGACAAGATCATTCCTTCTCAGTACAGCCGCCAGGACTACCGCGACGCGGTCAAGCTCATTTCGCAGATGATGTCGCGGGCCGGCGTCACTTCGGTCCACGACGCCCAGGGCACGACCGACGATCTGCGCGCTTACCAGGACTCACATGCCGCCGGCGAGCTCTCACTGCGGGTCTACTGTTTGGTCAACTACACGTACATGGAGCGCCTGCTGGCCGCGGGAATCCGAACCGGCCTCGGCAACGAATGGGTGCGGGTAGGCGCTATGAAGATCACCTGCGACGGTTCGATTTCAGAGCGCACGGCGCGGCTTTCCCAAGCCTATGTCGGCCGTCCCAACGACTTTGGAATCCTGGTCATGGGCGAGGACGAGCTCTACGCACACGCACGCAAGGCGCACGACGCCGACTGGCAGATCGGAGTCCACGCCAACGGCGATGTGGCCATCGACATCACGCTGCGCGTCTACGAACGCCTGCAGCGCGAGCGAGCCCGGCGCGATCCGCGCTTTCGCATCGAGCATTGCACCATCATCAACGACTCGCTGGTTGGGCGGATTCGGGCGCAGGGCGTCATTCCTACTCCGTTTTCCACGTACGTCTATTTTCACGGGGAGAAAATGCGCGAGTACGGCGCCGAGCGGCTCAATCAGATGTTTGCCGTGCGCAGCTTTCTCGACGCCGGCGTGGGCGTCACGCTGGCTTCGGACTATCCACCCGGTCCGTTCGAACCGATGATGGCTTTGCAATCGATGGTCACGCGAACCGACATCAAGGGAAATCCCTGGGGCTTGCGCCAGCGCGTCGGAGTCGAAGAGGCGCTTCGCGTCGCGACGCTGCATGGCGCCTATGCTTCGTTCGAGGAGCATCTGAAGGGTTCGATCGAACCCGGCAAACTTGCCGACCTGGTTGTTTTGGGGCGCGATCCTCTTCGGGAAGATCCGTTCTCTTTGATCCGCATCCCGGTCGAACGGACCATGGTGGGCGGGAGGTGGGTCTTTGAGGCGTGACGGTCAGTGGCCAGTGGTCAGTGAGCAGTGCCTCCTATTTGTTCTAGAGGTCGATTGAGAAAGGTATTCACCACGGAGACACAGAGGACACAGACGTTCACAGAGAAAACAAATAGGGGTCGCATAGATCTGCTTTGCGGTCCTTTCTTAGAGATAGCTACATTTGAGGAAAAGCGCACAGGGCCGGAGCCCTGTGCCTACACCTTAATTGAAACGTTTCTAACTTAAGGAAGAAACAGTTCTGATTGTGCAGAAACACACAAGACACACCTTTGCTTTCTCTGTGAACCTCTGTGTCCTCTGTGTCTCTGTGGTGAATACACTTGTGAATAATCCTCGATGAAAACCATCGGGTTAGCACGAAATGAAAGAAGTGCAAGTATGAGGGGATCGAATATGCGCCGCTGGTCAACGGTTTGTTTTGCCATCTTCGTAACCCTGTCGGCAGGCTTGGTGGTCGGACCTGTCGCGGCGCAGCAATCCGAGGAACTGGATTTCATTTCAACCCTCGAGGATTTTCGTAACGCCCGGGGCACGCTGCCTGCCTATGTGAATCGCATTGCCCGCGGCCTGCTGGAGGATCGAGAACGCACGGTCGCCGGCCTAACCACCCCGCAGCAAATCGCAGAACGAAAAACCTACATCCGCGAACGAATGCTCGCGGCCCTAGGCGGATTGCCCGCGCGCACGCCGCTCAATGCGCGCACCGTCGGCGTCCTGGAGCGCGACAACTATCGGATCGAGAAGGTGATCTTTGAAAGTCAGCCGCGCTTCTTTGTCACCGGCAACCTCTACCTGCCGAAGAATGGACGGGGGCCGTATCCGGGAGTTCTCTTCCCGCTCGGGCACGAGTTGGGCGGCAAGTCCTACCCGGTGTGGCAGCAGATGCTGGGATCTCTGGCCAGCAAAGGGTACGCCGCATTCACCTGGGATCCGCTCGGACAGGGCGAGCGCGTACAGATTTATGATCCCGATCTGGGAGAATCGAAGCTGCGCTACTCGACCACCGAACACACGATCCTGGGGATCCAGTGCTTGCTGGCAGGGGACAACCTGGCCCGCTACACGATCTGGGATGGAATGCGGGCGCTCGATTATTTGTTGTCGCGGCCGGAAGTCGATGCGACTCGGATCGCCTGCACGGGCAACTCCGGCGGCGGCACGCACACGGCCTATCTCTCGGCGTTGGATGACCGCATCCATGTGGCGGCGCCATCGTGCTATCTCACTTCCTGGGGGCGGTTGCTCGATACGATCGGGCCGCAGGATGCTGAACAGAACCTGCCTCCCTGGATCGGCGACCGACTGGATCATGCCGATTTTGTCTACGCCTTCTCGCCCAAGCCATACCTGATCCTGTCGGCCATTCGCGATTTCTTTTCCATCTCCGGGGCGCGCGCGACCCACGCGGAGGCCAAGCGCGTTTATCAGGTGTTCGGCGCTCCCGAGAAGCTGAGCATGGTCGAGGCCGACGACGGCCATGGGTACAGCAAACCGCGGCGGATGGCGGCTTATCGCTGGTTTGGCCGCTGGCTCAAAGGCGCCGACGATCAGGCGCCCGAACCGGAAGTGGTCATTGCCACCGAGGAAGAATTGAGTTGCACCGATTCGGGACAGGTGGCAACTGAGTTCGGCGGCGAAACGGTCTCGACGCTGAACCGGCAGCGGGTCGAACAGATCAGCCGGAACCGGCGGAAGTTGTCGGGCGCTGAGGATCTGACAGCTTATCAGGAGGAGATTCGTAAGCAGGTTCGCCGCTTGAGCAACTTCGAGCTGCCGAAAGATGTCGTTCCGGTCCGTCGCTACGGCGAAATACAGCGGCCTGGGTACCGCATCGAAAAGCTGGTCTACGAAAGCGAACCGGGGATTGTCGTCCCGGCGCTGCTTTTTGTCCCGGACACCGGCCAGGCGCGCAAACCGGCCATCGTCTACGTTCACGGCCGGGGAAAATCAGCCGAAGCGGCCGGCGGCGGCCCGATCGAACAGTTGGTCAAAGCGGGCATTGTCGTCCTGGCGATTGACACCCGAGGCAGCGGCGAAACGCGGGTCCGGGAGACCCCGCAGAACACCGACTTCCGGCCCCACTTCGGAGACTTCGACAGCACGATGACGGCGCTTTTGATTGGCAAGCCGCTGGTCGGCATGCGGGCGCTCGATGTGAGCCGCGGAGTCGATCTGCTCTCGGCCCGACCGGAAGTGGATTCAGCGCGGATCTCCGGCTTCGGCAAAGAGGCCGGCGCCGTGCCGCTTTTGTATGCGGCCGTGCTGGACGATCGCATCCGTAAAGTCGCCCTGGAAGGAATGCTGATTTCCTATCAGTCGATCGCGAGTCGGTCCATCCATCGGCAAGTCTTCGAAGACGTGGTTCCCGGCGCATTGAAGTTCTACGACCTTCCCGATCTGGTTGCGGCGCTGGCGCCGCGTACTGTCTGGATCGTCAATGGAGTCGATCCTCTGGGCCAGCCTGTGGGATTGGCAGAAGTCAGGAAGCAATATGCTGGATCGGCCGAAGCGTTCGCCTTTGCCAAAGCCGCGCTCGATATCGCACAGCGGCGCAGTGATGAGCCTTTGGCGGTGCGGTATCGGGATTTGATTAGGTAGGGCTCCATGATTCAGGGGTCAGGATTCAGGAGTCAGGATTCAGGGGTCAGGGGTCAGCCGTTAGCGCGCGCTCCCAGGTTCAATCCGCAATTCCCTGACCCCTGAATCCTGAAGCCTGACCCCTGCTTTCAATGCAGGAGGAAACTCTAAATGTCGATTTCCCGACGGCAGTTCGTCGAAGGACTCGCGCTGGGTGGTGTGCTAGGCGGCGCCGGGGCCGCGACTTCACCAAAGACCGTCTCGGCTATGCAGGCCGTCGATGCCTCCGCGCCGCACATCGGCAACCTGTATGAGTTCGTACAAAAACAGGCGGACCGCTCTCCGCTGGAACTTTCGTTTCTGCACCCCAGGTTCAAGAGTCTGAAGCGGTGGCAGCCCCGCGCGCGGGCTAAGGTTTTTGAGCATTTGTTTTACGCCCCACCGAAAGCGGCTCCCCAGGCGCAACTGGTCCGCCGCAGCGACCGCGGCGATTATGTCGAGGAGTACCTGACGTTTCAGACTACGCCCGACCTGCGCATTCCCGTTTGTGTGCTGGTTCCCAAAAATGCCAAGTTTCCTGCGCCTGGAATCCTTGCGCTGCACAGCCACGACGGGATCTATCTCTGGGGCAAAGAGAAGCTCGTCGAAAATGACGGCGAGCATCCGCACTTGACTGCCTTCAAGCAAACACGCTACGGAGGCAAGAGCATCGCCGCCGAACTGGCGCGACAGGGCTACGTTGTTGCCGTCACTGACATGTTTTATTGGGGCGAACGGCGCATGCTGCTGGCCGACGACCCGCCCGCCTATCGAGAGCGCCCCTTGAGCATGACCGAACAGGAAATTGGCGCCTTCAATCGACGCGCAAGCCAGAACGAATCGCTGCTGGGGCGCAGCCTGTTGACAGCCGGCGTCACCTGGGGCGGAGTAATTTTGTGGGACGACATCCGCGCGCTGGATTATCTGGCTGCGCGCCCAGAGGTGGATCCCAAACGCCTCGGCTGCGTCGGGTTGTCGGTGGGAGGTTACCGCAGTTTTCTGCTTGCGGCGCTCGATGAACGCATCCGGGTGGCGGTCGATGTAGGGTGGATGACCTCACTCGGATCGCAGATCAAACAGCACGTGATCAACTCCGTAGGCCTGTCGTTCCACATCATCGGGCTGTATCGTTATCTGGATCTACCCGATCTGGCCGCCCTGATCGCGCCGCGCGCGGTGCTGGTCATCAACGGCTCGCAGGATCGGCTGTTTGCGCCCGAGGGAGTCAAGGCGGCTTTTGAAAAGGTCGCGCGCTGCTATACAAAGGCGGGCGCGCCCGAAAGCCAGCAGTGCAGTCTCTACGACGCGCCGCACGAATTCAATCTGGCGATGCAGGCCGAAGCCTGGCAATGGATCAAGCGCTGGCTGTGAATCAGCCGCCGGTCGCCGGTCGCCAGCCGCGTCAGTGCCACCAACGAAGAGAGTGGTGATATTGACATATTTGGCAAACACTCGTTGGTCACCGCTCTCTTTGTTCGCGGCACTGACGCTTCCGCCCGCCGCTTGACTCAGACTGTCAAGAGTGAGTACGTTGTAACCACAGCTTGGAGGACCCATCATGAAGGCTCGCCTTGTTCGTATCGGCAATTCGCGAGGAGTCAGGCTGCCTAAGCCCCTCATCGAGGAGGCCGGCCTTACCGAGGAGGTTGAGCTTCGTGTTCGCGGGGGAGCGGTTGTCATCATGTCTGCGGCCCGGCCGCGAGCCGGCTGGGACGAGGCCGCGCAGGCGATGCGACGACGTGATGAGGACCGGCTCCTTGAAGAACCGACGCCCACACGCTTCGATGAAGAGGACTGGAAGTGGTAGCGCTTGCGGCGGCAAAACGCGGCGAGGTGTTTCTCGTGGATCGTGATCCGGCAAGGGGCGGTGAGATCCGCAAGAGGAGACCCTGCGTCGTCGTTTCGCCCGACGAGTTGAACAAACACTTGCGCACCTTCACCATTGCCCCGCTGACGACGGGCGGTCATCCGTATCTGTTCCGAGTGCCGTGCCGGTTTGGCGGCAAGGTTGGCTACGTCGTCGTCGACCAGATTCGTACGGTCGATCAGGAGCGGCTCTTGCGGAGGCTTGGGCGGCTGGCTCCGGTAACGCTGGGCAGAACGCTGTCGGTTCTGCAAGAGATGTTTGCCCCATGAGGCTCTGCTGTGAAAATAGGGGTCAGGCTTCAGGGGTCAGGAGTCAGGACGTGGTCGTGCTCGTTGACGCGCACGGGCACGTGCTCGTGGCCGTGGTCGCCATGGCCTAGGACGGCCCACCTAAAGCTGACAGGCTGGAAACCTGTCCCACTCTCACTCGGCCCATTTTCATCCGGGGTGGTGAACCCCCGGGGTTCATGAACGCTCTCATGAAATCTCGATCCGGAAAGCCAGTTGGAGTCAACGTGGCCGAAGCATCCAAAAAGACGGACCCCTTAGCAACTCTCACCTGGTCCGATCTCGGGTCCTGGGCGGTTGGCCTTGTAGTAGCGCTCCTGCTTGCCTCTTCGATGCGGGCTCAGAGCGGTTTGCGCGTCGCGTTCACCGATATTACCGACTCGGCGCGTATCTCCTTTAAGCACGCAGCTTCGCCCACTGCACAGAAATACCTGCTGGAGACGATGGGTTCCGGGGTAGCTGTTTTTGATTCCAACAACGACGGCTGGCTGGACGTCTTCTTCGTCAACGGAGCCCAGCTTGATGACCCGATGCCGGTCGGGAAAGACCCTGAAAAAACGGACAAGAAGTACTGGAACCGCCTTTATCAGAATAACCGCGACGGAACATTCAGCGATGTTACCGAGAAGGCAGGGCTGGCCGGGCAAGGCTACGGCATGGGAGCAGCGGTTGGCGATTTTGACAACGACGGCCTCGCGGATCTGTATGTCACAAACTACGAACGCAACCTTCTGTACCGCAACGACGGCGACGGGACATTCACCGATGTGACCCGGAAGGCAGGCGTCCGCGGCGCTGGCTGGTCGGTCAGCGCGGGCTGGCTGGACTACGATCACGATGGCCGCCTCGATCTTTTTGTCTGCCGCTACATGACGTGGGACTTCTCGAAAAACATTTTCTGCGGCGAGCAACGCCCTGGCTATCGCGCCTACTGCCACCCCAACAGCTTCAAGGGAGTTTCAGACATCCTCTACCGCAACAACGGCGACGGTACGTTCACGGACGTATCCCAGAAGTCCGGAATCGCCGCAGCCACCTCTGGCGGCAAGGCCTTGGGCGTTGCGTTTGCCGACTACGATGGGGACGGCTGGACCGATATCTTCGTTGCCAACGATTCGATCCGTCAGACCCTGCTTCGCAATAGAGGGGACGGTACGTTCGAGGATGCAACGCTTGGCGCCAGCGTCGGCTACGACGAAAACGGCAAGACGTTTGCCGGGATGGGAGTCGACTTCTCCGATTACGACAACGACGGCTGGCCAGACGTTCTCGTCACCACCTTGTCCAACGAGACCTACGCACTTTTTCGCAACAGCGGCGACGGGGCTTTCGATTATGCGACCGGCGTTACCGGAATGGGCCAGGCGACGTCTCCCTATTCGGGCTGGGGTGTGAAATTTCTCGACTACGATCACGACGGGTGGAAGGATCTCATCGTCGCCCAGGGTCACGTGCTTGACACAATCCAACTGACCTCGAGCCATCTCAGATACCAGCAGAAACCAATCGTGTTGCGCAATGGTGGCGGCAAACAGTTCGTCGACGTTTCGGCAACTCTGGGCGCGGCGTTTGGCCAGGCCTGGTCGGGACGTGGTCTAGCGGCGGGCGATTTGGACAATGACGGCGACTTGGATCTGGTCGTCTCCAACTCGAACCAGCGGGCCTACGTCCTGCGCAACGATGGCGGAAACGCCGCGGGCAACTGGATCCTTATCAAACTGGTCGGCACGCGCAGCAACCGCGATGGGATCGGCGCGAGCATCAAACTGACGGGCTCGTCGGGCCCGGCGCAGTACACGACGGTGACGTCGGCTGGCAGTTACGCCTCTTCCAGTGACCCGAAGGCGCACTTTGGGCTCGGGAAGGATGCAACAGTCAAGGCGATCGAAATCACATGGCCGAGTGGACTGGTCCAGAGACTTGAGGACGTCAAATCCAATCAGATCCTGACAGTCAGAGAACCAGTCGCCAGTCGCTAGTCGCCAGTTGAACTGCGCAACACTCCGGGGTGCGCCGTGCTGGCAGCGCCACAAAACGGGATGCTGGAAGGTGTGAAAGATCGTCGAGCGCCAGTCAGACCCCGCGTCGTTTGTCGGCGCCACAATCAACAGTGCCGCGAGCGACGCGAGCGGGTCCGCAGCGCTGATCTCGGTCAGATGATGCGAGTAAGTAACATCAAATCTTACGGTCGCCAGTCGTGGCCGGTTGCGCGGGCAAGGGAGCGGGCAGGTCGACTGAGAAACACAATTCCCGGCCAACTGGAGTTCACGAAGAAGCTATGCTTCCCACACAGCGACGACAAAAGAGCCCCTGACGAATCGAGGAACCCGTGAGAAGAACGTTGGCAGCAGTGACTTCGTTGGCCCTGTTTAGTGCCGGACTTCTTTGCGAAGCTCCTGCAGCCCGAGGCACGGCGATGTCGGTTCACCAAGCGTCTCCGGTCACCTTGAGCAAAGCCTTCGAGGGTGGTTCGCTCGGCAAAGTCGAAAAACTCGGCGAGACGGTTTTTCGCTGCTTCGTGGAGGGCCAGCACGACGAGCGCGGACGCAACCGCCAGGCAAGTTGGTATTACTTCCGAATGGACGGCGTCAAGGACCGCGACATGACCGTCACGCTGACGGACTTCCTCGGCGAGTACAACGACAAGCCGGGAGCCTGCCCCATGAACGCCGATACGATTCCAGTCTACAGCGACGATGGCGAGCGCTGGCAGCATTTCCCCACCATGCAATGGGACGATGCAACCAAAGAAGCGACGCTCAAGTTCCGCCCGGCAAACGATGCGATCTGGATCGCGCATGTCCCGCCTTACACGCACTCGCGCCTGCTTGGCCTGCTGGAGCAGATCAACCAGTCGCCCCAGACGCTGGTTGAAGTCATCGGCAAAACCGTCCAGGGCCGCTATCTGCACCTGGTCACGGTGACCAATTTTGAGAAGCCGGAAGAGGGGAAGAAAACCGTCTGGCTGCAGGCGCGTCAGCACGCCTGGGAAGCGGGCACCTCCTATGTCATGGAAGGCGCACTGCGCTTTGTCACTTCTCGGGACGCGCTCGCAGCGAAACTGCGCGACCAGGTTGTATTCAAGTTCACGCCGATGATGGATCCGGACGGTTGCGCCCAAGGCAAAGTGCGCTTCAACGCCAACGGTTACGACGTCAACCGTCATTGGAATGCAATGGATTTGCGCCGCAAGACGTTGTTGGAGCGGATGCCAGAAATTTGGTATGTGAAGAAGGCCATTCTCGGCTGGGTCGATTCGGGGCGGAAGATCGATTTGATGATCAACCTGCACAACACCGAGACGTCGGAATTTCTCGAAACCCAAGCCGCTGACGAGCCTACATTGAAGATGATGCAGGGATTGCACGAGGACCTGGCGAGCAAATCCAGCTTCGATCCCAGTGACAGACTGCGCGTCAGCGCCACGCCGGGCAGCACGACAAATTCGCTGTACGTGGAACGAAAGATTCCCGTCCTGCTGATGGAACAACGCGTGGGCACGAGCAAGAAATTGGGCCGCCGTCCAAACGTCCAGGACAGGCTCGACTTTGGCAAGCAGCTCATCACCGTGATGGCGGAAAAGGTCTTGCGGTGAACAGGCAGCTCCAGTGCGTTCGTTTTCAGTGCCACGAACGTAGAGAGTGGTGACCATCAAGTTCTTGCCACGGCGTCACTATCACCACTCGCTGCGTTCGTGGCACTGAAACTGCAAATTGCGAGGTCCTTATGTCCGTTTTCACGAACCCGGCTTCGACGTCGCCAGAACAGGCGCAGGCCTACATCACCGCTGTCTTGGGTCTCCTCGGCGACGGCAATCCTGTGGAGGTACTGGAACAAACCCCAGCCGTCCTGCGCCGTGCCGCCGCGGGCCTTTCTCCGCTGCAGGTCAGTCAACTGGAGGCTCCAGGGAAATGGTCAGTGCGGCAGGTTTTACAACACCTGGCCGATTCGGAGCTAGTTTGGGGCTATCGTCTCCGCATGGTGTGGGCTCAGAATCGTCCCCAGCTGACCGGATACGATCAGGACTTGTGGGCCGACCGTCTTCGGTATGATGAAGCCGACACCGCACAATCGCTGCAGGAGTTTGCCGTCCTTCGCAAGGCGAATCTGCGACTCCTCGGACGCGCTTCAAGCGAGGATCTCAAGCGAGTCGGAGTGCACTCAGAGCGCGGTGAAGAGAGTGTCGAACACATGATTCGACTCTATGCGGGTCACGATCTATTGCACTTGCGGCAGCTCGATCGGATTCGAAGGGCGTTGACGGAAAGGAAAAATGCATGAAGCGTGTCCTTATTTCGATCGTCGTGCTGACAATGCTGGCGCTTGGCGTGCAGGCGCAGACGGCGGCGGACGCCGACGAGCTGACAAAGCTGCTGAAAGAATTTCTGGCTGGGGCTTCGGGCAACGACGCCGCGATGCACGACCGTTTCTGGGCCGCGGATCTGATCTACACCGGCTCGTCGGGGCGGCGCGTCGGCAAGGCGGACATCTTGCGCGACATGCGCTCGGCGCCGGTTCCCGGGACCGGAAATCCGTCGACGATTTACTCGGCCGAAGACATTCGTATTCAGCAGTACGGAGATACCGCCGTTGTCGCCTTCCGCCTGGTGGGCACGACCGTGAGGGACGGGAAGGATGACGTCTCAAAATACCTGAACACCGGTACCTTCCTGAAGCGCAACGGCAAGTGGCATGCCGTGAGCTGGCAGGCGACGAGGTTGCCCCGATCGGAGGAAGAAGCCAGAACCGAGGTCGCCACAGTTGAGTCCGCCTTTCATCAGGCCATACTCGCTTCCGATGTAAAAAAACTGGAATCGTTGGCAGATGAGAGCTTCATCTGGACGCAGTGCAGCGGAGAGCAGATGACGCGCCAGCAATTGCTCGACCACTTGAGTTCCGGACGGCTGAAGTATTCCAAGCTTGAAACAAACAATGTGACCGTCGCGGTATATGGCGATGGGGCCGTTGTGCGCGGTGTATCGCCGCGGCAACGTTCGTCGTTTCAGGGCCCCTCTGGTAGCTCCAGTGATGCCAGCCCCCTTACGGCTTTTTATACGTTGACGTTTGTCAACAAAGGTGGCGTTTGGAAGGCGGTGGCGATGCACTCGAGCCGGCCTTAACAAAGTCGCCGGTCGCCGGTCGCCAGTCGCCAGTAGACGGTTGACACGGAGCGCCAGCAGAGCCGCGGCCGGAAGGCCGCGGGCTGGTAAATAGGAAGCGCGATCAAAAATCTTGCTCAAATTACAAGATTTCACCAATTGGTAATACGGAGACCCTGCGAATGAAGTCGCAGCAACGGTTCATGAACGACGTTTTGGCGGCAATCGACAAGGGAAAGATCCTGGGCATCCGGGCGGGATTGCAGCCGCACCGCATCATCGGCATCTGGGCTGTCGTGGTGGAAGGCCGCGTTTTCGTGCGGTCGTGGAGCATTAAAC
>JBPCNK010000020.1:0-6054 GCA_051001345.1 Acidobacteriota bacterium | reverse complement strand
TACGAAGGACGAGGTACGAAGGACGAGGTACGAAGGACGAGGTACGAAGGACGAGGTACGAAGGACGAGGTACGAAGGACGAGGTACGAAGGACGAGGTACGAAGGACGAGGGACAAATCACTAGTTTTTTACGAACTATTACGAGGCACGGATTACGAAATGCGCATGTTGTAACACGGACTTCGTCCTTAGTCCCTCGTACTTTGTCCTTCGTCCCTCGTACTTCGTCTGCAGTGTCTCCATTGTGAATTAGAACATTGTCTAGCCAGGACGGAAAGGAAAGGGAAGTAATGATGTATAATGTCCTCTTTATCTTTTTGGGAAGAGGTCTCTATTAGAATGCCTTCTTTATTGATGAAACGTTGGCTCGTGGTCGCCGTTGCCGGTCTGATGATCAGCCCCCTTTGTGCTCAACGCGTTGCGCATCGCTTCGATCCAGCCGACTCCGGAGCAACCATCTCGTTTGACCATAATTCAAACCCAATCGACTTTTCGGTGTCTCCTAACCTGGTCTTTTCACAGGATGGGTCGAAGACCTATGTCGCCGCGCCCGGCTCGGCAAAAATCCTGATCCTGGATACCGACCTGGGAACGCTTCTCCAGACCGTTGACGTGGCCGCCAACCCGCTGCGCATCCTGCTGACTCCGGACGGATTGACGCTGGTGGTTGTCAGTCTGGAGTTCACCAAGAAAGCGCCCGGTAGCAACCCCAGCGGCGTGGTTTCGTTGATTCGCCTTTCGGATTTGAATGTCCGAACTGTGAAATTCGACAAACCGGTAGACTTCGGCTTCGGCAGCAACGCGGTTCTGAGTACCAACGCCGCGGCGGGTTTTATTTCTTCCACCGGCACCGACGAGATCGTGCGTTTCGAGCTGGCCGGCGCCACGGAGACGGGACGCCTCAAATTGAAGGGCGGCAGCCGGCCAACCGTCCTGACCATGGCACATACCGGTGAATTTTTCGCAGCCGTTGCGGTGGGCAACTTTTTCTCGGCCGATCCGGACTCGGTGGTCATGGTCCGGACGGCGGATCTGACCATTCAGTCGACGTTCGTGCCGAAGGATGATCCGCAGACGCCCTTTCGCGACCATAATTTTCTGTTTTCCACCAACGTGGCCTTCAGCGCCGACGACAAAGTCGCCATCATCGGCGACCGCTCGGGCACCGAGCCGCCGCTGCAGGATCTGGCGTTCCTGGCTGCCAACCTGGCTTTTCTATTCGATCCCAGCAATGGGACGGAACTAAAGAGGCTGCCGGTCGGCAATTCTCCGGATTTCATTACGCTGACTCCCGATGGCCGCGACTTCATTATCGTAACGCTCTTCCAGTTGACCTTCGTCAACGTCGCCGAACAGATTGTGGCTGCGGAAATGCAGACGCCGACGGCGCAGGGTTATAACAACTCCACGCGAATCGTTTTCAGCCGTGACGGCAAGAAAGGCTACGTGGCTTCGCCCGAGGGAGATCGGGTATTCGTCTTCGACGTCTCCAGCGCCGTGGTCGAAAACGAGGTCTTCGTCGGCAAGGACCCGCTCTTCCTGGACTTTCCGCAGGACATTGCAATCAGCCCGTCGGGAAAGCTGCTGGCGGTTTTGAATTTCTCAACCAACACGGTCGACTACCTGCGTGACACGTTCATAGGCTTTGTGCCGTACTTCGTATCCAACGACATCTTTTACACGGGAGTTGCGATCGCCAATCTGGGAACGAACACGTCGCGTGCAGTCATCACGGGCAGCTCGAATCTTGGGATTCCTCTGGTCGATGACATTTCAACCGTCGATATCGTTGAATTTGTCAACCCGATTGAGCCGATCATCGAGCCGGGAAAGCAAATTGCCTCGACCATCGACCAGCTCTTCAGCGCCAACACCGTCGTCAGCAAGACGGAGGGCACCGTTCGGTTCGACAGCGACGTCGAAGGACTGCGGGGCTTCTTTTTGGTGCTTGCCCGCGACGGCCTCAGGATGGATGGCGGCGTCATCGAGCCGCTGGGAGCAGGTTCAATCGACCTGGTCTTCCCGATCGTGCGCGTCAAGGACGGATTCACCACTCAGATTTCCATCTTCAATCCGAATGTCAGTAACACGGCTCTGGGCGTGAGATTTGTCGCCCCCGATGGTACGATTACCGACGCTTCACAGACTTTCACGATCCCCGGCGGCGCCCAGTTCCTCGCAGATGTGAAATCGCTGTTCCCGGACGCCGAGAAAGTGGACGGCGGATATGTCCTGGCTAAAGCCCAGCTCAAAGTTTTCGGCTACCAGCGCGTTGCAGACGAAAAGCGCCTGGAGATTTTACCGGGCCTGGCCGTGCAAATCGGAGATCCTGTTGTCACAAAGCTGTATGCTCCCCATTTTGCGGTGCGGGGCGGCTATCAGTCGTTTTTTAATCTGGCCAACACGAGCGAGGAAACCATTACGGCCCGCGTCCTCGTTCATGGCGCCGATGGATCGACGCTGGGCGACTCGGGACCGATCGAAATCGAAAAGCGCAAGCAGATTTCTTTTGATCTGGCCGAAAAGTTCAGTCTGCAGGGCTCCGATGTGATTAGCGGCTGGGTTGAAGTCGTCAGCAGCAGCCAGACCATTGCCGGCAGCGTCGAAATCTTTGCATTTGACGGCCGGGCGCTGACCGCAGTTCCGCTGTCGCGCGGCGGACTGAAACGTCTGGCCTTTACACACGTCGCCGACGGCCTCGGATTCGCTACCGGTCTTGCGCTGCTCAACGCCAACGCTGCGCCGGCGGCTGTGGCCATTCGGGTCTTTGACGCGGCGGGAATCCAGACGGCGCACGCCGCGCGTACGCTGCAAGCGGGCGAGCGACTAGTCGGATTGCTTTCGGAGATCCTGCCGGGAATAGCTCCCCAGATCGGCGGATACATTCGCATCGAGTCCGACCAGAATCTGATCGGCCTGGAGCTCTTCTACACAACCGATCTCGAGTCGCTTGCGGCGGTGCTTCCGACACCATTGCCGCTTTAAATCAGGCTTCAGGCTCCAGGCTTCAGGGGATTGCGGATTGCGAATTGTGGATTGCGGATTGACCGACGCCGCAGTGTTTTCCAATTCGCATTGCCCTGGAGCCTGGAGCCTGCTATTCATGGTACTCTGAACGTATGACCAAGCGCATTTGGGCATTGTGTTGGCTGTTTTTGGGCGCTTCGGCGGCTTTGTCCGCGCAACCGGCGCCACGGCCCGAAGCCAGTCGTCAAGCCCGCGCCTACTACCAGTTTTCGCGCGCAAAACTGCTGGAGAACAAGCGCGACTTTGACGGCGCTGCCAAAGCCTACGAGCAGGCCATCGAGCTGGATCCAGGCAACAGCCAGTTGCATGTCGAATACGCCTCCCTGCTGGCCGATGCGAGCCGCATCGATCAGGCCCGCGCCAGCGCCGCCAAGGCGGTCGAGCTGGACGCTTCCAACGTTGACGCGCACCTGTTGCTTGGCAACCTCTACCAGGCCGGCCGTGATGCCCCTGGCAATATGGAGCGGGCGTTGGCGGAATTTGAACGCGCGGCGGAATTGGATCCGCGCCAGCCGACGGCGCTCTATGCGCTCGGCCGGCTGTACCTCGGGCGCCACGAATACGAGAAGGCAGCCGCTGTCCTGGAACGTTTTGCGCGCATTCAGCACGACTACGACCCGGCCAATTATCTTCTGGCCCTGGCCTACTCGGAGCTGAAGCAATTTGACAAAGCCATCGCATTGCTGGAGCGCAGCCTGGCGGAACGGCCCGGTGCGGCCAGGACACTGGAGCTTTTGGCGACGCTCTATGAAAAGTCCAATCAGGTGGAGTTGGCGCGGCAGGTCTATGAGAAAGCACTGGCTGCCGATCCGGCCAATGCCGAATTGCGAACGCGGCTGGCCTATTTGTATCTGTCAACCCGCCAGTACGATCAAGCGCGGCTGCTCTACGAAAAGCTGGTCGAAGACAACCCCGACGACCTCCAGGCCTTGCTGCAACTGGGCAAAGTCTACATGGAGCAGAAGGATTTTGGCCGGGCAGCCGATCAGTTTTACCGCGCGCTGAAGATCGAAGCGGACAACGTCGAGATCAACTTCAATCTGGCACTGGCGCTGGGGGAACTGGGCGACCGCGAGAGGGCAATTCAGGAATTCGAGCGGCTTCTGAAGTTGACGGCCAATCCTGACAACCGCTACAGCGACCAGGAGAAGCAGAACCGCCAGTTATTTCTCATGCACGCGGGCCTGCTCCGCCAGGAACTGGGCCTGCACGCTGAAGCGATTGCGACCTTCAAGCAGTTGCTCGAGTTGTCCGAAGGCGCCGGCCATCGTCAACACCTCTTCCTGATCAATGCTTACCGGGCCGCGCGGCAATACCCACAGATGCTGGATGCCAGCGCGGCGGCGTTGGCTCGATTTCCCGAAGAAAAGTGGATGACCGTAACCCAGGGGCAGGCCTTGGCGCTCAATGGTCGAAAACCGGAAGGGATCGCCATCGTACGCGAGAAGATCGCCGCCGATCCGAAGGACCCGCAGCTGGTCCTCGGGCTGGCCCAGATTCACATGGACGCGCGCGACTATCGCAGCGCCGAGCAGGCGTTGCGCGAAGGTCTGACCGGGATGCCCACGAGCGACCTACTGCAGTTCCAGTTGGCCGCCAGCCTGGAGCGACAGAAAAAGTTCCAGGATGCCGAAGAGATGTTTCGCAAGATTCTCGAAAAAAATCCGGACCACTCCGGAGCGCTGAACTATCTCGGATACATGATGGCCGAACGGGGAGTCCAGCTTCAGGAGGCGCTCGCACTGATCAAGCGTGCCGTAAAAATCGACCCCAACAACGGGGCTTTTCTGGACAGTCTGGGCTGGGCGTTTTTTCGAGTCGACAACCTCGAGTCGGCTGAGATTCACCTCACCAAAGCCGTCAAGATGGTTCGAAACGACGCGACAATTCACGAACATTTGGGTGATTTGTACTCTCGGCTCGGAAAGTACGAGACGGCTTCCGAGTACTACCAGAAGTCCCTTCAGCACTCCACCGCCGATGACAATGTCGCCAAGGTACGGGAGAAGCTCAAGCAGGTCGATCGACTCGTCAAAAACCTAAAGGCCAGGAAGTAGCGCACCGGACCGCGCGCGGCAACTCCCGCCATGCTAACTCTTCCCTCGTTTGCAAAAATCAATCTTTGTCTTCGCGTTTTAGAGCGCCGCGGCGACGGTTTCCACGAGGTTCGCACCGTTCTGCAGTCGGTCGATCTGTCCGACCAGCTTTCGTTTGAGCCAATCCGACAGGGCAGAATCGATTTTCAGGACCCGCTCGGACTCCCCGACGGAGAGAACCTGGTCATTCGGGCTGCCAGGATGCTGCAGTCGCAGGGACGCATCACCGGGGGCGCGAGGATCGTCCTTCGCAAGGAGTTGCCGATAGGCGCCGGCCTGGGCGGAGGCTCGGGCAACGCGGCCGTCACCTTGCTGGGACTCAACCAGGTATGGGGACTGCGCTGGCCGTTGCGCCGACTCGAAGTCCTCGCCAAGGCGCTGGGCTCGGATGTCCCCTTCTTTCTGTTCGGTGGAAGCGCGCTTGCCGTGGGGCGGGGAGACGAGGTTTACCCACTGGCGGACATGCCGGAAACCCACTTGGTGGTGGTCTGCCCGCCGCAGACCGTTTCGACCCGCAAAGCCTACCAACGATTGAATTTGATGTTGACAAAGGGCTGCAACGAATATAGAATTCAGCGTTTCTGCGAGGAACTGGGAAGTGGCCGTGTGGCCTCCGAGTGGATCTTCAACGACTTCGAGGAAAGCGTCTTTCGTAGGTTTCCCGAGGTCCGCGAAGCTAGAGACGCATTGCTTGCCGCCGGGTGTCCGGCGGCGTTGATGTGCGGCAGCGGATCGTCGGTCTTTGGCCTGGCCGGATCGCGGGCCGGCGCGCTGCGCGTCCGCGACAGATTGAGCGATCTGGCTTGGCCGACCTTTGTGGCTTCTTCTCTGTCACGCTCCGCCTATCGTGAACGGCTGGCCGAGTGCGGACTGGAGCGGAACGTAGATAGGGGTCAGGGGTCAGGGGTCAGGGGTCAGTAGCAATTGCGG
>JBPCNK010000019.1:0-5648 GCA_051001345.1 Acidobacteriota bacterium | reverse complement strand
CGGGCAAACATCTACTCAAACGAGAATGGCGTGGCGCCAAGCAGCGACAGCAACAGTATGGTCGTCAGCAGGATAATGGTCCCGCCCCGATTGAGGTAAGCTGTCAACCAGCTGGCCGTGATGATTCCTACCACGCCTCCGGGAGTGAAGTTGCCCGACAGCGCGAAGGGCCATCCCAGGACCTGAATTCCGGCCGCCATGGCCACCAGAACCAGCAGTCCGACACCAATCTTCAGCAGGGGATAGCGCATTGACTGGCTGCGCAGTTTTCGATAACCCATGACGGCAACGATCAAGGGCAACAAAAAGACAGCCAGACCGAAAACCTGCAGCAGAAGATCGGAGACATAGGCGCCGATTTTGCCGGCAAAATTCGAATACTGGTCCCGCGCCGAGGCGACATTGAGCGAGGTGTCCGCTCCGCTATATGTCGCCAGCGCCAGCAGCAGTGCCGCCGACAGGGACAACAAGAGCACGCCGGCCATCTCGCTCCATTTGGATTTTCTTCGGACCACTGTTTCCATGAAACTCCTCGAGGTTCAGGTAGCAGTAGGCAGACCGACTGCCGACCGCCTACTGCCGGCTGCCTACCGCCTAGATTTCGACAATCACCGGCAGAATCACCGGACGCTTCTGCGTCTGCTTTTGGAAAAACTTCTTGAGCGCTTTGCGAACGATTTCTTTAAAGAGCACTTCGTCCTGTTTTTCTTCGGCCGGCGTCTTGGCGACCAGTTCGACCAAAAGTTCCTGGGTCTGCTGCAGGAGCTTGTCGGACTCATCGATGTGAACAAAGCCTCGGGTTATGATTTGAGGCGTGCCCTCCAGCCGTCCCGTACCCCGTCCAAGCGGCAGTAACGCCACGACAAATCCGTCCTCGGAAAGGTACTTGCGGTCTTTGAGGATCACGTCGTGGACTT
The DNA here is from genome assembly GCA_051001345.1 of Acidobacteriota bacterium. Lineage (GTDB taxonomy): Bacteria > Acidobacteriota > UBA6911 > JACQSX01 > JBPCNK01 > JBPCNK01. The sequence continues at coordinate 4,731 of JBPCNK010000019.1, read as the reverse complement.
CCCCCACGAGATCCTGGTCGATAAATCGCCGACCGGTTGGAACCCGTTCGCCGCGTTTGATGCTCGTTGCTGTGATCTGTGCGGGAATCCCGTCTTCGATCAGCAGGATGTCCGTCTCAGGTATTCCCGTCTCCATGGCCAGATCGGCATGTGCGCGCAATTGGCGGTACTCACCGTGGATGGGGACGAAAAATTTTGGACGTGTCAGCGTAATCATCAATTTGAGATCCTCGCGCGATCCATGCCCGGAGACGTGCACGCCCGCTGAGGAGTCATCGATGACACGTGCGCCGCGGCGGCTGAAATGGTTCATCACGTTGGCAATGCGGCGCTCGTTTCCAGGGATGCGCCGGGCCGACAGTATCACCGTGTCGTGTTGCGAAACCTTCACCCCTTTGAACTCGTCGACGGCCAGGCGCGACAGCGCCGACATGGGCTCGCCCTGCGTGCCGGCCGCAAGAATCAACACCTGTGAATCGGGCAACTGACGGGCTTCGGCTGCAGACACGACCAGGCCCGGTGGAAAGCGCAGGTAGCCGAGTTCCTGGGCAACGGCCATATTGCCGATCATGCTGCGGCCGATCGGGACGATTTTGCGTCCGAATTGCTGAGCCAGATCGGTGACAAGCTGGATGCGGTGAAAACTCGATGAGAACGTGGCAATGACAACTTTGTGCTGCGCGCCGAGCAGGATGGTCTCCAGTGCCGGACGAACCGTCCGTTCCGAAGTGCTCAGACCGGGCCGGTCGGCGTTGGTGCTGTCGGAAAACAGCGCCACGACCCCTCGTTCCCCGTATTCGCTGAGCCGGGCAAGGTCGCTCTTGCGGCCGTCCATGGGCGATTGGTCGAACTTGAAATCGCCGCTGTGAATGATCGTGCCGATCGGGGTCGTAATGGCAAGCGCCATGCAAGCGGGCATTGAATGTGTCACGTGGAGAAACTCGACCCGGAAGGGTCCGTTCTGGATGGCCTGCCGCGGTTCGATGATGGTGAAGTTGACATCCGGAATGTTGTATTCGGCTAGCTTTTCGCGCACCAGTCCAATGGTCAGCCGAGAGCCGAAGACCGGGACCCGCGGAAGTTGGGGCAGGATGTGCGGCAGCGCTCCGATGTGGTCTTCGTGCGCGTGCGTCAGGAAAATTGCGGACAGCCCGTTGGGAGCTTGCAGCAGAAAACTGATGTCAGGGATAACGACATCGACACCCAGGATGTCATCTTCGGGAAAGCCAAAGCCGGCGTCGACCAGGATCGTATGCTGGCCATAGCGGTAGGCCATCATATTCATCCCGAATTCGCCGAGACCCCCCAGAGGGAGGGCTTCAAGGATAGTGTCGCTCAATTAGATATTTATCAATTCTCCCAGGGCGGCCATCAATATAGCACAGAAGTGCTGGGTGGGAAACCAGCGTGATTAGGGAACTTGTGGTTCATTCGACAATTGGGGATTGGGGATTGAATTTCGGATTTCCGATTTCGGATTGCAGAGTTGATTTTCGATTGCCGATTGGGGAATTGAGGATTGTATTTGGGATTGCCGATTTAGATGGGTGAGCATCAGACGGTGACCTCAGTCGATTGCCACCAAACCTAATCCGCAATCGACCAATACAATCCCCAATTCTCCAATCCGCAATCGAAAATCAACTCTGCAATCCGAAATCGGAAATCCGAAATTCAATCCCCAATCCCCAATCCCCAATCCCCAATTGAAACCCCCAATCCCCAATCCCCAATCGTAGCAGGTGCCGGCCGTTCGGGTCTGGCTCGCTCCTCACGGCGGCTAGTACCCTTTAGAATACGCGTTCGCGAGTTGGCAGAATTGCTCGAGCGTCACCTGCTCGGCGCGAACATTTTCCTTCAGTCCGAGTTGGCCTGCGAACTCGGCGGCGCGCAGGGCAAACAGCGGATCCTGGCGCAGGTTGTTCAGCAAAGTCTTGCGGCGCTGGGCGAAGGCCCTTTTCAACAGAGCCTCCCAGATTGAGCGGTCGCGCAGTTCATGCCGCGGATGCTCCAGAAAATCCAGCCGCAGAACCCGCGAAAGAACCCTCGGGGCCGGCACGAAGGCGCCCCGAGGAAGGATCGCGCCCTGGGTGATGTTGCCGAAAAGTTGGGTAAGACAGGCGATATAACCATAATCCTTGGTGCCAGGCATCGCCGCGATACGGTCAGCGACCTCCTTTTGGACCATGAAGACGAAGGACTCAAGCAGCGCCCGCGACTCGATGACGTGCCGCAGAATTCGCGTGGAAATTCCGTAGGGAAGGTTGCCGATGACTTTCCACCGCGGCGCGATTGCGGCCAACCGGCCCAATTCGAACTTCAAAATATCAGCCTGCTCCACCTGAAAACGCTCATCCTGATCCTGGCCGAGCCGGGAGGCCAGAACCCAATCGATCTCGACGGCGTATACGTAAGCGGCACGCCGGCGCAGGCAGCGGGTTAGGATGCCGGCGCCCGGACCGATTTCCAGGACGAAGTCCTGCGCGCCGATGCCCGACCAGTCTACGATTTGCTCGGCGGTGGTATTGTTTTTCAGGAAGTGTTGACCGAGGGGCCGGCGGGTCGAGAGGCGGGGCTTCATGTATGCTTTATACTAGGTGCTATGGTAGCATGCGACTTTTGCGAACGGCCCTGGTAGTTGCAAACGACTCTTTGAAGGAGAAGCGATGAGTGACAAAGTGTTGGACGTAACCGACGCCAGTTTTGATGATGAGGTGCTCAAATCCTCCCAGCCGGTCCTCGTGGACTTTTGGGCGGCCTGGTGCGCCCCTTGCAGGATGCTGGCGCCGACCGTCGAAGCCATAGCCGATCAGTATCGCGGCAAGGCGAAGATCGCCAAGCTGAACGTCGATGAAAACAGCTCGACGTCGGCCAAGTACAACATCAAGGGAATTCCGACGCTGTTGCTGTTCAAAGACGGAGTCATCAAAGAGCAGATTGTCGGGGCGACGACCAAAGAAAACATCTCCAAGATGATCGACAATCATCTGTAATCAGCGGCGCGGATGTCCAACGTCGTCATCGTAGGAGCGCAGTGGGGAGATGAGGGGAAAGGCAAAATTGTCGACCTGCTGACCGAGAAGTTCGATATTGTCGCCCGCTACCAGGGCGGCCACAACGCCGGCCACACCGTCCACATCGAGGGCCGCAAATACGTTCTGCACCTGATTCCAGCCGGTATTCTCCACCCGGGCAAGGTCTGTGTCATTGGCAACGGTGTGGTCATCGAACCGTTCGCGCTGTTTGAAGAAATCGAGACGCTGCGTTCTGTGGGCGTCTCCATCGAAGGACGCCTTTTTGTCTCCAACCGGGCCCACCTGATCATGCCGTACCACATGGCCGTCGAATCGGCCGAAGAGACGTCCCGCGCCGAAAACAAGATCGGCACGACGTCGCGGGGCATCGGACCGGCCTATGAGGACAAGATGGGACGCCGCGGCGTTCGCGCCGGCGACCTGCGCTACCCGGATATCCTGCGCGAGAAGATCCGCCGCAACGTTCTCGCCAAAAATGACGCGCTGGTGAATTTCTACAAGGCCCCGGCCGTTGACGCCGAAGAGATTTACCGGCGTTACCTGGAAGTGGGCAAAAAGGTCCTTCCGCTGGTCATCGACACGGCAGAGTACCTCAATCAGCAGATTGCCGCCGGCAAATCGGTTCTGTTTGAGGGCGCGCAGGGCACGATGCTGGATGTCGACCACGGCACGTATCCTTTTGTCACGGCCAGCAACTCGACGGTGGGAGGAGCCTGCACGGGAACCGGCGTGGGACCGACACGAATCGATGGAGTCATCGGCATCGCCAAGGCGTACACGACGCGTGTCGGCGCCGGCCCGTTTCCTACCGAACTGGAGGACGCAGTCGGCGAAGAGATTCGCCGCGTGGGCGCCGAGTTTGGCGCATCGACTGGCCGGCCCCGCCGCTGTGGATGGTTCGATGCTGTCGTCGTGCGCTTTGCCTGCCTGATCAATGCGATGGACACGGTTGTCATCACCAAACTGGATGTCCTCGATCAGCTCGACGAGATCAAGATCTGCGTCGGGTACGCCTATCGGGGCGAGCGCATGGATTCTTTCCCCACCGATCTGGAAGTTCTCGAGCAGTGCAAGCCGATCTACGAGACTCACCCGGGTTGGAAGCAGGACACATCCGACATCCGGGACTTCGGGCAGTTGCCTTTCAATGCCCGATCGTATCTGGATCGTTTGGCCGAATTGATCGGCACCGATATTTCGATTATCTCGACTGGCCCGGATCGAACCGAAACGATCGTCCTGCACGAAAACGCGCGGCTGCAGTCGCTGATCGGGTAGGTAACAGTCGCCAGTCGCCAGTCGCCGGCCGGGCGGCCGGTGCCACTGCCCTCCCTGATCCCTGACCCCTGTTGTCAGAGCTGAAATCCAAAGAAAGTCGGGTATCCGGACGCTAGCGCCGATGCCAGGCCCGCCAGGCTGGCCCAAAAGAGAAATCCTGAAATTCCCGCCGCAATCCCAATGATGAAGCCGATTCGGATCCACTTGAGGGCAGCCCAAATCGTCAACGCCGTAACGGCCAGGGCTGCGCCCAGTGGAAAGAGGCCGCCGGTTGGAACAGAACTGCACCAGGGGCAATGGGGTGGCTGCGCGTGATGAATGTTGCAGTGCTGGCCGCCCTGTAGCAACGTACACCCGCAGCTGAAAATCTGCCCGCAGAGCGGCGCCAGCAGGACGGCGCCAACCGCAAGTGTCACTC
>JBPCNK010000018.1:0-3099 GCA_051001345.1 Acidobacteriota bacterium | reverse complement strand
AAGAGCCGTTGCCAACCGGGTACGATCGACCTGCGAGCGTTCGGGTCATTCGGGTTCATTCGTGTAATTCGTGACTGCTTTTGCTTTTTCCTTGCAATAGGCGCTGCGTCGTCTGCATTACGCTGCCGACTGCCCGCTGCCGACTGCCGACTTTTTGGTTGCGGCCTTGCCGCGCTGCGTCTCTGTGGTGAATGCTAATCATGAATACCGGTACCCTCTACTTTGGAGAGAGTCTAGAATGCAAACTGTGCACGACCCTCTGCGTCGCGGTCTAAAGCTAGGGTTCCGCGAAACGTTCTACCCGCTCGGCGGATCGCTGGTGGTTGAAAGCAACCGAGTTGCAGTGCTAGAGGCGGCGCGCGAAAGTTTTAACCGCTATCCGCGTGTGTCCGATACGCCGGATTATCGAATACGGCTGCTGGTCGATCCAGAGTTTTGCGAAAAGCCGCCCTGGCCGAGCCCTGTATTTCGGGGGCACGGAGAGATCTTCCACATCCAGGTCGGAAGAGAAAGCTTTGCTCAGGCCGATCTTGGCCGGCGGACGGCCATGGGATTTGTCTCTGCGGCCCTGGCCGGCGATACGGCCTTCTTTCGCAGCATGGTCCTGGAGTGTCTGTACTTTGTGATGGCAACCTACAGCCAGCATACGTATCTGCATGCTTCGGCTGTGGCATCGGAAGAGAAAGCCATCATCCTGGCTGGACCGAGATGCGCGGGCAAGAGCACGCTAGCGTATGCCTGCGGCAAACAGGGTCTGGATGTTTTGAGTGATGACGTCGTCTACATCGAGCAAAGCGGCAGGGGCCGCCGAGCGCCTGCGCCGATGCGCATGTGGGGCAAACCGTGGCACCTGAAACTGCTCCCCGACGCCGTACGTTTTTTCCCCGAACTCAATTCGCTCGAGCCTCGCATTCAGATTAATAACGAATTCTGTCTGGAGGTTCGCCTCGACGACTTTTTGCCGGGCCGCGCGGTTGTTTGTGCAGAACCCGTCGCTGTTTTTTTTCTGGAACGAGGCGGCGTCAATGCTGTTCACCTGGAAACACTGATGGCAGACGCTGCTTACTCCAGAATGGAGGCCGATCTGGTACTCGATTCCGACAAGGTCATGGAGCAACATCGGGGTGTGTGGCGAAAATTGGCAGCGCTACCCGCCTTTCGTTTAATTGCAGCGGAGGACCCACACGTGACCGCGCGGTTTTTGAAGGACAGGATTCAGGGGTCAGGCTTCAGGGGTCAGGGGTCAGGGACGATGAATAGAACATCGGGGAACTGATAAGCTTGTGTCGCTGGCTAACCGGCCCGCGCGCGCTTGTTGGCAGCACCATTGGCGGCGCTGCGAGCGGGTCCGCTGCGTTCCTTTTGAAGGTGTGAGAAGTGGTTAAACGGCAAATACTAGGTTGTCCTTCAATCGTCAATTGCTTGAAACCTGGAACCTGGCGCCTGAAGAATGGAGCCTGGCACCTGAAGCCTGGAGCCTGGAGCCTGACGCCTGTTTTTGTCCTGCTTGCCAGTACGGTCCTCGTGGCGGCTCAGAGCAGCGGCGCCATTGTCGGGAGAGTTACCGATCCATCCGGCGCGGTCGTTCAGGGGGCGACCGTCACCGCTCGGCGACTCGGCGGCGCCGAGCGCGTCACCTCCAGCGACGAGCACGGAAACTTCTATTTGCTCGGCCTATTACCGGGTGATTGGGAAGTGGCGATTCAAGCTTCTGGCTTCCAGACCAGCCAAAGCCGGGCCTTCGTGCACGTCGGCGGGCAGTGGCGCCACGACACCCAACTGGAGATCGGTTTGTCAACGGTGGTTCGCGTAGTCGATGCAGCCGCCGCATCCCCCAACTCGGCGACTCTGAGCTATGTGGTGCCAGCCACGGCCGTTGAAACCATGCCGCTGAATCAGCGCGATTTCATGGGGCTGGTTGCACTTGGCCCCGGACCCATCCCACGGCACCTGGGAGGCCTCATCGTAGACGGGTTCACCGATTTGCAGCCCCGTCGTGGTGAAGTTGGGTTGAATTTTCCCATCAACGGCGCGCGCGCCAACATGAACGCACACTTGCTGGATGGCGCCAGCAACAGCGATGGACACATTCAGGCTTTCGTTGCCAGCCCTCCGATTGACTCCATCCTTGAGTTTCGCGTGCAGACATCGAACTCATCGGCGGAGTTTGGCCGAATGGGCGGAGGCCAAATCAATGTTGTGACCCGGTCGGGAACCGACCAGTGGCGCGGAAGTGTGTTCGAGTTTCTTCGCAATGAGAAGCTGGACGCTCGCAATTTCTTTGATCCGCCTGACCAGAAGAAGATTCCTTTCAAGCAGAGCCAATTTGGAGGCAATTTGAGCGGACCGATGCCATTGCCCGACCTCGGCGCCGGACCCGTCTTTTTTTTCGGCGGCTACGAGGGGCTGCGCTCCCGGTTGGCCCATACCAGTCTTGTGACCGTTCCAACGGCGGCTCTGCGGTCAGGCGATTTTTCAGCTCGCCGCCCGATTTTTGACCCCGCTTCCTTCGACGCCTCGACAGGAAGACGTCTCCCGTTCCCGAGCAATCAGATTCCGCAAGGCCGTATCGACCCAATCGCTCGATTGCTGTTGGACCAGTTCCAGCCATTGCCAAACCGGCCGGGCGATCTTGACAATTACGCCGACAGCCGCCCGCAGGCCAAACGCCGGGACGGCCTTGCGCTGCGGATCGACCATGCAGGCAGCGCCAAAGATTCTGTTTTCGCCCGGTACACGCTTAACGACGACCGCGACGTTCTGCCTGGATTTTTCCCACGAACCGGCACACTCATCGATCTGCGCGCCCAGAACCTGGTGCTGGCCCACGATCACGTCTTTTCTTCATCCAGCCACAATAACTGGCGTTTTGGTTTTAATCGGCTGCGTCTTTTTGATGTTCCAGAAAACGCATTCACAAACGATGCCGTCGGGAAGCTTGGCATTGCCGGCATCGACCGCGATCCGGTTAATTTTGGTTTACCGCGTTTTGACATTCCCGGTTTTGTCATGGCCGGCGACGAAATTCTTTTGCCGATCTCGCAGCGCAACAACACGTTTCATCTCAGCGACAGCCTCAGCCTCGTCCGTGGACGCCAC
>JBPCNK010000017.1:0-4399 GCA_051001345.1 Acidobacteriota bacterium | reverse complement strand
CCAACCGGGTACGATCGACCTGCGAGCGTTCGGGTCATTCGGGTTCATTCGTGTAATTCGTGACTGCTTTTGCTTTTTCCTTGCAATAGGCGCTGCGTCGTCTGCATTACGCTGCCCACTGCCGACTGCCCGCTGCCGACTTTTTGGTTGCGGCCTTGCCCCGCTGCGTCTCTGTGGTGAAATAACTTGTGAATAATTTGGGCCAGGGGTTAAGGGCTAGGCTAGCATCAGGGCCGCGAGCCTCATCCGTGTTAATCCGATTAATCCGCCCTAACTGATCATGCTCTTAAGCGGCAAGCACTCTATCGCTCACAAAACTATTGGAACGAGTTCGCCATGAATAACCCAGACAAGGAATCGGCCTACCGGCTGGCGCAACAAGACATCGAGTCGATTCTAGACAACTTCGTCGATCCGATCGTTGTCATGGCGACAGTTTCGGCGGTTCTGAAGGTGCGGTGCCCTCATTTTTACTGGGTGGGATTTTATCGAATGCTCGAAGGCCGATTGCTTATCGGACCTTACCAGGGCACGCCCGGATGCATTGAGATTATGCCCGACCGCGGAGTTTGCGGCGCCTGCGCTAGCCGGAGGCAGACGATCGTAGTCGAAAATGTCGAGCAGTTTCCCGGCCACATCGCCTGTGACAGCCAGTCTCGATCCGAGATCGTCGTGCCGGTCTTCGATCAATCAGACAGTCTGCGTGCCGTTCTGGACGTCGACAGTACACAGAAGGGCGCTTTCGATGGGACCGATCAAGCGGCGCTGGAGGGAATCGCGCGGTGGATGAAGAATTGTGTTCGGTGGTAATCAAAAAGCGCACAGGGCAGGAGCGCTGCGCCCCCTCCTGCTTTCTGTCTCAACTGCGAATTAGGCGCCCTAGCCTGACGCCTGGGCTTTTCGTAATCCGCAATTCGTAACTCGTACTTCGTCCTTTGCGCCGGCTTCCGAAAAAGTTGTGGGCAATGCGAACAACCATTAGCGCGGCCATTACTCCGTAGAGTCCCAACAGCCCCAAGCAGATCAGCAAGCCAATCGGCATTCTCTCTCTCCTTAACGCCGTCGTTCCTTAACGCCGTCGTTGAATGCAATCGGTGGTCCAATTCGCGCGCAACGTAAAATCATGCACTTCGGGGCAAAACTGAGATATTCGATGTGGCGCTAACGGTCAAATCCGCCCGGCTGACCGATACAATTTCCCGCATTGACAATTCCGCCCGGCGAACAACAGACTAAGGCAGCATGGCGCAACGAAAAAAGGCCGCAGCCGGAAAGACTCCAGCCAATTCCAAAGTTCACATGGTCGAGGTCGTCCTTCCCAACGACGCCAACCCGACCGGCAACCTGCTGGGCGGCAAGGTCATGCACCTCATGGACATCGCCGCCGCCATTGCTGCCCACCGCCACAGCCGGCGCATGGTCGTAACCGCCTCGGTCGACAAACTGGAGTTCCTTCATCCCATCAAGGTAGGACAACTGGTTTTGCTGGAAGCTGTCGTCACATGTGCTTTTCGGACATCGATGGAAGTTGAAGTCAATGTGTTCTCCGAAGATATCCTCAGCGGAGAGCGGTTGCATACCAGCACGGCCTACTTCACGTTTGTGGCGTTGGACAACTCCGGTCACCCCGTCCCGGTTGCACGGCTCAGTCCGGTGACGGCTAGCGAAAAGCGCAAGTGCCGGGAGGCTCAAAAGCGCCGCGAAGTGCGGCTCAAGGACAAACGCAGATAATGGCCAAAAGAAATCATTCCGCAGGCAGGGTGCCGGCGGCACTGCTATGGCTGCTGGTGCTGGCGCTTGCGGCCAGCGGTTACTGGGTGGCGGCGCAGTCGTCGCGCCGGCGTCCGGGGCGTGTCGTGTTGATGTCCTGGGACGGCGCGCCACAATGGATGCTGCAGTCCTGGCTGAAAGAGGATCTGCCCAATTTGCGATGGCTGCAGCGCGAGGGCACGCAGGCTCGCTACAGCGAACCAAGTTTGCCTTCCAAGACAGCGCCGGCGCATGCCTCTATCTGGACGGGCGCCTACGGTGGCGTCAACGGCATCCTGGGAAATCGGATCCTGAAGAAGCCGTTCAGCCAGAACACGATTCTTGACAGCCAGTCCGGTTTTGCCGCCGAAGCGCTGGAGGCCGAACCCATTTGGATCACAGCCGCGCGCCAGAACGTGCCAGTCGTCGTAGTCGAAGCGACTCACGACTTTCCGATTCAGTCCCAGGACCCGGTAGTACTCCGCAATCTCACCGTGCACGAGGGCTACAGCGGATTGCTCGAAGGCGACGCCATCGTGCAGTCTGAGGCCGGTCTGCTGGCCGGTTCCGGCTGGAAACATTTGCCGAAACACGTCGGCCCGTACTTCGAAGTCGGGTTCCGAATGCGGTCAAGACCCTTTTGGGTCTTATTCTTCGACGATCCGAGCGATGCCACACGCGGTTTGGACAGCGCGGCGCTTTATGAATCCAAAGATCAGCCGCACCTTGCGATTTTGAAGCCGGGTTCCCAACCGGCCGCCATCGCGGATCGCTTCGCTCGCATTCTAGTCAAGACCGAGCGTGGCATGGCGACAACCTACTTCCGGCTCTTCACGCTCAAGCCGGACGGATCTTCCTTCCTGCTTTACCACACGCCGATCACCTATGACTTGGGACATCCCCAGGGTATCGCCCTGGCATCGCGCGATTATTCCGGAGGATTCATTGGTCAGGGCGCCGACACATTTTACCGCCGCGGCGAGTTGGGAAAGCCTGTGACCCAGGGCGGAAGCGGCGAAGCGGAACAACGCTATCTGGAGACCGTCACGTTGGTCAACCACCAGATCGCGCGAATGACCGAGTGGTACATGAAAAACCGCTCCTGGCGATTGTTGATCACGTATTCGCCCTATCCGGACGAAGCGCTTCACTTGTGGACGGCCTGGATGGATCCGTCCAGCCGCGCCTATCGTCCCGAGATGGCTCGAAAACTGCGCCCTCATGTCACGGCCGTTCTCAAGACGCTCGACGATCTGCTCGGAACTGTGCGCAAGAATCTGGAGCCGGGCGACACGCTGATTCTCACAAGCGATCACGGCATGCGTGGTGTGACACGCTATTTTTATCCCAATAAGCTGCTCAAGGATGCCGGTTATCTGGAAGTCACCGCCGAAGGAGAGCTCGACCTGCGCCGGACACGGGTCTTTTATCCCCCCTTGAACAGCGGGTATCTGGTCGTCAACAGCTTACGCTTCAAAAACGGGGTTGTCAGCGACGAGGACTGGCCCTTTGTCGTCAAAAACGTCGTCAAGCTGCTCAACAAGGTCGCAGATCCCCTGACGGGAAAACCCATCGTCAAATCCGTCATCGATCGCAAACAGACGGCCGGACACACAGAGGTCGGCCCGATCGACCGCGACTTTATCTTCTTCGATCTTGAAAAGGATTTCGATTACGGGGCGTCGTTTGAAGCGCCCTCCGTTGTGGGCGACCGGGCGCCCTACGGAACCCACGTTTTCTTTCCGGAGAACTCCGATATGCACGCGATCTTTTTCATGATCGGACCGACCACGCGCCCTGGCAAGTTAATCGATCACATTCGACACATCGACATTGCGCCGACGGTTGCCTCACTGTTGGGAATTACTCCCCCCGCCCAATCGATGGGCCGGCCGATTCCGTGAAGATTTTTTCCGAGCCGCGCGCGTAAGCGAGCGGCTCGGACATTTGTCCCTTTCAGTAAATATCGAACTGTCGGAACATGTACTGGTAGAACGGATCGGTCGTGTACTCCCGGACCCAGTTCAGCGACAGCACACAGTGGTCGAACTTGTCGACCAACTTACGGTAGACGACCGTCCCGGGCTCGTGCCAGCCAATCTGGGAAACCACGCGGTAGGACCCTCGTCCGGCCTCGGCAAAGTAGCGCGCTTCGGCGCACCGTCGCGGCCGATCGAGGCTTTCCGGGAAGAGTCCCATGATGAACAGGACGTAGTCACCAATCTGCTTATGGACCCGCCGTTTGTCGGACCGATCAGCCAACTGAGCCGCTTCCAGCAATTCGAAGACATACTCGAGCCGATTGCCCTCTTTGCTGCGCAAGCGGTAGAGGCTGTCGCTCGAGATGAAATCGACCAGAAGATCGGAGAGGTAACTGGACAGATCGGGATCCGGTGTGTTGGATTGCCGCAGGCCACGCTCGGCCAGCGTGCGAAACGTTTTGCGAACGGGGTGGTTTTCGGCGAAAGGAGTCGGGTCGGTCATAGCCTCCAAGTCGAAAAATGAATCCGGGCAACGCGTTGTCGTTATTGTATCACTTGGAGAGGCTTGGGGATTGGGAATTGTCAATTACGCAGGAGGCGCCTTCGAAAATTGGGGGTTGGGGAGGGGGGGGGGGGGAGTGGAGTTCGGGTTGGGGGGGGGGGGGGTG
>JBPCNK010000016.1:0-5273 GCA_051001345.1 Acidobacteriota bacterium | reverse complement strand
GGCTTGCACCCTGACGTGAAACTCAGCTTCGTTCCCGTCGTGGACAAACACAGGGATCGTGCTCGCAGGAGCTGACGGAATCATCACGGTCTTTTCATCGAGTGCCGCAAAGATCGTCTCGACAAGGGCGGCGTTCGTCTCGCCTAAGTACTCGGTGAGCACATTGGATAGATGATTACTGAGTCCGTCTCGAGTGGGCTTCTTTGGAAGAGTCGCGAAGTCCGCTTCTACGCCGACAATGGCGCCATCATCAGTTGCGCCAAGAACGACGGTGCCTCCACGATGGTTCATGAATCCTGCGAGCGTCGCTACGACCACCTTTTCAAGCTCCTTGTTTACGACTAGTCGCTTGTAATCCCAGCGCAACGATGCCTTGAATTCCAGGGTTGGCCCTTCCCCTTTTGCGATGAAGTCGCCGATGGTGAAGCCCTCGCGGCTCGCAGGTTGGAGTAGCGCGTCCATGAATGCATTGATTGCATCCGCCATCAAGCGCCGGCGTTCGCTCAGAAACGCCTCGAAGCTTTCGAGCTCCCAAAGCCCCGAACCGTGAGGTACACACTGCTGCTTCAGGGCATCGGGATACTTCTCTAGAACCTTCGGCAGGTAATTGGCCGGCTTCTTATTGGAGATTCCAAGGTTCGCTTGTTTCGTTAGGAATACGAGATTCGCAATCTCGTTGACGGTCCGCTTGTCGGAGCGATCAGAACTGTCGAACTTCGACTTGTAGAGCAGAGACTGCGGAAACACGTGATGGACTTCAAGTCCAAACGATTGACCAATCGCTTCCTGATCGAGCGCTGTCCCGGCGCCCCAGTCACCGGCACCGCGGCTGCGAGCGACAACGTAGGCCATTGGAAAGAACGGGCTCTGCGCGCCTGCGCCCTCGAGGTCCTTCGCCTCGACCTTTATACGACCGCGGTCTGCGATCAAATTCTCTCGCAGTCGCACCGGAGGATCTTCCTCCTTGAGGGCCTCAACATCCGACTGGAGCTTGGTTTCGCTGCTGCCGCTGTACCGCCCCCACATCATCGCGGCGTACATCCAGTGCAGGAAGCTCTTTTTCTGCGCGTCCGAGTCAAAGTGAGCGCGTCCGGTCATGGCCAGAAATGCAACGAGTGGTAACAAGACCGTTTGCGAGGGAAAGGTATCCGCATCATCAATGTATGCGTCACCACGCAGAACGTTGAGTACGTACTCAAGAGCTTTGGTCACCTTTGGCCAAGCCGTCTGCACTCGTTCGATGCTGGTCTTGTAGAGCGGTTCATAAAGTGCCGAGCCGGTTGCCACGATCGTGGTGCATCGTGTAAAGAAGTCCAGCCCGAAAGCGAACTTGAGCTCCGCAAAGCGCCGCTGCGCGCCGCGGAATTCTTCCCGAGCCTCGGGCCAAAGAGAACAGATATGGGCAAGGGCGAGGTCGGACTTGCTGAGTTCGGTCCCGCTCGAATTGACGAGGTTGAAGATCTCAACGACTCGGTCCATACGGGTCTCGTTAAGGGTCTGGAGGTGATACAGGTAGTCCTTGATGCGGTCGAGCGCCGTGAGTTTCGGCATGTTGGCGTAGTAGAAGTCCCGAGTCGTCGGCTCGAGCGCGGCAACGCCTTGGAGGAACGCAGCGAGCCCCTGTTTGAAGAAGTTCGTTACGGGGATCCACTCGGGACGGTCTTTCATCTCCGATGCCTTGTAATACTTGAACTCTTCGCTGACGACGTTGAAGTGAAGGCTGAAAAAGAGCGTTTCGCCTTCGTAGAAGGGTGGCGGCGATCCTACGATCAGCGCGTACAAACTGGTGAGACGTTGTTGCCCATCGAGGACCAGCTGATAGAAACGATGCTCCTCGACCTCGATGTCGCCCCTCAATTTTGGCGGGTGGGGCGTCTTCCAGATCAGAAAGCTTCCTGTCGGGTAATTTCGATATAGGCTGTTCAGGTAACCGCGCACCTGTTGTCGATTCCACACATATCCCCGTTGGAACTCGGGAAGCGTGAATTCGCCGAGCTGGATGTCGCGAATCAGATCAGATACCCGAGCCTCGGCCATCCCACGTCCTCCCTCTCCGCTAGCGCGCGAAGGATAGCGCGGTCGTAGGGTTTCGGGCCAACCAGCGACCGGTCCGTGATTGAGAGCGCAGCGATGGGTTCGTTCAGATAGACGGCACCATCAGCATCGCCCTCCGCCGGCTTGGATGAACTCCTTCCCTGCCGCGTGGTGCACGCCGTGCTCCAGGTGATCGATCCTACGCAAGATGGTGGATCTCGACGTGCTCTGTCTCGCCCAGGCGCAAGCGGAAGGGATTGGCGATCCTGCATGCGAGGTCGTGCGTCTGGTCCAGGTGGCGTGCGAGAGTGAGCCGGTCCGAAGACCGCATCGTCGCGGCGGTATTGGCGTGAGTGGCCTTTTGAACGCCGCGCTGGACGATGCGACCTGAGATGGTTTCATCGACCTGCTCTACGAGGAAGACCACGCATTCGTTGTCGTCGCCTAAACGCCACAGACGACGTCTCTGAAGCGGGACCTGACCGGCGATTCGGGGACTACGGAACGCAGGTCGGCGCCCACGCGCTGCTCCCTAATAGCAGCCGGTCGTGCGGCCGCCCGTATCGAATTCGTCTTCGAAAGAGGTGGTCTGATCCGGATGCTCGATGACACGGATCTGCGACGCCCGGTGCCCAACAGGCGCTGATCGGCGACGTCGACCGCGGTTGACGCGTACATGCACCGCGGCTGCGCTGTCAGGCTGGAGCTGCCTCCGCGACCTGGTCTGCGAATACCCTTATCGCGCGACGCAGCTGCTCGGGCGATGCGTCATAGCGAAGGACTGACAACCCAAGCGGCGATCCGTCAGCCGCCCGTGACAATCCGTATCCCGCCGCGATGGCGTCATAGAAGCTATCGGCGAAGCTGGGACTGAGGTCAAGCCGGTTCAGCTGTTGTGCCTTGAGCCATAGGCCGAAGACGATTTCGCCGCGATCGTTCACGTAGAACAGGCTTAGGTCCTTCTTTGGATGGACGAGCCGTACGTTGTACGAAGAGGCTCCAGGATCGCCTTCGAGTCCTGGCTCGCGGTCCACCCAGTCGATGAGACGAGCTGTTGCCGAGGCCGCCGGTTCCCCAGCGTTCGCGCGTATTAGCGCCACGAAGTCCTTCGCGCTCGGAAGCCGCGGTCTCCGACCCGTAATCGGCGTCGCTGATCGTGGTGCGACTACTGCCACCTCATCACGCGCCTCTCGTGAGAGCGTCACGACGGCGCGCTCCACCTCAACGGTCTTCGCGATCACTTGCGGAATCACGAGCCGACGCTCCCCGGGCATTCGGTAAACCCGCAGCTCAAGTAGAGCGAGCGTGAAGTGGAACTGAGGCCATCCCTGGAACACCTCAGCCATCGACTGGACACTCGCACGGATACCGTCTCCGGCGATAAGCAGCAGAACCCGTCCGGCCTTGAGGTTCTGTTGCACTGCGTCCAGCCAGTCACTCTCTGCGTCGATGGGCGGCGCGCCACGTGATTTCGATTCGCGGTCCACGTGCGTGTATAGATCGCTGGTCGTGCTTCCAGCGAAATTGCGGACCGAGGCGCGCGCAAGTTGCTTCGCGAGCTTGGCTACATCCCAACTCGCAATCTCGGCGAGGTACTCGATGGTCTGTCCGACGACCTCGCTCCGGGCTTCCTGGTTGCGGAATAGTTTGACCTCTACGATCGTCAGGTATCCGCGGGAGTTCAGCAGTACCGCGTCAACAAAGCCGCCATTGACGGGAAGCTCCCGCGCCAAGGGAACAGGATCGTCGAACGCCGGCTCGACCTCTCCGACTGAAAGAATTTCTGGGTGGCGAAAAACAAGGTCCTGGAGCCAGCGCTCATCGAACTCAGGAATCACCGCGGTCGGCACCTCGAGCGGGATCTGCTGGGTACGAAGGTGCACGACGGGGTCGGTACCGCCGACGATCACGGGATGGCCGTAGCGTCTCTTCGCAAGTCGATCGGTCATGGTCGCGGACCGTGCGAACGTCGGTCGGCGATGCCATGACGGCGAGTTCTCACTCTCCATCCGTGACGCGAACGTCTCGGCCGATCCCGAGGTCCTCCAGTGCCTGGTTCAGGTCGCGAAGAGCGTCAGCGGCAGCTTCGCCGGGGAATGTTGCCGCTAGCTCTACGCGGATCTGTACGTCAGATCCGCCGCGGATCTTGGGCAGAAGTCGGGTACCCAGCCGATTCCAGATCTCCGGCGGGACGCGACCAGCGACGCGGATAATCCGCGGAGCTGCGGGGGTGGTGTGCTCGCGGGCGGGCGCGGGGACTGGCGGGGGAAGGGCGGGGGTATCGTCGGGGCTGGGCGGAATTGCCCGCGTGAGGCGCTCAGCCACTGCTTTGCCCAAGAGGAACACGCTGTCGTCAAAGGCGAGTTCCTCGGCAGCCACTGGTTCTTTGAACCAGACGCGTTGGAAATCGGACGTTCCAGGCCCTCGGGATCCTAGTCCGAACTCGCCGCGGAGTATGAAATCCGGTACTTTCGCGCGCAGTACAGCATCGGCGTCGACCAGACGTGTCAGCGAGCCATCGAGGAACGCACGTCGCAGGCCACCGAGCGGCCATGCACCAGTTTCCACGAACGGCGGCGGCCAATTGCGCTCGATGTAGCCAGGCGCGACCGTGTCGCTAAGCAGGGCTTCCGACTTGAGCGCTGCTAAGACGCGTCCGGTGAGGCTCTCGCCGCTGGACGAGTGTCCGGCGCCTAGGTCGATGACCCGCACTCCGTCGGCCTCTTTCGTGTCAGCCAGTGCCGCGTACCGGTATCCGGCCCACACTTCGTCGCGGGCCGCATCTTCAGCTTCTTTGACCGATGCGCGCAACTCGGCTCGATCCCCGCGATCGAACTCTGGACCTAGATTGCCAGCGGCGACCTCCAGCTCTACCCGACGCCAGGCAAGCATCAGCTCGACCTTGTCTCGAAGGTCTCGGCCCGGCTTCTTGAAGCACCAGACCAGAGAAGCCGGATACAAACGTCGCTTCGCCGGGGCTCCAGCCGTCCACTCGGCCACTTTGGTCCGCAAACCGGGATCCCCAGTCCACTCCAGCGATGGCCCGACGACAACGGCGGTCAGGCGCGGACGGTCGGGAATGTCTACGGCATCGGTCTTCAGCGGCTCAACGGCGATCGACGAGCCCCGGCGGAACTCCTCGTCGACCAGCTTTGTCATCGTCGGCAGGACGTCACCCTCATAGTCTAGGGACGCACGACGGTCATTGACGACCTTTTTCACCGTCGGCTGGTACCCGA
>JBPCNK010000015.1:0-9365 GCA_051001345.1 Acidobacteriota bacterium | reverse complement strand
TCGCGACGATTCTCGATTACGCCTTCAATCTGCCGGCCCGCTCCCTCACGGTCGCGGCTCTGTTGGTGCTCCGTCGCCGGCCTGCGGCATACGGCATACGGCATACGGTTGCGGCCTTGCCGCGCTGCGTCTCTGTGGTGAAAGCGAGTGAAAAATTCCGCAATTGAAAGACGGTACCGTCCGATTAGGTACTGCCGCCTGCCCACTAATCGAACAGAGCCGCCAGTCGTTCTAGATTGACCCCGCTCCAGCCTTCGGCTACGAAATCGGCGGCGCGCAATTCTTCGGCTGAATACGAGTGCGCCAGGGCGACCACCTTCATTCCGGCGCCGTGCGCGCCGCCGATGCCCTGGATGGAGTCTTCAATTACCAGGCAGTCGGCCGGCTGAAGATCGGCCACACGGTTTTTGAGCAGACCATAAGCCTTCAGGAAAGCCTCCGGATTTGGCTTGCTCTCGACGACGTCGTCGGCGCTGATAATTCCACCGATCAACCGTGTGATGCCAGCACGCTCGAGAGTCGCCCGGATCTCTTTGCCGCGGGCGCCTGAGGCGATCGCCAGCGGATAGCGTGCTGCTGCCGCGCGCACGAAGTCGACGCTGCCGGGGAACAATTCACAGCTTGTCTGGACCTCGCGTTCATATCGCGAGGATTTGATCTCCAGAATTCGTTCCATCTCGCGGGGCTCCAGGGTCCGGTTATTGTCAATCAGCACGGCACTCAAACAGTGCCAGTCATCCAGGGGCAAGTAGCGAGTGTAGTAGTCCTGCAGGGTTAGTTCGATGCCCAGTTCGGCAGCCGTCTCCTGCATCAACCGCGCGTGAAGCGGTTCGTCGTTGATCAGCACGCCGTTGAAATCCATAATGATAGCCCGCAGCATAAGGAGGGATATTGTAGCAGTACAGGGGTCAGGGTTCAGGGGTCAGGGCCGCGAGCGTAAGCGAGCGGGCAATCTCAGCCGATTTTGCCCGCTCCCTTACGGTCACGGCCCGGCCAACTGCCCACTGACCACTGACCACTGCTTACTCTGTTATAGTCACCTCCAGGAGCGCACGAAATATGAAACGGATCCTCAAGTGGTCGACTTTGGTGCTGGTTGTCGGCCTGCTGGTCGGTCAGTTCGTGCGGCCTGAGAAGACAAATCCTCCCGTCGATCCGACGCGAACGTTGGAAGCGCGCGCACAGGTTCCACCCGAAGTGCAATCGATCCTGCAGCGCTCCTGCAAGGACTGTCACAGTTACCTGACCCGCTGGCCGTGGTACAGCCATGTCGCGCCGACCTCCTGGATCGTTGCCAGCGATGTAGAAGAAGGTCGCGAGCAGTGGAACATGTCCGACTGGGCCCGTAACGACGCGCGCAAGGCCGATCAGATCCTCGAAGAAATCTGCGAAGAAATCGAAGCCGGCAAAATGCCGTTGCGATCCTATACATTGGCCCACCGCGGGACCAGTCTTTCGGATGCGGAAGTCAAACTTCTTTGTGACTGGACGCGAGCCGAGCGACAGCGCTTGAGCGCCCAACCAGTCCCGCAGCAGGGTCACTCGCGATGAGTACGCCTTCGCGGAGCAAGGCGGCTTGGATTTGGGCGCTGCTGGTGCTTGCCGCTGTCCTGCCGCCGGCGGCCGGCCGGGCGCAGGATGACGAGGAAGAGAAGCGGAGAAAGGATCCGCGCGATGCGGTTCAGCCACTGGAAACCGGGCGCTATTTTCGCTACAAACGCCGGCCGGTTTTGCTGCTGGGAGGCGGTCCGCATTCCGTGCTGTGGAACCCGGCCATCAGCTACAAACAACTGCATGCCACCGTCGCTCGCGCCGGCATCAATGCCAACCGCGTGACCGTGCTGGGAACGGCCAATCCGGACCACCAGGCGTTTGCGCGCCAGTCGGACGGACGATTTGATCTGTCCACTTTCAACGATGCATTCTGGACGCGTTTGAAGAGCTACGTCGTCGACGCCGATAACCACGGGATTGTCGTGATGCTGGCAATTCTTGACGACAGCGGGGTCGGTCCGGGAAAGCCTGCCTGGGAGGCTCATCCGTTTCACCCCGCCAATAACACCCAGGGACTGGTTCTCAACAAGGAGCGCGGCGACATCGGGACAGCCGGAGCGCGTGGAAGTTTTTTTGATCCAGACAACGCGGAATTGTTGCGCTGGCAGACGGCCCTGGTGGAAAAAACGATCCAGGAGACTCAGGATTTTCCAAATGTCATTTATCTCTTTGGAAGCGGCGGCGCCGCAGCTGGCGACGGCTGGGTGACAAACTGGATTGATCTGGTCGCGCGCAAGGAGAGGGAAGGGCAGGCACTCAAGGAAAAGAAGAAACGCCCGCTGCCGCGCTGTGTCGTCGTCGATATTCTGGCTCGTTCCGCAGCGCCGGCGCAGGCGGCATCCAAGCCCGAAGTCGACGGCCTGGAGTTGACCGGACTTGCCGGCATCGATCTCTTTGAGACCATCAGCGCATTGTCCACGCGCACGACCAAGCCGCTAGTGCTTCGGATGGCGACAACCGACGCAACGCCGCAGGGAAATTCGGCCGAGGCCTTCCGCAGCGAGATCTGGAAGATCTTCATGGCGGGAGGAAATCTGGCGGGCTATCGGCTGTTCTATTCGGGCAAGGGAGAAGCCGAAGGCGGTGTCATCGACGCCAAGATGCTGGATGCAATCGAGGCGCTTCGCAAGTTTGCCGCCAGCGTTCCGTTTTGGCAGATGAGGCCGGCGCCCGAAGTGATTCGGGGCGGGCACGCCCTACTGGAACCAGGCAAGGCGCTGGCGTTGTATCTGCCCGACAGTTCTTCGGTCGAAGTCGATACCTCGTCAATTAAAGGCACGCTGATTGGCCGGTGGTATGACATCCGGTCGGCTGAAGCGATGCAGGGATTTTCGGTCGCCGCAGGCGGCTGGGTCAAGCTGGATACTCCGCGTCGCGGAGACTGGGCACTGTCGCTTACGCGGCCCTGAAGCCGCCAGTTCCTCTGAGAGCGCACGCTTCCAGAATTCTAGTTTTTTATTCACCACAGAGACACAGCGCGGCAAGCCATAACCGTATGCCGTATGCCGCAGGCCGGCGACGGAGCACCAACAGAGCCGCGACCGGGAGGGAGCGGGCCGGCAGTTTGAAGGCGTCATCGAGAATCGTCGCGAAATGCGAAGGTTTCACTCATTAGTACTACATAGGACATAGAGGAACACAGAGGGATTAGATGCATAAATCGAAATTCTCGGCACCGGCCTGCGGCATACGGCATACGGCATACGGCATACGGTTGCCGCGCTGGGTCTCTGTGGTGAATACAGATGAACATTGCGCCACCGGTTACGCGCGCGGCTCGGACTGTTTACTCCATAACCACCACAGGCTAAGGTCTGTGCCACGATTAAGGACATGAAGGTTGATTCCGTTGTCGACAGCCCCAGGTCCGACGTGGAGGCGGTGCCTCGGACCGGCACCCAGAAACCCCCGGCCTTTTGTTTTCTGACGGGCTTCCCGGGATTCATCGGTTCACGCCTGGCACGCGCGCTGCTGGAGGAAAGCGACGATTCTTCGGTGGTGGCGCTGGTCCAGCCGAAATTCTCCGCACTGGCTGATGCGATCATTCAACGCTGGCCTGACGACCTCCGCCGCAGGTTTCGATTGGTCGAAGGCGACCTCCAGTTTGCAGACCTCGGATTGGACAAATCGGCTGGTTGGCTCGACCCGATCCGCGAAGTGTACCACCTTGCCGCCGTCTACGATTTGTCGGTGCACTCCGGGCTTGCCGATAAAATCAATGTCGACGGTACGCGCCACGTCGTCGAGTTTGCCGCGCGGCTGCCCGCGCTGCGGCTGTTTCACCACGTCAGCACAGCCTATGTGTCCGGAGATTTCTGCGGAACGTACGGCGAAGACGATTTCGATCGCGGCCAGGGCTTCAAAAACCACTACGAACGGACCAAGTTTCTTTCCGAAAAGATCGTTCGCGACTCGGCGTCGGCGCCCGTGCGGATCTATCGGCCCGCCATTGTCGTGGGAGACTCGACAACTGGATTTACCGAAAAGCTGGATGGCCCCTACTTCGTCATCGCGGCGCTGGATCGCCTGCCTTCCTGGCTTCCCGTTCCCAGGATCGGAAGCGCGAGCGTCCGGGCCAATCTGATTCCAATCGATCATCTGCTGCTGGCGCTGCTGGCGCTGCGCGCCGTCCCGGCGCCACCCGGATTGCGTGTCTACCACGTCATCGATCCCCACCCGCTGACCAGCCGCGAGATCTTCGACGAGTTCTGCCGCTGCCTGGGAAGAAAGCGGATTGCCGCACCGGTTGCTCCGGCCCTCTTGAAGTTGTTTTTCCGGATGACCACGCTCGATCCAAGGCTGCGCGTCCCGCCTGAGTCGGTCGATTACATGAACCACCCGGTTGACTACACGGCGCGGCATCTGGTCGAGGACCTCGGCGCCGCTGCGCCGCTGTGCCCTGACCTGCGGCGGTATCTGCCCCTCATGGTAGACTTTGCCCTCACCCATTCGGATCTGCGACGCGATGCCCTCGCCTGAAACCCACCGCACGTTTCCCAGGATGACTGCCGAGCATCCGATCGTGGGAGGCCGGTCGCGCCCCGGTCAACAACGCATCGACGTTTTTTCACCGTCCGATGCCGAGAAGATCGCCGAAGTATCGCTGGCGACCACAGCCGATGTCGACGAGGCGGTAGCGCTGGCGTCCTCCCGCTGGAGATACTGGCACGGCCTGGCCTGGACCAAAAAACGGGACATCCTCGAACGGGTACTGTATCTGCTGGTCGATCGCGCCGAAGGCCTCGCGCGGATCGTCGCGCTCGAGCAGGGAAAGCCCGTCCACGAGGCGTTGGCCGTCGAGATCATTCCGTCGGCCGACCACGCGCGCTTCCTGGCCACGCAGGCCGAGCGCTTGCTGCGCCCGCGCGGCCGTGCTGCGCGCCAGCCGTTGTTTCTTCATAAGAAGGCCCATCTGCGTGCCGAGCCTTACGGCGCCGTTTTGATCATCTCCCCGTGGAATTATCCGTTCGCGATCCCGTTTATTCAGGCCATGACGGCGCTGGCGGCCGGCAACAGCGTCGTGATCAAACCGTCGCCGGACACTCCGCTGTCGGCGTTGGCTCTCGGCCGGCTCTTGCTCGACGCCGGAATTCCCGAGCCTGTCGTCCACGTTCTTCCGGTTTCAACCGAAGGAGCCGAGCATCTGGTGGGGCATGCCGACATCCGGAAGGTCGTGTTTACCGGGAGCACCGCTACGGGACGACGAATCCAGGAGGTGGCGTCGCGCAACACGACACCGGTCCTGCTCGAACTGGGCGGCAAAGACGCGGCCATCGTGCTGCGCGACGCCGATTTGGAACGCACGGCGCGCGGGCTCTGCTGGGCGGCATTCCTCAACGCCGGACAGACCTGCGCATCGATCGAGCGCGTGTATGTCGAAAAAGAGATAGCGGGCCCATTGATCGAACGTTGCACGGAACTGGCCGCGCAGTTGAAGGTGGGCGATCCGTTTGTGGACCAGACCGAGATGGGGCCCTTGACACGGGAAACGGAACGCCGCCGTGTCATCGATCAAATCGATGACGCCGGCCGGGGTGGCGCCGTGGTTCACACCGGCGGCCGCGCACCGGAGCGCAAGGGTTGGTATTACGAACCCACAGTGCTGAGCGGAGTACGCGAAGGAATGAAAATCCTGGAGGCGGAAACGTTCGGACCTGTACTTCCTTTCGCGGTTGTAGGCAGCGCTGAAGAAGCGCTTGCCCGGTGCAATGCCAGTCCGTTTGGGCTCTGCGCCAGCGTCTGGACTTCGTCACGAAGTAAGGCCGACACGCTGGCCGCCGCCTTGGAGGTGGGGACTGTCACGATCAACGATGTGGTCTTCAGCTTTGGAGAGTCGACGGCCTGCTGGGGTGGCCAGAAACAAAGCGGGTACGGGCGCACGCACGGACCCGAGGGACTCTACGAGATGATCCAGTGGAAGTACGTCAGCTTGGATCCGGCCGGTGACGCCGGGCCGGCTTGGTGGCATCCCTACGACAAGTCCTACCTGGAGTTTGTCCACAATGCGCTGCCCGCCCTCTACGCGCCGTCGCTCGGCCAGCGCCTGGGCGGCCTCGCGCGACTTTTGCGGATCAAGCGTTTTCGCGATTCACTCCATCCGGCCGCCTTGATTCGCAACTTGCGCAAGATGTTTTGAAACAGTCGCGAGTCGCCAGCCTGTCGCCAGTCGCCAGCCATCATGCTGGGACCGTTTAACGGGTTGGCCTACAGGCAGCCATGGCGGTGCCGCGCCCGGAAGGGTGCGGCCCGTGGATGTTAATGGCAGTCACTCGCGGGAATCTCCTCGAATTTGTTTGAGAATCTCAGGCGAGGCCTGTTTCATTTTGACGGGCGATAATCCGACGATGGTTTTCCTGGCTGTGGGGAGCAAAACCGCGCCCGAGCTGACCCACTTGGCCAGCACGGGATTGGTTTCTTCCCGCAGATTGCCACTCATCGGTTCGTGGATTTCGGCCACAATCTTGTTCCGATGGAAACCAGAATTCTTGTGCCCAAGCCAACTTCCTGGAGACAGGCGCTCAGATTTTTCTTCAGCTCCCCGATACTGACAGTTTTCAATTTCTCCATGCAGACAATAGTAGCCATTGATAGCTGTGTTGTCGATGGCTATGGCGGCGCCATGGCGGTGCCGCGCGCATAAGCGAGCGGCCCCACAGCAGAGATGCTACTTAGCCTCGCGTATGGTTGGCGGCAAAACTGACAACTGACCCCTGACCCCTGAATCCTGACCCCTGAATCCTGACCACTGACCACTGACCACTGACCACTGGCCACTGAACTGTCTGCTAGAATGAAAATCTCTTTGAGGAATTCTTGATGGCCGAGTTCATCGACCAATACGAAGCCCTGCGGACGGGTGTCGGCTGGAGGGATCGGTCTGCTCAGGCCAAAATCGAGATGAACGGCGATGACCGCGCCCGCTTTCTCAATGGCATGCTCACCAACGACGTCAAATCGCTCGCGCCCGGCCAGGGTTGCTACGCGGCGATGTTGTCCGTCCAGGGTAAGGTTCTGTTTGACGTCAGCGTGCTTGTTCTCGAGGACCGCTTTCTTCTGGAAACGGGACCCGAGTTGAAAACCAGACTGCTCGACAGCCTGAACAAATACATCATCATGGATCAGGTCGAGATGCGGGATGTAAGCGACGAGCGGGCCATTCTGACGCTGGTCGGACCGGCATCGACCAGGCTGCTCACACAACTGCTGGGTCAGCAGGCGCCGGCGCTTGGCCCGCTGGAACATCGTGCGGTTTCCATCGCCGGAAAGTCCATTCGAATCGTCCGCAACGACTACACGGGCACGCGGGGATGGGATGTTTGGATGGCCGCTGCCGATCGAGGAGACATAGAGGACCTTCTGATGAGATCCGGCGCAGCTCTGGGACTTCAGAAGATCGAAGCCGAAGTCTGGAATCTGGCGAGGATCGAGGCCGGCCGGCCGCTCTATGGAACGGATATGGATGAGAACTTCATTGCACTGGAAGCCGGGCTGGAAGACTTCATCAGCATGACCAAAGGTTGTTACATTGGCCAGGAAGTCGTTGTTCGGATCCTGCACATGGGGCACGTCAACCGCAAGCTCGTGGGGCTGCGCCTCGGAGAGGCCATTGACGCGGCCGGCCGGCCGCGACTCTACGATGGCGCAAAAAAGGTCGGATTTGTCACCAGCGCCGGCGAGAGTCCGATCCTGGGAGGCGCCATCGGCCTGGGATACGTTCGCAGAGAAGCATCGGCGCCGGGCACAACGCTGTCGGTCAATCTGGGCGAGCGCCAGGTCGGGGCTAGCGTCGCAGCGTTGCCGTTTTTCAAGAGCGCCTGAAAGGAGAAGGATGGCGGGCAAACAAGGATATCTGACCGGCAAACCGATCGATCCCCAACCCATTAATGCGCACACCTCCGTGGTGGATCTGGTTGACAACAATCTGCTGGCTTATAACGGCGCGCGTTTACGCGAGGCTTGCCATCTGTTCACCGAAAAGATGCTGGGGGGCAACGCGACCGTGGGCATGAGTCTGACGGGGGCGCTGACCCCGGCGGGTCTCGGAATGTCAGCCATCATTCCGCTGATGGAGTCCGGGTTTGTCGACTGGATCGTCAGTACCGGAGCCAACCTGTATCACGACGTTCATTTCGGAATTGGATTGAAGCTGCATCGCGGCACACCGTTTGTCGACGATGTTGAGCTGCGCAAGCGCGGAATCATTCGAATCTACGATGTTTTCTTTGATTACGATGTCCTGCTGTCGACAGACGCCTTCTTCCGGAAGATTCTCGAACAGAAAGAATTTCAGCGCTCGATGAGCACCGCTGAGTTTCATTATCTGGCCGGCAAATATGTATCCGAGCGCGAGCGCAAGCTCAAACTTAAGCGGAAATCGCTGCTGGCGGCGGCCTATCGGCTGGGCGTGCCCATCTATACATCGTCGCCTGGAGACAGCTCGATCGGAATGAATGTGGCTGCCATGGCGCTGCGCGGCAACCGCTTTGCGTTTGACTGTTCGGCCGACGTCAACGAGACGGCCGCCATCGTGCTCGCGGCCAAGCGCAGCGGCGGAAAGAGCGGGGTGTTTATTGTAGGCGGTGGATCGCCCAAGAACTTCGTCCTGCAGACCGAGCCGCAGATCCAGGAAGTGATGGGTATCAAAGAGAAGGGTCATGACTTCTTCCTGCAGTGCACCGATGCGCGGTCCGACACGGGCGGGCTTTCGGGCGCTACCCCCGGGGAGGCGGTCAGCTGGGGCAAGGTCGATCCCGATAAGCTCCCGGACGCCGTGGTGTGTTATGTCGACGCGACGGTCGCCTTGCCTGTCATCACAGCCTACGCGCTGGCCAGGCGAAAACCGCGCAAGCCGAAGAGGCTGTTTGATCGGCGGGAAGAACTGCTGGACCGGCTGCGCCGGGAATACGAGGCCAGCGAACGGCGGAAGAAGGACTAAGGACTAAGGACTAAGGACTAAGGACGAAATTCGGGCTCCAGGCTTCAGGCTCCTGCCGTGACCCACGTGGACTATTCAGCGCTTCCGGTTACTCGAAATGGGCTGCAATGAACAGTGCCGCGAGTGACGCGAGCGGGTCGGGGAGCTTCTTTCGCCCCTTCCGGGGCTCATTGAGGCGACGAACCCGAAACCCAGGGCTTACGCCAGGCTTACGCCGGCTTACGCCCTGGGCTGTAATCTTTCGCCCCTGCGGGGCGACCCTATGTTTTCACTCCTGCGCCTGGCGCTGCAGTCTCGCGCCTTCCGATCTGCGACTGACCCTACAGCCTCCAGCTTTTCCGATTCGAAGGGCCGAAGGACGTGCCCCCGCAGGGGG
>JBPCNK010000014.1:0-4780 GCA_051001345.1 Acidobacteriota bacterium | reverse complement strand
TCGCGACGATTCTCGATTACGCCTTCAATCTGCCGGCCCGCTCCCTCACGGTCGCGGCTCTGTTGGTGCTCCGTCGCCGGCCTGCGGCATACGGCATACGGCATACGGTTGCGGCCTTGCCGCGCTGGGTCTCTGCGGTGAAGCCAATTTGAATTCAATTCCGAAGCGGTTTGCCTTTCTTTAGCATATGCTGAATTCGCTCCTGGGTTTTGCGCTGGCCGCACAAACTCAGGAAAGCTTCCCGTTCGAGATCCAGCAGGTACTGTTCGTCGACTTCAGCCGGTCCGGCCAAATCCCCGCCGCACAGGATGCGCGCCACTTTGCGTGCGATGACCACATCGTAGTCGCTGGCAAATCCTGCGCGGTTCATCAGGTGCCCTGACAGATCGAACAATCCCAGCGCGCGCGGGCCGGCTACGGGAATGCGGGGACGCTCGGGCGTCGGCCGGTAGGTCGCCGTCAAGGCCAGCGCAACCTGACGCGCGTCGGCCACGAGCCGGTCGCGATTCATCGAGACCCCGTCAGCCTGCCGCAAGTATCCCAACTTCTTAGCCTCTTCGGCCGACGAGGATGTCCGCGCCATGGCGATATTCTCAAACACCGGCCGCAGAAACGCCACCAGATCGTCCGAACCTGCCGCGCGCGCCTGCTGGGCGGCGCGAGCAGCCATTTCTTTGGTGCCGCCGCCGGCCGGTATCAGCCCGACTCCGACCTCCACCAATCCAATGTAGGTTTCGGCCGAAGCCTGTGCCGCATCGCCGTGCAGAACGATCTCGCATCCGCCACCGAGCGCCAGGCCAAAAGGCGCGACGACCACCGGGCGCGAACAGGCGCGCAGTTGCAGATTGGCCTTCTGAAATCCGCGGACCATCTGGTCGATTTCATCCCAATTGCCTTCCTGAGCCTCCAGCAGCAGGAGAAGCAGATTGGCTCCGGCCGAAAAATGCTGGCCCTGGTTGGCCACCACCAGCGCCGCGAAGTTCTTCTCCGCTTCCTGGACGGCCAGATTCATCATCGACACGGTGTCGGCGCCAATCGAGTTCAATTTGGAGTGAAACTCCAGACCCAGAACGCCATCGCCCAGATCGACCAGCGACGCGCCCGCATTGCGGCGAATGACTCCGCCGCTTTCCTTGACGGACTTTAGAACGATCGTCCCGGCCGGCTCGTCCAGACGGACAAATTGCGCGGTCGAAGGAAGAAAGTGAAATGTGGCCCCGTTTGCCCTTCGATAAAATGACTGAGTCTCGTTTCCCAACACGGCTTCGACGAGCGGGGGAAGTTTGCAGCCCTCTTTGGCCAGCCGATCGGCGACGGCAGGCACACCCAACAGATCCCACGTCTCAAAGGGCCCGAACTCCCAGTTGTAACCCCAGCGCATGGCGCGATCGACGTTGATGATGTCATCGGAGATTTCCGGAATCCGATGGGCTGCGTACAGCAAGACGCGGGACAGCGTCTTCCAGACGAACTCTCCCATAGGTCCGGGTGTCTGCGCCGCCTGGCGAATGCGGGCGGCGGGATCCTCGATGGCCGCGGCGGGCGCCAGCGCTCCCAGATTTGGCTTTTTGAAGGGCCGGTATTCTAGTTTTCCATAGTCGAGCGTCTCGATGACGGTCTCGCCCTGACTGCGGGACTTGCGATAAAAACCACTGCCGGTCTTGTCACCCAGCCATTTGCGCGACAGCATCGCCTCGATGAACTCGGGCAACACAAACAATTCCCGTTGCTCATCCTGCGGCGCATTCTGGTAGGTATTGCGCGCCACGTAAGCCAACACATCCAGCCCGACCAGATCGCCGGTTCGAAACGTTGCGCTCTTTGGCCTTCCGACCAGCGGGCCAGTCAGTGTGTCTACTTCTTCGATTGTGAGTTTCTGCTCGATCATCGTCCATTTGGTCAGCAGCGATCCGAACGTTCCAATTCGATTGGCGATGAAGTTGGGCGTGTCCTTGGCGCGGACGACTCCCTTTCCCAAGTGGCGTTCGGCAAATGCAGCAATGCTGGAAACAACCTCGGCAGACGTCTCTTCAGTTGGAATGATCTCCAGCAATTTCATGTAGCGCGGCGGATTGAAGAAATGGGTGCCCAGCCAGGCCTTGCGAAATTCCGCAGAACACTGGCGCGCGACCAGTTCGAGCGGTAAGCCGGACGTGTTACTGCTGACAATGCATGCGGGAGCCCGCACCTGCTCGACTTTGCCGAGCAGCGAACGCTTGATCTCGAGATCTTCGGCGACGGCTTCGATGATCCAGTCCATCCCGGCCAGTCGCGCCAGATCATCCTCAAAATTTCCCACACGGATGCGCTCGCGAAACTCGGGAATAAACAGCGGAGCAGGCGACAACTTCAAGACGCGCTCGAGACCCTGACGGGCGATGCGATTGCGATCGGTCGCGTCGGGAAGATCCAAAAGCAACGGCGCAAATCCGGCGTTGGCCAGGTGGGCGGCGATTTGAGCGCCCATCGTTCCGGCGCCGAGTACTGCGATGTGTTTGATCATGCGTGCCCGACTATATCAAATTGGGGATTGGGGATTGGGGAATGGGGATTGAATTTCGGATTGCGGATTGCAGATTGCGGATTTATCGCGGATTGGGGAATTGCGGATTGGGCTCCGGTCTTCCTGGCCACTGGCCACTGGCCACTGGTATATACTTTCGAATTGTTCAAGGAGGCACCGATGCGAAAGGGTTTGATTGCTGTTGGCGTCGTGGTTGCTCTGTTGGTGATCGCCGCGTTGTGGTTCGTCGGTGCTCGCAACAGGCTGGTGACCATGGACGAAGACGTGAAATCCAAATGGTCCCAGGTCGAAAACGTGTACCAGCGCCGGGCCGACCTGATTCCCAACCTGGTCAACACCGTAAAGGGTTACGCCGCGCATGAGCGCGAGACATTGACGGCCGTCGTCGAAGCGCGCTCGAAGGTCAGCAGCATCAATGCCGCCGGTCTGGTCGACGATCCTGAAAAGATGAAGCAGTTCGCCGCCGCACAGGGAGAGTTGAGCTCGGCGCTCAGCCGCCTGCTGGTTGTCGTCGAACGCTATCCGGATCTGAAGGCCAACCAGGGATTCCTCGACCTGCAAAAGCAACTCGAGGGAACCGAAAATCGCATCGCCGTTGAGCGCAAGCGCTTCAATGATTCCGTCCAGGCATACAACACGGCGATTCGGCGGTTTCCCACCAGCCTGGCTGCGTCCTTTGGAGGGTTCGCTCAGAAACCTTACTTCGATGCCGCCCCGGGCTCCGAGCGTGTCCCAGAGGTTCGGTTTTAGTTGTCGATGGAAATTCGGCGCAGCGTGTCTCTGACCCGCTCGGCAAGGTTTGCGTTCATCGCTGGCTGCCTCTTGTGGATTGGAGGGGCAAGCCTGCATGCGCAGCTGGCCGTTCCCGAGCGCCCCACCTCCTGGGTCAATGACTATGCGGGGGCGCTGCAGCCCGAACATCTGCGCGCACTGGACCAGATACTTGCCAGCTTCGAAAAATCCACTACGAATCAGATCTTCATTGGAATCTGGCAAAGCCTTCAAGGAGAGAACCTCGAGGACTATTCCATTCGCGTGGCCGAGAAGTGGAAGGCCGGCCAAGCCGGAAAGGAAAACGGGATTGTCATCCTGGTTTTTCTGGCTGACCGGAGGATCCGCTTCGAAGTGGGTTACGGGCTGGAGGACAAGGTCCCAGACATCGAAGCAGCCCGCATCCAGCGCGCCGTCATCGCGCCGCATTTTCGAGAAGGCCGCGTCTTCGAGGGACTGCGCGACGCCGTAACGGCCCTGATCGCAGCCATTGAAGGCCGGGCGCCGCCGCCGGAGGATTCCGGTAGACAAACGACGCCCTTTCCGACAGGAGCTTTGGTCCCGTGCGGTTTAAGCCTTTTCATTTTTTTGTACTTTCTTAAGCAGACGGGGATTTTGCGAAGGATGTTCCGGAGGGGGCGTCTTCAGTCGCCTAGTACATGGATAGGGGGCAGCGGCTGGGGCGGTTCGTCGGGCGGTAGTTGGGGGGGATCGTCAGGTGGCGGTTGGAGCAGCGGCGGCGGGGGCGGCGGTTTTTCAGGCGGGGGCGGCGGGAGCTTCGGAGGCGGTGGCGCCAGCGGGAGTTGGTAGGGAGAGAGCAGTGGTCAGTGGTCAGTGGTCAGTTGCCAGTGGTCGATAGGCAATTCCAGCTGACCACTGACCACTGGCCACTGGCCACTGCTCCCGCACGAAGCAGAATTGGAGATGAAGACATATGGCCGACGTAGCCGAATTCATCCGAAAGCATTTCTCCGACGAGGATCTGGAGGAAATTCGCGCCGCAATTTGTACGGCCGAACGCAAGTCAACCGGTGAGATCAAGGTCGTCGTCGAGGAGCGCTCCCAGGGCGAGCCGCTGGAGGACGCCAAGCGGATCTTTCTCAAGCATGGCCTGCAAAATACTCGCGAGCGCAACGCGGTACTTCTGGCGCTGTTTGCCGAAGACCGGCGTTTCGCAATTCTCGGCGACGAAGGAATCGATCGCGTCGTCGGCTCGGGTTTCTGGGACCACACCGCAACGCTGATGGCAGAACTCCTGCGGGCGGGCAAGTTCAAGGAGGGGTTGCTGGCCGGCATCGCTTCGGTCGGGGACAAACTGGTTGAGTTCTTTCCTCCGAGCCAACAGGACGTCAACGAACTGCCCGACGACGTATGTTCGTGAGTACGGCCCGGGGTGGCTCCCGTCGGGAATTCAAGAGTGGCGCCGGCCGCCTGGCCGGTGGTTCTTTTTTAGAAGTACCCACGAAGAAACATACACCGGCCAGG
>JBPCNK010000013.1:0-9468 GCA_051001345.1 Acidobacteriota bacterium | reverse complement strand
CCACTTGGTGGCCCTAAATTCCGTCTCCGACTTGGGGATAGGCAATCAAAGACTTTAACGGTCGGTCTTGAATCCAACCTTTTGCAAGATGGCTTCGGGCAACTCTGCCAGAGCACGCTCGTGCCGGAGCAGGATTGCCTCGATGTGGCCGAGTCGCTTTCCAATTTCTTCCTCAGATGTGGCCATGCGCTGCCTCGTTTCTGTCAAATGAGACAGGAACTGGGCCTGATTCTGAATCAACAGCGCCATCGCCTGTTCCAGGTTGCCGTTTTTAGCTGTCATTCTGTCTTCCAATTTGTGCTTTTAGCCCAATCTTCCGCGCAGACTAGTGGACTGTAACATCTGAATTGGTGCCAACAACATTGATCCTAGTGACGCTTTGCGGTGCAGTGAAAAGCGGATTCACCACAGAGACACAGCGCGGCATAGCCGCAACCAAAGTTGATTGGAGCTCCACGGACTGTTCCTTATGATGTTTGTAGGAAGCAAACACAAAGGAGGCAGCCCGTGGAACATTTTGTCGAGCGATTCGGGAATCATATCAAAGGAATGCTATCAGGTTTCGATCGCGTGTTGTTTCGAGGGATTCAGCAATCCATCTGTTATGTCGGCGGGATGGAGCGATTTCTAAGCAGCCAAAGGGTTTTGTTGAAGGATTTTGGGGACTTCGCTGCTGGGATCTCGGAACGGGTTAAAGCGCAAGCTGAGAACTGGGCTAAGGAGCAAGGGCGTCCGTTTCATTACTTGGAAAGTAGTCGGGAGTCGAAGGAAAACAGAGCTCGGCAGATTCTGCAGAGCGATCCGGTGGCCAAGGGCTTGGTGTGCATTTTGTCTTGTGTGGAGCCTTGTCAAGCGTTTGCCATATTCGGAGATCGAACCAGCGGGCGCCTGCGGCTGGTCAAGCGGCAACGAAAGTGCCTGCACTTGTACTTTTACCTGCTGGATCGGGAGTTCGGACTGTTCCACGTCCGACTACAAACCTGGTTTCCCTTCACGATCCAAGTGTGCATCAATGGCCGACAGTATCTGGCCGAAAAGATGAAACGGGCCGGTATCGGGTTTTGCCAGCACAAGAACTGTTTTACCGCCCTGGACGATTTTCAACAGGCCGCGGCTTTGCTGCACCGTTTGGAGAGTCGAAACTGGGCGCCATTTCTTCAAAATCTGGCGCGTCAGGTTAACCCGCTTGTCACGGGATCGCAGCCCCTGTTGCGCGACTACTACTGGACAGCGCGACAAAGCGAATACGCCGTCGATGTAGTTTTTAATAGTGCCAAACAGTTGCAACAGATTTATCCGGCTCTGCTTCGCCATGCTATCGAAGCATTCAGTAGCGAGGACATCCTCCGTTTTCTGCAACGTCACCATGTGCAGGGCCAAGGCGACGTCCATAGCGATTTGCAGCGGAAAGCGGATGGAATTCGTGTCAAACATTGGGTCCAAGAGAATTCGATCAAAATGTACGATAAGGCGGGGTGCGTACTGAGGATCGAACTAACCATCAATAATCCGCGGCGCTTTTCAGTGCGCCGTCCAGGACCCCATGGCCGCTTGCGCCAGTATCCTTTGCGAGCCGGCCTGATCGATCTGCGGCAACGAGTGCAGATCGGCATCCAAGCCTGTGGAGACTATCTGCAGGCACTAGCGCTGGTGGCCGACACCCGTCCCTGTCACCAACTCCTAGATGGCGTCAGCCAGCCCGTCGTCGTGCAACAACGACGGTATCGTGCTCTTCGACCTGTCAGTCCCGAGGACAGTCAGATTTTGCAAGTGCTGCTATCGGGAACATCTCGTCTGCAAGGAGTCCGTAATCGGGACTTGCGCCGCCAGCTCTATC
Source organism: Acidobacteriota bacterium (assembly GCA_051001345.1). GTDB lineage: Bacteria > Acidobacteriota > UBA6911 > JACQSX01 > JBPCNK01 > JBPCNK01. The sequence continues at coordinate 7,631 of JBPCNK010000013.1, read as the reverse complement.
CCAACAGCTGGCAAGATCCACAGCAACGCGTCAAAGCTTCAGCTCGCATCACTCGTCAGATCCGTCTGCTCATCGCCCACGGACTTCTCTTCAAAATCTCCGGCACTAATCGTTATTCCCTAACCAATCGAGGAAATGAGGTCGCGACCGCTGCTCATTTACTGCGTCAGGCAGACTTCACCCAGCTGGCCGCATAAAAAACTTGTCAAAAAAACAAGAAGTTACCAATAAGCTTCACAGAGGACACAGAGAAAACACAGAGAAAACACTTTGTACAAACGACCGGCTGTCCGTAATTCAAAGGATGTATCTCAACGCACTTTCCGAGGCAGTCTTCGGTGCTGTGATCGAAGTTCATAAGACTCGTAAGCCAGCTTTTCTCTGTATTTCTCTGTGTCCTCTGTGTCTCTGTGGTGAAGCCGGTCCAAAATCGGCCCCAGTTTCCCCATGCCGCCCGCCGAGGCGGATCAATATTGTTGGTACCAATTCAAATGTTACAGGCCACTATTGCGGTGCCGCGCGCGTAAGCCCTCTACTGTTTCTTCAAGTCAACCGTTACAACTGGAACATCCCAATGTCCCAGTAGAATCTCAAACCGCCGCTGCTCTTCTCGTCTAAAGGTTTCTTGATCCGGGTACAGTTTCTTCTCGTTGATGGAACCATCGTAATCGTCATTGGCCACTGCAGCACTTTTCCAGACGATTTCTACCCGATAGTCCCATCGCCCTTCTTCAGTGGAATGATAGGCAGGGGATGCTGCTGTTACTCGGAGAATGCGTCCCTCTTCCATTTCTTTGAGGAGCAGCGGGTAGTGATTTTTCTTAAACAAACGAATGAACTCGGCGGCATAGCCCCACTTTGCCTTGTAGTAGTATTCAACGACAAAGGGTTTCTCCTGCTCTGTGGGCTTTGATGCCTGCGCCTGGGCGGGCACAAGCGTTGACGGGAACAATGTCAACGTCAGCAATAGGATCAGGCCACACTTGGCGACCACGTTATTCGAATGAGTCTGAGGTTTCATGCATTTCTCCTTTCGAGTTTCAACGGCCAGCGACGCGAGCGGGTCCGTGACACCGACTACAACCGGCAAGCAATTTGAGATTGAGCCTACTTGCACTATCTGACCAAATGAGCGCAGCGGACCCGCTCGCGGTCGCTCGCGGCACTGTTGATTGTGGCGCCGACAAACAGCGCGGGGTCTGCCTAAGGGCTAAGTGCGAAATCATATAGTACGAGCTTCGGTTACGAATTACGAGTTACGAATTTCGTCCCTCGTCCTTCGTCCTTTGTCCTTCGTTTTGGGTGCTGGATACGCGACAATGCCGCCATGCCAACCGTGCTGGCCATCGGCGCCCACTATGATGATTGCGTCTTTGGGATTCCCGGGATCATGCTCCAGGCTGTGCGCAAGCATTATCGGGTCGTCATCCTGGCGCTGATCGGCGATTACAAAGATTGGGCCCCCATCGGCGATCGGCACAACGAACTGGTGACCGGAAGCATCCAACTGGCCAAAGAGCACGGCGCAGAGATGCGGTTCCTCACTTTCAAATCGCACCAGTTCGACGTCAACCTGGAAACGAAGCGCGCCGTCGCCCAGGTGGTAGCCGACGTCCAGCCCGACATCGCCTTTCATTTGTGGCGCGCCGACAATCATGACGATCACGTGGTGGCTTCGCAGTTGAGCAGTGTTGCGCTGCGCGCTGCCGGTTCCGTGCTGGATAAGAAAAACGTAAAGGCGCCGCGGACGATCTATGCCTATGACAACGGGCCGCGGCATACGATTGGTTTTGAGCCGGACACGTTTGTGGATATCAGCGCCGACTGGAAACAGGCGATCGATTGGCTGGGCCGGCTCATGGCACTGGTGCGCAATGAGCGCTACGATCCAAGTGTGAGAGATGCATCGCAGCAGATGAAGGAGTCGCTTGCCTCCTACCGTGGCAAGAGTTGCGGTGTGGCCTACGCCGAGGCGCTCAGCTCGATGGTGCGCAGACCCGCCGAGATCCTATGACGCGATGATCGATCGAAGACGGGCCTTCCTACTGCTGATTTCGCTGGCCGCAACGTTCGTGATTGTCCGGGCCGCGTTGTCTGTTCGGCCCAACGCCGACTTTGATGTCGGTGGATACAATATTCACCATCTTTTTACGGGCGTCCTGTTGCTCACCCTTTGCAGTATTCCCCTGGTTCTCTCCAATGCCAGATCCCGGATGGCTGACGCTGCGACAATCGGCTTCGGAATCGGCTTGAGCCTTGTCTTAGATGAGTGGGTCTACCTGATTGCGACCGACGGCAGCAATGCTTCGTACCTACTGTGCGTCTCCTGGGTGGGAGGCGCGTTCATGGTGGGACTGGCATGTTGTTACGTGGGTCTCTTATTGGCGCTGGGCAATCGAAGGTAGGGGTCAGGATTCAGGGGTCAGGATTCAGGGGTCGTGCTCGTGGACGTGGCCGTGCTCGTGGAGGTGCTCGTGCACGTGCACGTGCTCGTGGACGTAGTCGATTACCCGTACCCTTCCGGGTACGGCACTGACATCGGCGGCACCTCCTAAGGCTGCGTCTTTTCCTGACCCCTAACCCCTAACCCCTGAATCCTGACCCCTATTTTGTTTTTTTCCCGATCGCGAACAGACTGGCCGCCGTTCGCACGTACATGACGCCGCCTGATAGGGCCGGCGTGGCCATCAGCAACTCTCCCATCGAGTTGGTCGCCACGTGCGCGAACTTCTGTCCGGCTGCGATGACAAGCATTTCCCCATCTTCGTTGGACAGATAGATCTTGCCGTCGGCAGCCACCGGCGACGCGCTGAAGCCGCTTCCCACTTGTGGAATTCGCTCTCGATACACCTCTTCGCCCGTCTTCAGGTTGTAGGCGTCAAACACGCCGTTATTGGCCAGGACGTAGAGCAGGCCGTTGTAGATCAACGGCGTAGGCATGTAGGACCCGCGCCCCGTGCGGCTCCAGACGATGGTCTCGCTGCTGGTCTTGCCGTCGGGCAAAGTCAGATCGCCGCGGGCGCCCGGCCGCACCACGAAGATCGGTCGCTCGGGCCCGCGGCCACTGGCGACTACGAATAAATCGTCGCCAAAAACGGGCGTCGGCGCCGTGATCTTCGAGCTGCGCCCGAGCCACCATAGTTCCTTGCCCGTGCGCGGGTCGTATCCGCGAATGAAGTTGGACGCGTTGGTGACCAGCTCCGGCCCAGCCGATGTCATCGCAACCGTCGGCGTGCCCCAGGATGGAAGCTCGGCGCGCTCGGTCTTCCAAACGATCTCGCCGGTCTCGGCTTTCAGGGCCACAACGAACGAGTCGGTCTGCGTGTCGCACTGCACGATCACCAGACCATTCCAGAGGATCGGAGAACTGGCGGGACCCCATTCAAAGGACGGAATGTCGTAGGCCCCGACGTCCAGCCGGCCGACGTCCATCTTCCAGAGGAAGTTGCCGGTGACATCGAAGGCATGGACGCCCTGCGATCCGAACCATGCCACGACGATGCGACCGTCGGTGGCAGGCGTAGAACTTGCGTAGGTCGATTTGATGTGCCGCTTTTCGAGCGGAGGGCCCTCGTAGGCGACCCGCTCCCACAGGATTTTGCCGCTGCTCTTGTCGAGGGCGAACATCATCCAGCGGTGGTGCGAGCGGTCGTCGGAGGCGTCGCCGTCGCCGTACAGCCCGGGACGAAAAGTCGCCTTCGGATTGCTGCTGACGGCGCTGGTTACAAAGATGCGGTTGCCCCAGACGACCGGGCTCGAATGCGCCAGTCCCGGAATCGGCACGCGCCAGAGAATGTTTTCTCCCGTCTTGCCGTCCCATCGGTCGGGGAGATTCTGACCGTCGGCGGCTCCCGACGCCTGCGGTCCTCGGAAGGATGGCCAGCTGCCCGCCGCGGCCTCTGCTTTCGGGAGCGCGCGCCGCTGCGCCGCAGCGGTACGCACGAGGCGCCGCCCGGGCACGATTCTGGCCTGCTCGGCTGGCGACCACGAGCTGCCGTTGAGTATCATCCGTCGCGGCATGCAGTCATCGGAAACAAGATCGAAGCTCACGCCGCTGCCTTCGACGCGGAACCGGTACCGGCCGGGCCCCTCACACCCTTTTGGTGCTTGGGAAACTGCCAGTTCGATTTCAGCGCCGTCAATCTTCCAGGCGCCGTTGATCCGAGGCCAGCCCTGGCCCTCAATTGTGAAGGCGCCGTCGGCGCCGAAGGTGGCGATAAACGCGCCGTACTTTAACGGGGACGCGGGAATCTGCGCGGCCGCCGGCTGAGTACTCGGCTGTGCGCCGGAGGCGCCTGCGCCGAGGATACTCACTGCGGCCAACACCATCGCCAGTCCGAGTTCTACTCCATGGATTTGTCTCAGGTTCATCAAACTCGAGCCTCCGTTCAAGTGGCAAGGGACCGTTCAAGTGGCAAGTGGCCAGTAGCAAGAATACAAGAACAGGCACCTTGGCTTACCTGTATTCTTGCTACTTACTTGTATTCCTGCCCCTTGCCACTTGCCACTTGGATGGCGTCGGCAGCGCGCGCGATACCGCCGGCGGCCTCGAAGGATTCGCGCACCAGCGCGGCTTGCCGGCGGAAGCGGTCCTCTGCGAGAATCCGCTGGACCGACTCGCGCAGCTTTTCGGCCGTGACCTCCTCCTTCGCAAGATAGAGACCGGCGCCGAGCTCTTCCACTCTCCGACCCACGATTGCCTGCTCGCTCATCTGAGGAACGACGACGACGGGCACGCCGCGGCCAAGACTTTCGCTGACGCTGTTCATGCCGCCGTGCGTCACAAATACCGCGGCACGCCCGAGTACTTCAAGTTGCGGCACGTATGCTTGCACGATGAAGTTCGGTGGCGCCGGCCCCAACGCCTCGGCGCTCACATTTTCTCCAAACGACAGGACCACTTGAAAATTGTCGGCCCGGAACGCCTCGAAGCAGTTCCTATAAAACGTTGCGTCCGTGTTGAACAACGTACCCAGTGACACGTAGACAATGACGGGATGGCGCACCTGTTCCCAGGGGAAGTGAGTGGTCTCGGTCCGGGGAGTCATCGACGGACCGACAAACTGAAAGCGATCGTCGAACGTGTCTGCGCAGGGTTGAAAGTACCGCGACGTATAAACGATGTTCAGGTCCGAGTAGCTGAACAGCAGGTTCTTCAGGCCCGGACTGACACCGTGCAGGCGGCGCAACCGCCGCCCGAGCCGGAGCGCGTTGATCGTGTGCCGCAGCTTTGACACAACCAGCCGCGCGCTCTTTGGCCGCACCCCGTGTGCGAAGGCGAAGGCCGCCACGCGCCGGTTGAACGCGAAGGTGGGGACCGAAGTCACCAGGGGCACGCCCAGTACTGTTGCGACGCATCGGCCCCAGGGCGCGACCGAATCGCTGATGACGTAGTCAGGCCGCTCGGCGCGAAAAGCGTCCAATTCCTGGCCGAGCACTTCCCCGGTTGTGCGCATGAGCAGCCAGCCGAGTTGCTCCATCCGATCGGGAATATCTCTCATGTCCTTCAAAAACGCATTCCGATACGGTTGATACCGCGCGCCGGCCTGTTCGATTTTCGCGGCGAAGGCGTCAGTGGAGTAGTAGACGATCTCCTCGCCCCGGCGCGCGAGTTCGCGGACAAGCGGCAGCGAAGGATTCGTGTGGCCATGCAGCGGGAGACTCAGAAACAATGCCTTCGCCATAGGATCATGTCCGAGCCACGAGAGTAGGCACAGGGCTCCTGCCCTGTGCTTTTGTAAGCGAGTGGCCAATCAGAGGCCGTATTTTGACATGACTGACAGCAATTGCCCACTCGCTTGCCCTTCGACTATTCACAAGTGAATTCACCACAGAGACACAGAGGACACAGAGGGACACAGAGAAAAACAAAAGCTTTTGGGTATCTTACGATCGCGATCCTTCTCCGACAGTCACGCTGTTGTGGCTTTGTAGAACTTATTTGCTGCTATGCGCGTAAGCCCACATCTCTAGCCCTCTGTGTCCCTCTCTGTGTCCTCTGTGTCTCTGTGGTGAAGCCGCTTTTCACTGCAGCGCAGGGCGTCACTATGATCAATGTTGTTGATATCAATTCAGATGTTACAGTCCACTAGTGATGACCTTTCTGAAGACCGTGGATGTCATCCTCAACGCAAGCGCCGGCGCGGGAGCTGCCGACGGATTTTCGCGGACTGTCACTGAGTGCTTTGCAGCCAACAACGTGGCGTGTCGCATCATCACGGCTGGTCCTGCGGGCGACGACATCACGGCCCTGGCGCGACGCGCCAGGGAACAAGGCGCCGAAGCTGTCGTGGCGGCCGGCGGGGACGGCACCGTCAGTGCGGTGGCGACCGCTCTGGTGGGAAGCGACACCCCGCTCGGTGTCATTCCGCTTGGCACGTTGAATCACTTTGCGAAAGACCTGCATATTCCGTTGGGTGTTGACGAGGCGGTTGGTGTTCTCGCTTCCGGCCGGGTCGAGACCGTTGACGTGGGCGACGTCAACGGACATACGTTCATCAACAACTCCAGTCTGGGACTGTACCCGCAATTTGTGCAGCACCGTCTGCGATACCGGCGGCTCGGCTATTGGAAATGGCCGGCCTTTGCGCGGGCAGCGCTGGATGTCGTGGGGCGTTACTCCTTTTTCAAAGTGCGCTTCAAGGCGGACGGTCGGCATTTCGAGCGCCGCACCTTGATGCTGATGATCGGCAATAATAAGTATGAAATGGAAAGCTTGGCCGTGGGCAGCCGCTTGTCTCTCACAGCCGGGCAATTGAGCTTGTACGTGACGCGCCAAACAGGCCCGTTCGGACTGTTCGTTCTAGCCCTGCGCGGCCTGCTGCGGCAGCTTCACGGCCGCCCTAACCTGGACGAGCTGTTCGCACGCGAAATTTGGATCGAGACGCGACGGCCCGCACTCCCCGTCGCCAACGATGGAGAAGTGCGGTTGATGCAAATGCCCCTGCACTATCGAATTCGCGCCGGTGCGCTGCGCGTCATCGTTCCGACGCCGGTACCCTGATGGGCCGAGAGCGCACAATCGTTCATCTTTCGGATCTGCACTTTGGATCACTCAACGAGCTGACTGTTCGGCCGCTTGTCGACGCGCTGGTGGGTTTTCATCCCGATGTGATCGCCGTTTCCGGCGATCTGACACAGCGTGCTCGAATCCGTGAGTTCAACCAGGCGCGGGCTTTCCTGGATGAGCTACCGTCGCCGCAAATCGTCGTTCCGGGCAACCACGACGTGCCGTTGCACAACCTGTTCAGCCGTTTCTGGCATCGCCTGGCGCGCTATTGCCAATACATCACGCCGGATCTCGAGCCGTTTTGGGCCGATAAATCCATTGCGATTGCCGGAATCAACACGGCGCGGTCCGCCACGATCAAATCGGGCCGCGTCAGCCGGCGTCAAGTTGCGCGCATCTGCGAGCGGTTCCAGGCGGTGCCTCCCGGCATCACGCGAATCATCGTGGCGCACCATCCCTTCGATTTACCCGAAGGCGTCGGTGACCACCACCTGGTCGGCCGCGCCGCGCGTGCGATGGAGCTGTTCGCCCGCAGTGAAATAGACGTCTTCCTGACAGGGCACCTACATACCAGCAGAACCAGGGAAACGGCCGCGGGCTACCGTATCAGCGGCCGCTCGGC
>JBPCNK010000012.1:0-4967 GCA_051001345.1 Acidobacteriota bacterium | reverse complement strand
ATGGGAGGGCTGTTGTGATCAAACAGGATATCGTCAATCGCGTCTCCAATCGGCTCGCGATTACCAAAGTGAAGGCCGAGATCGCCGTGGAAGCTGTGTTTGACGCTCTCAAAGAAGCCATGAAGCGTGGAGATCGGATTGAGTTGCGTGGATTCGGGGTTTTCGTTGTCAAACCGCGCAAGAGTGGAATCGGGCGCAACCCCCGTACGGGTGACGAGGTTCCTATTCCTCCCGGTAAGACCGTTCGGTTCAAGCCAGGAAAAGAGATTCGTTTTAAGAAGTAGCCGGGCTATTGCAGCCGCTTTCGTAAACCCGCATTTTGAACGATCTTACACCGATTGAAGAAGTTCACGACCTTCCTGCCGAGGAAGCTCCCGACTACATCCAGCCAAGTCGGCCACCCAGTCTATGGCTTCCGGGATTGTTCTTTGTGCTGGCCCTCTGTACGACGACGTTTCAGGGCTATGTGATGATGTGCCTTTTCACCGGCCGTTCGGTCATGGCCGCTCTGAACAATCCGCTCCTCATTTTTTCCGGACTGCCCTTTTCATTTACGCTTTTGTCGATTCTGCTGGCCCACGAAATGGGACATTTTTTGGCCTGTCGCTACTACGGCATCCAGTGCAGTTACCCGCACGTGATTCCTGCGCCACCTTTGCTGACTCCATTTGGAACCTTCGGAGCGGTGATCCTGATCAAGTCGAACTTCATGAACCGCCGCCAAGTTTTCGATGTAGCAATCGCGGGTCCGATTGCGGGTTTCGCCTTTCTGCTACCGGCTCTGGCCGTTGGTCTGCGTTTGTCCCAGCTGTTTGTCGCCGGCAGCGAGAGTGCGGGTGTCATCGAATTCGGTGAGCCGGTGCTACTAAAACTCTTCGCTCGTGGATTCTTTCCCTTTGGAGACCTGACAAAGATCGAGTTGCATCCCATCGGATTTGCGGCATGGTTTGGTATGCTCGCCACCGCCATGAATCTGCTTCCAGTGGGTCAGATGGACGGCGGTCATATCGTGTACGCGATGGGTGGACCGAAGGTTCACCGCTGGGTGTCGTTTGCGACACTGGCGGTACTGTCTGTGCTCGGAGTGTTGGTGTGGTCCGGTTACCTGTTGTTCGGACTGATCGTCGTGTTTCTAGCATTTCGGCATCCTCGCCCGCTGGTCGACTTTGGCGGGATCGGCACCGGCCGTAATATCCTGGCCGCAGTCGCTCTGCTGATTTTCATTCTGACCTTTACTCTGATTCCTGTTCGGTTTGTTGATTAAGAGCAGGGGTCAGGATTCAGGGGTCAGGATTCAGGGCCTTGAATTGCGGATCGCGAATAGATCCAATTGGGCTAGTGAACAGTGGTAGAGATACACCAAAGAAAAAGCACACAGGGCTGGAGCCCTGTGCCACACCAGCCTTTCAGACGATTTCTGAGCCCTCGCAATTCAAAGCCCTGAATCCTGAAGCCTGACCCCTGCCTTTCAGCCTGCCAGCCGTCGCAACGTCGCCAGGTTCATTCGATCCAGCAGGTCGGAATCTTCTTTGGGCGTCTCGAGGATCTTAGGAATGCTCTCCAACCGCGGCTCGCGCAGGACACAGCGGAATCCTTCCTCGCCGATGCAGCCCTTTCCAATGTGCTCGTGCCTATCCACCCGGCTGCCCAGCCCCTTGCGTGAATCGTTGACATGAATGACGGCCAGTTGTTCCAGGCCAACGACGTCGCAGAACCGATCAAGCGTGGCCCGAAACGTCGACTGCGAACAGATGTCGTAGCCGGCTGCCAACAGGTGGCAGGTGTCCAGACACACGCTGGTCCGTTCCGGCTCGCGCAGCAGGCTGCGCATGTCACGAAGGTGCTCGAACCGATAACCCAGGTTGCTGCCCTGACCGGCGGTCAGTTCCAGGCAGAGTTTGACAGAGTAGCCGGGCAGCCGATCGTGAACCCAGTTGATGGCGCTGGCAACGCGCTCTATTCCAATCTGCTCTCCCTCGCCCAAATGCGAACCAGGATGCGCGACGAGTTGGGAGAGTCCGAGACGCTCGCAGCGCTCCAGTTCATCGACTAGGGCATCCAGCGATTTGCGCCGAACCTCCCCGTCGGGGGCAGCCATGTTGATCAGGTAACTGTCATGAGCTACGACCGGACAAAGAGCTGAAGTCGCGACGGCCCGGCGGAAAAGTTCGACGTCAGACTGCATCAACTCCCTGCCCTTCCACTGGCTGGCGTTCTTGACGAAGATCTGCAGGGTCAGGCACCCGACTTCGACCGCCCGTTGGACGGCCAGATGCAGGCCGCCGGCAATCGACATGTGCGCCCCGACGAGTGGGCCGCGCGTCGACGCCGGCTTCATGGAGCGGATTTCGGATTGAACTTCGAGCGGGAGACAAACGGACTGCCGATTTCGATGCAGCGCCAGAGCCGTTCCGACCCAGCGGGGATCCCGATGCGGGGCGTCCAGGCCAACGGCCCGCACCGCTGGCCAGCGCCGATCCAGAGGCGCCCGTTCGCATCGCAAAGATCGCAGCGGTTGAGGCCGAGATTGATATCGAATGCGACACAGAGTTTGCCCGGACCCGATGCCCAGTCCCGCGGTTGCCGACAGCCGCGCAGCCGCGCCATCACTGCGCCACCCTCCAGCGGCTCAACGGCTCGGATCAACACGGCGGCCGGAAAACCTTCCGGCATTGTCACGGCGTTGAGCATGTTGTACATCCCGTAGGTGAAATAGACGTAGGCCCGGCCGGGAGGTCCGTACATGACGGACGTTCGAGGAGTCAAGCCGCGCGAGGCATGGCAGGCCGGATCGTCTTGTCCGATGTAGGCCTCGGTCTCAACGATGCGGCCGACAAGCCAGCGGCCGCGACGGCGCCGCACCAGTTTCTTACCGATCAGCTCGGCAGCCACCTTCAGCGTGTCGCGTTCAAAAAAACCGCGATCCAAGGCGCGCCCCGCCGGTTCAGGCGTTTTCCAATCCAAGCTCTTTCCAAATCCGGTCGACACGCTGAACCACTTCCGGTGACATGATGATCTCATCGGGCCAGTCACGATTGAACCCTTCGTCTTTCCATTTGCGCGTACCGTCGATTCCCATCTTGGATCCGAACGCAGGCAGCCGGCTCGAGTGGTCCAGTACGTCAATGGGTCCGAGCGTGAACTGGATATCGCGCTCGGGATCAATGTGGTTGAGAACCTTCCAGACCACTTCGCCTGGATTGTGGACGTTGACGTCCTGGTCGACAATGACAACACACTTGCTGAACATCATCTGCCCGAGTCCCCAGACGGCATTCATGATCTTGCGAGCGTGTCCCGGGTACGCCTTGCGGATGGAAATCAAAATGAGGTTGTGAAAGATGCCTTCAAAGGGCATGTGCATGTCGACGATTTCAGGCAGTTGCTTTTGAATCACCGGCAGAAAGATGCGCTCGATAGCCGCGCCCATGTAGCAATCCTCCTGGGGAGGCCGGCCAACAATGATCGTCTGGTAAATGGGATCGTGACGGCGTGTCATGCAGGTAACGTGAAACGCCGGATAGGGGTCGGCCAGAGAATAAAATCCAGTGTGGTCGCCAAAGGGGCCCTCGGTGCGCATGTCCGATGGGTCGACATATCCTTCAAGAACGATCTCGGCGTTAGCAGGAACTTCCAGGTCGTTGGTCTCGCAACGGACCATCTCGACAGGCTTGCCGCGCAGGAATCCGGCTAGCATCATCTCGTCGAAATCATCGGGCAGAGGCAGGGCCCCGGCAAACACGACGGCCGGGTCGGCGCCAATCGCCACGGCCACCGGCATGCGCGATCCCTGGCGGCCGGCTTCGCGAAAGTGAGCCGCTCCGTGTTTGTGCAGTTGCCAGTGCATGGCGGTGGTCCGCTCGTCGTAGATCTGCATGCGGTAGATCCCACAGTTGCGTTTGCCCGTGGCGGGATTGTGCGTGAACACCAGCGGCAGCGTGATAAACCGTCCCGCGTCCTGCGGCCAGCATTGCAGGACGGGAAGATCGTGAAGCGAGAACTCGCCCTGGCGCAATACGACCTGTCGGCAAGGTCCATCGCGGACAATCCGCGGAAAGAAGCTGTTCAGGTCGGCCAACTTCGGAATCATTTTGATTTTGTCGAGGAGTCCCTGCGGCGACTTAAAATCCAACAGCTCGTGGACGCGCTCGGCGATCGCTTCTACCGAATCTGTTTGCAGAGCCAGCTCCATGCGCCGCTTCGATCCGAAGGCGTTGATCAGCACGGGAATCTTTGAGCCGCGGACGTTCTCAAACAGCAGCGCAGGGCCGACAGCTTTCGAGACGCGGTCCGTAATTTCGGCGATCTCCAGGACGGGGTCGATTTCCTGGCGAATTCGCCTCAACTCTCCTGCGCGCTCAAGGACCTCGATGAACTGGCGCAGATCTTCGTATGCCATTGGGAGACTCTTCAGCAGTCCGGCAAATTCAAGGACTGGTCCGGGCGCGGAGCCGCCGCACGGAAAGATTGACGGCCGACACCACATCGGCGTCGGGGTCGCGGAACATTTTCTCCAATTCGGGCAGCGCCGATGCGTCTGCGGTGTAGCCGATCGCCAGTGCGACCTGTTCGCGCACGTCGTCGTCACGCGACTGCAGATACGGATACAGCTGTCTGGTCTGCTCCGGTGTCAGTTCCCGGAGATAACCGGCCACCTGATCACGCCGGCTGTCGAGCAATCCGTTGACCAGTTCGAGCAGATATTCTTCGCGGCCGGACTGGTACAGGGCGAAGCTGAGTGCGGCCTGGACGCTCGCTTTGTCCTCGGTGATGCGCGCCTTGGATATTGTCGGCGCAAGGTCGGGAGCACGCAAGCGGGCCAGGCCTTCGGCTGCGTACTGTCGATAGAGAGTGTCGGCATGGTCGAGGTGATTGACGAAAATCACCCGGGCCTCGGGCGCTCCCATCAGAGCCAGGGACTGCAGTACTTTCTGCTGCAAATCGTCGGCGCCGCTGGCCGGAATGAT
>JBPCNK010000011.1:0-4991 GCA_051001345.1 Acidobacteriota bacterium | reverse complement strand
TCTGGCCGGGAGTCGGAGAGGCCCATAGTAGCGTAGAAGCGGGGTAACGCCCGTGGAGCCAAGGGGCCTTACAGCAAGCAAGTTTCTGTAAGAGGAGGGAAGACCCGATTGGACGAAAGTCCCCCTCCGGAAGCCGGACAGAACCGAGAGGGCCTGCCGGCTCGGCTCTTTCAACTGAGACGGAAACTGGGCCAAAAGGCCAAGCAGGGGCGGCCGCTGCCTGCGCGCGCCCTAGGCGAGAGCTTGTTGGAGAGCCGGACGCGGGAAATCTGCATCTCCGGTTCGAGGAGGGGAAGGTGAGTCGGGCTACTGCTAGCCTCGCTCTCCTTCCTACTCTACCGGCACTGACCGCTGGCCACTGACCACTGACCACTAATCACTCGGGTAGTCCGATAACGCCAGCTGGCGTGATACGTTCGACTCGCGGTCGCGACCGACCGCCCGTGCGACTTCGTCCAGCGCCGTGATGACCACAATTCTTAACTCAAGGATTTGATCTCTAAGGATGTACCCATATTGAAGAGCCATCTATTGAGCATCCTGCTGGAATCTGCCGCGTTTCTCCGGGAGCCATTTGCAGGGTTGTCTTTGCCAAAAGCATAGGAGTGACCGAGAGGTCGGAATTGAGCGTAACCTCGACTGGGTCGGATCCCGGATTGGACAGCACCAGGACCGTTTCGTAGTGGTCATTCAGCGGCCCTTTGACGACCTGAGGAAAGAAGACAATAAACCTATCGTGAAACGTGGCCAGAGCCGGAGTCACAAAAGCGATAGCAACGACAACCCACAGCGACATTCCAATCAGCCTGCCATCTTGCGCCTCCGTAATCAGAGATGCGCATCGGGGTACGAAGTGGCAATTCTCAAGATCGGCTCGATGAGTTCACAAGACAGGCTGGTGGCTTTGGGACACGAACCGCTTTTTGCTTCTTGCGAGTCGGATACTCGGATTATTCACAAAATTAAAAGCCTTTTCACGAATTACACGAATGACACGAATGATCACGAACGTTCTGAGCACCAGTGGTCTAAACCGATATATTTTGCGTCCATTCGGGATGATTCGTGAATGGTCACGAATCTGTGGACGGGCGCAGAAGTGCAATGGATTTTCGTGTAATTCGTGTAATTCGAGTAATTCGTGATTAGCTTTTTTGTGAATAATTCAGCTGGCACAGACCCACTCGCGTCGCTCGCGGCACGGTTGATTGGCGCATAGGGGTAATCGATGACGGCCACGAGCACGTGCACGTGCGCGATCACGTCAACGAGCACGATCACGTCCTGACCTCTGACCCCTGAAGCCGGAAGCCTGATTCGTACTGGGCGATGGCCTCTTCGTGTTGTAGCAGATAGCCCAGCTCGTCGATTCCTTCCAGCAGAAACTTCTTAGAAAACGGATCGATCGGAAACGTCATCTTCTGGCCGCTGGGAAGCGTCAGGGTCTGGCTGGCCAAATCGACGTGTACCTCGGCGTCGGGATCGGTGACGATCCCGTCAAACAACTCACGCTGCGTGGCTGCGTCGACGACAATCGGCAACAGGCCGTTCTTGAGCGAATTACTGCAGAAGATATCGGCAAACGAAGTCGAGATGACGGCCCGGAATCCAAAATCGACCAGCGCCCAGGGGGCGTGCTCGCGCGAACTTCCGCACCCAAAATTGTCACCGGCCAAAAGCACCTGGGCGCCGCGGCTGCGCGGCTGGTTGAGGACAAATTCAGGACGCGGGTTTCCCACCTGGTCATAGCGCCAGTCATGGAACAGCACATTTCCAAGATTGCCCCGCTCGGTCACCTTCAGAAACCGGGCCGGCGTAATCTGGTCGGTATCGACGTTGGTGTTGGGCAGCGGGACCAGGCGGCTGCTAAAGGATTCAAGCGGCTTCATGCGCCTCCCGGCAGGGTGCGCGCGTCGGTGATGACGCCGGTGACGGCCGATGCCGCCGCCGTCAGCGGGCTGGCCAGAAATGTTCGGCCGCCTTTTCCCTGGCGCCCTTCGAAATTGCGATTGCTGGTGCTGACGCAGTACTGGCCGGCCTCGAGTTCATCGCCGTTCATGGCGATGCACATGCTGCAGCCAGGTTCGCGCCATTCGGCGCCCGATTCGCGGAAGATGCGCGCCAGTCCCTCGCGTTCGGCCGCATCTTTGACGGCCTGCGAGCCGGGGACGACCAGAACGCGCAGCCTGGGACTGACTTTGCGTCCCTTGAGGACCGCGGCCGCGCTGCGCAGGTCCGAGATGCGCGCGTTGGTGCAGCTTCCGATAAACACGACGTCGATCGGCTTGCCCAGCAGCGCTTGGCCGGGTTGCAGATTCATGTAGACGAGCGCTTTCTCGAGGGCCTGCTTCTGCAGGCTGTCGGTAATGGATACGGGATCGGGGATCGTTCCCGTAATGGGGATTCCCATGCCCGGGTTGGTGCCGTAGGTGATCATCGGTTCGAGGCGGCTCGCATCTAAATGGATGGACTTGTCGTATCCGGCGCCGTCGTCGCTGGGCAGCGCGCGCCACTTGGCCACGGCCGTATCCCAGTCGCCGCCAGTGGGCACAAATTTGCGGCCGTGCAGATACTCGAACGTTGTGTCGTCGGGCGCGATCATGCCGGCGCGCGCGCCTGCTTCAATCGACATGTTGCACACCGTCATCCGGCCGTCCATCGACAGCGCCCGGATGGCGCTTCCGGTGTACTCGAACACGAGACCGGTTCCACCGCCGATGCCGATTTTGGCAATCAGCGCCAGGATAATGTCTTTGGCTGAGACTCCCGGTTGGAGGGTTCCGTCGACACGCACCTCGCAGGTTTTTGGCCGGCGCTGCAGCAGGCACTGCGAGGCCAGCACATGCTCGACCTCGCTGGTCCCGATACCGAAGGCCAGCACGCCGAAGGCGCCGTGGGTGGACGTGTGACTGTCGCCGCAGACAATCGTCTTGCCGGGCTGAGTCATACCGAGTTCCGGGCCGATGATGTGGACGATCCCCTGGTGCTGGCTGCCGATCCCGTACAGCGGGATGTCGAACTCGCGGCAGTTTTGCTCCAGTTGCGAAATCATTCGCGCCGCCAGCGGATCGGCGATAGGAACCGATCGATCCGTGGTGGGGATTCCATGGTCGACGGTTGCAACGCATTTGGAGGGTTGACGGACGCCCAGCTTTTTCTTGCGCAATCCTTCGAACGCCTGCGGTGAAGTGACTTCGTGGATCAGGTGCAAATCTACGTAGAGAATGGCCGGGCAGCCCGGTTCGGCGGCCACGACGTGGTTTTCCCAGATCTTTTCAAAGAGCGTGCGCGGTGTTGCAGCTGTCGTCATAAACAATCATTCTATTCGGTTGGGTCGGGAATGGGAAGGTCAGTGGCCAGTGGTCAGTGGCCAGTGAACGAACAGAAGCGGTGGCATTTACAAACGTGGGCAAAACTCGAGGGTCACCGCTCTCGCCTGTTCGCGGCACTCACTGACCACTGACCACTGACCACTGACCACTGACCACTGACCACTGACCACTGACCACTGAACTACGGGTTGGAAGCGATCAGCCCCGGGCTGCGGCGATCCCCGACTGAGATCCCCAGGATGCGCGGGTCATCGATAAAAGCGTTCAGCTTGGCAGGGTCGATGCGCGCTTCAGCGACGACTGCGTCGCGCCGCTGCCGGGAGATGATCAGGAGCTTGATGTCTTTTCCGTCCGGCTGGGCGTAAATCCAGGTCCATTCACCGCCACGCGAAAACTGCCGAACCATCAGGCGCCACTTGGGGTTGACCGAGCGGTCCAAAAATTCGGAAAACTGGGGAGCTGCCGAATCGGGCACTCTCAATTCCCTGAGAATCGTAAAGCGCATTCCTTTTACACCGGCAGGGCGAATAACCTTTACGGCAATCCGGGCCAGAAAGCCGCCGCCGTACAGGCTTTGCTTTTGCGCGTTGTAATTGGACCGCAGAAATTTGACCACCGAGGAGAGACTGTTGTCTCCGCCCAAAGCGGGTGTGACCGTCAGGGTGATAAGCAACGCTGCAGTCGCCAGGTGTCTCATGGTTTGATGGCCTCCGGCCGGCTGATTTCCATGCGCGGAATTCCAAACTGCCCTTCCAGCTGGCTGAGTTTTTCGATGTCAATCGGCCCCAGAATGTTCACCACCGTGAGTTCCCGGGCAGCCGTCACCAGCACGGTGATGCCTTTGATGCTTTGGCCCTCACTCATCAGGAACACGTCGACGTTTTGCCCTCCCTTTTTGGTGCGCACTCCCACAATGCGGGCCCAGGCCGGAGACTTCAGTTGTGCCCGCAACGGCTCGACGTCGGACTCGGAATACTGGTTGTCCTGTTCAAACTCAAAGCGCTTTACATAGACGCCCTTTAGTCCGCCAACCAGTTCCTTGATCTTGGCTTCATCGGCTGAGCGCGTCGGGGAAAGGAACTTGGACGCCAGCTTGAGAAGCGCTTCATCGAGTGTTACATCGACAATCTGAACGGCCTTGTTGGCTAGCTTGTCGAGATGGTCAATGCGCAACCGCTCCGGCTGCGCGCTCTGCGCATGGCTTAAGGCCACGCTGAGCGCCAGGACAAAAGTCCACACGATTTTTCTCATTAGTTCCTCCGTATCAAACGTATCTCCGGCCTGAAAGCTGACAGGCTGGAAGCCTGTCCTACTGCTGCTGAACGAGCCGCTGGGCCTCATTCAGCTTGTTGCTCGCAATATGCAACGCTAATATCAACTGATCTTTGGCCAACTCTCCCTGGCGTCGTTGCTCACGCTGGTATTGCCACCAGCCTCCCGCGCTGATTGCTAGAAGGGCGGCCGCCGCCCAGCCCAGCCAGCGTTGACGCAGCGGCCGCGAATGTTGCGCCGCCAGACGGGACACCACGCGCTGGCTGAAATCAACGTCAGGTTGTTTGCGCTGAAGAGCTCGCGCGACTTCCTTTTCAAACTCCATTACAGGAACCTCCTACAGAACGTCCGGTTGATGACTCGCGCGGAAGCGCTTTCCGGTCCAGC
>JBPCNK010000010.1:0-17253 GCA_051001345.1 Acidobacteriota bacterium | reverse complement strand
CGTATGCCGTATGCCGCAGGCCGGCGACGGAGCGCCAACAGTGCCGCGGCCGGAAGGCTGCGGGCCCGTAAACAGGAAGCGGGATCTAAAATCTTGCTCAAATAACAAGATTTCACCAACTGGCACTACAGAGGACACAGAGGGACACAGAGAGATTAGATGCACGATTCGGAATTCTCGACACCCCTAAAAGCTTTTCTCTGTGCCTTCTCTGTGTCCTCTGTGTCTCTGTGGTGAATACCCATGAACATCGCGCCACTGGTTGCCCACTCTGACACGGTGTTGAATACTGATGAACATCTCGCCACTGATTGCCCGCTCGCTTACGCGCGCGGCCCGGACTTACGGCCCCGGACTCAACTGGCCACTGGCCACTGCTACTCAGACCGCAACGAAGCCAGCAGCGGCAACCGCAAAACCGCCAGCGCCACCAACGTCGATGCTGCCAGGCCGGTTGCCAGCACACCCAGCAGCAGCGCTGGCGACGCTGTCGCCAAACCGCCGCCGCGCGCAAGGAGCGCCGGCACGACGGCCACCAGCGCGCAGACCGCCCCTGCCACGAGGCCATAGACCAACAGTAGCGCATTCTCGGCCAGGGCCAGGACCACCAGGTGCGCCGAACGGTAGCCGACAGCTCGCAACACGGCCAGCTCACGGCGCCGCTCCAACGCGTTGCGCCACAGCACGGCGGCCAGGCCTATCGTTCCCAGCAGCAATCCCAAACCGCCCAGCATCTGGAATGTGGAAAGGTACGTATTCTCAACCCGGTGAAATTCGGCCAGGCGTTCCACCGTCGTTTGGACGTTCACGCCGTAATCGGAAAGTCGCTCCTCAAGCATCTCCCCGGTTTGGCCTGCCAGCGGCGCCGGCGTTTCCACCAAGAAGAGGCGATAGCCTTCCTGCTCCGGAAATACACGCAGGAAGTTGGCCTCCGACATGACCAGCTCGCTCTGAAACAGGCTATCTCTAAGGACACCCACCAGACGCAGACGGACCGGTTTTTCCCCTTCAGAACCGATGACCAGTTCGTCGCCCAACCCAAGGTGAAGAACATAGGTCATCGAGTTTGCGTCTCCGACAACCGGGATCGCGCCGTCGGGCAGCGACCGCTCGAGTAACAACCAGGGGTTGGATTGTTCTTCCGGCGCCTCGGCCGTCGAATCGGAAAAGCTGAAGCGATTGGCGCGCAGAAAACTAGCGCGCGCGCCCAGAATCCGGGGATTGCTCGGGCGGTACAAGTTCAGACAACTGGCGTCTTCGCCCGGCCGCACTCGAAACGGAGTGAACGCTAGCGCAGGCGAGGCGTCTGCCTGCGGCAAGTTGAGCGCGTCGCGGCCGGACTCGTCATTGGGATCATAGGCGACCGACAACAGCGCCTCGGCCACCAGCGTGTAGCCTCCCGTTCCCGACTTCGGATCAGACGCATCGACCGAGTCGCCGCGGCGAAACACGTCGACGGCCACGATCAGAAAACTCGCAAACGCAACCAGAGCGATGCATGCCAGGCTGCGTCCGGGGCGTTCGCTCGCATTCCGGAATCCAATGCGGATGATCGGCCACCAACCCGCAACGCCGTGCACGCCGATACCGCCCTGGTGCAAATAGATCCTCGCTGCGGCCAACGCCGCGACAAGCAGCAACATACCAGCGCCGAAAAACCCCGCCGTCGGACTCATCCACTTCAGAACCGCCAATATCAGCAACAAGGCTGTGGCAACAAGCAGCGTGATCACCAGAAGAACGGGCGCCAGAACCTGACGCGAACCAACCTGGCGCGGCAGCCTGCCCGACAGCAATGCTCGCGGCGGCGCGGCAGCCATTCTGCGAAGCGTCCACGCGATGGCGACGATGGCCGCGATCATTCCGCCGGCTATGCCCGCCAAAAGCGATCCCGTCGAAACGTGCAGGGACAGGAGCCGGGTTCCGACAGCGTCAACCCACCACGAGCGCAGCCCCGCCAGGACCAATGCGCCGTAGCCGGCTGCTCCGGCGGCTCCGAGCAGGCTGCCCGCCAGGGACAAAACCAGCCCCTCGCGAAGAAAGCCGTTGCGCACATGTTGCGGGGAAAAGCCCACGGCGCGCAGCAACCCGATCTCTCGCAGCCGTTGCTCTACCCCCAGCTTGAAGAACAGGCCCGCCAAAAGCAGCGCCGAGACCACCAGAAAAAAACTGAAGTACAGAAAGTACTCGCCAAAGTCCGTCGTGCCGTGAGCGGCCTGCAGTCCCAACGCGCGCACCGAAACCAGAGACATTCCCAAGCGCAGCGGATCGAGTGATGACTGGAGTTGGCCCCGGTATGAGGCTATCGTCTCGGACAGGTTATTACCGGCCGCAACGCGCAACGATGTAATGTTTCCAAACCGCGACGACCACAGCTTCTGGCCATCGCTTAGACGGATGAACGCTTTCGGGGCCGTGCGGTAGCGGTCCCAGTACTCTTCGTCGCGGGTCCGAATTCGCGCGAGATTCATAGGAAAAGGCGGATCCCATTGTTTGAGGCTCCCGGCGTCGGAGATGCCCGGATACGTCGGCGCAAAATCAGGATCGCGGGCCATTCCGGTTAAAGGAATGACTCCGGCCACCCGAAAGTCGGCATACTCGGTGTCCAATCGTCCGTCCCCATGCCAGAGAAAATATTCGAGACTGATCTTCGATCCGAGCTGCGCGTCCAGGTCACGCGCCGCCCAGTCGTTGAGGAGCAAAGGCGGCAAGTCCTGTAAGCCGCCCTGCGGCGAGTTGGGGCGCGTATCGCCGGCGAATTGCGATTGCCGATGAACCTCGCCGAATAATTCTGGATCGACGGCGGCCACCAGCGAGTATGGAATCTCGGCGTCACCCACTCGCATCGTGTTGGCCAGGTAGGTCAACACCGGCGACGACTTTAGTTGCAGATGCGCAGCCGCGGCGGCGCCGGCAGACGCCAGTTCATCGCCAAGCAAGCCGCTGGCGGCCTCCAATGCAAACCTTCGCTTCTCGCTGCTCTGGGGCCGCTCGCTTACGCGCGCGGCACCGCCATCCATCTGGGGCCGGTCACTTAGGCGCGCAGCGCCGCCATCCAGCGGCCTTACGCGTATGGAGAGATCGTCCAGCGTGACGGCTTTGCGGAGCAGGGCGGCCAACTCAGCCGAAGAATTCGCGGAACTGACAATTCCGCTGCCGGCGCGCCGAACGATCAGAACTGTATTGACCTGACCCTGCACTTCCAACTCGCGCTGCATGCGGTCAAGCGGTAGGAAGGCCGCGAGAACTTCGCTCTGAGTGGGCTCAACCGAAAACTCGCCCAGATCTTCATTGGCCAGCGCGGCGCGCAGGGTCGCGCGCAACGCACGCGTGCGCTCTTCTTTGCGCCCGTGGAGCGATTCGATGGGAATTTCGCTGGGCTTTTCGACCCTCACAACCAGCGCGTCACCCAGTCGAGCGTCCAGGCGGCGAGCTAGGGCGGGACTGACAAAAATTTCCTGGCTTGCCGGCGACCGCACGCTGCTGCGGCCGTGGAAGCGCCAGAAGCGTCCGTCGACGCCGTAGATTCGAACCCGGGATGCGCGGCGCGACGTGCTCTGATGAATGACGATTCCGGGGATTTCAATCAACGGACAGGTTGCGTCGAAGGTATCGGTGAAGCCCGGTTGGGATTGCAGGTCGGCTGCCAGCGCTTCGCGAAAATATCCCGTCGATTGGAGGACAGTATCGGTGCGGCCCAGGCGTCCGACAAAGAGATCCCTCAAGCTCGTTCGGACCGAATCCCCCACAACCAGCGCGCCGGCCAGCACCGCGACGGCCGCGGCCACGGCGATGACGACGGCCAGGTGACTGCGCCAGTAGTGCATTAGACTTCGGCGGAGTAGGGTGGTTGCTTTCATAATTCGCAAATGGGTGTTTCTGGAAAGGAGGGGTTAGGGGCTGGAGGTTAGGGGCTAGTAAATTACGAATTACGAGTTACGAAGCAGGTAAACTCAATCCGCAATCAATCCGCAATCCGCAATTCGCAATCCGCAATTGCCTAACCCCTAGCCCCTAACCCCTAGCCCCTGAACCTCACTGAATAAATCGGCGGAAGATCCATGGCGACACACTCCCAGGAATCGCCCTGATCCTCGGAAACCCACAGGCCTCCGGTGGTCGATCCGACAACCAGGCGGTCGCCGCCGGCGTCGATATCCAGGCCATGGCGATACACCAGGTGGTAGCTGTTTTCCTGCGGAAGGTTGTGCCGCAGGACTTCAAAACTCTTTCCGCCGTCGTGTGTCCGAGCCACAACTGTTTTTCCGTCGATGGGCACGCGGCACTCGTCGTTGGCCGCCGGCACGAACCATGCCGTCTCCGGATCGCGCGGGTGTACGGCGACAGCAAATCCGAACACCGACGGCTTGGCATCGGGACACTCCTGCCAGGATCTGGCGCCGTCGGTTGAACGGAATACTCCGTTGTGATGCTGCACCCACAAGGATTCG
Organism: Acidobacteriota bacterium; assembly: GCA_051001345.1. Taxonomy (GTDB): domain Bacteria; phylum Acidobacteriota; class UBA6911; order JACQSX01; family JBPCNK01; genus JBPCNK01. The sequence goes on along the minus strand of JBPCNK010000010.1, from coordinate 12,802 downwards.
GGCGAAGCCGCACACTGCACCATCCGGTGCGGATCCTGAATAATCGGATCGTCGCGCCGCTCCGGAGGCATATAGGAAGCCCACATGCCGCGCGCTCTACATTCCCAGGTTGACCCTTCATCGTCGCTATGCCACACGCCTCCGCACGAAACGCCCACGGTGAGGGACCGGCTGTCGCGCGGATTGATGCAGATGGAATGAATGCCGGGATAATCGTACCCTCCGCCGAACCACTCGAGACGTTCGGGCAGATCCCACAATGATAGGACCAGTTCCCACGAACGTGCGCCGTCGGCGGATCGAAACAGTCCGCCCGGAATTGTTCCAACCCACAACACGCCGGGGCGGTCGGCGCCGGCAGGCTCAATGGACCAGATCTGTTTGAGCGTCCAGGGCGCAGCCTGGCCGTAGGTCGAATCGGTGACAGGATAGTCGGCCGGTTTTTCGGGATAGACCGGCACGGCGCACTCTTCCCAGGTTGCACCCTGGTCGCTCGAGCGGTGAAGCTTGACACCGAAGTGACCGAGGTTGAGCGCGGCGTAGATGCTGCCGTCACGAGGATCGGCTTGTGCCAGCGTCACGTTGTTTCCGAGGAAGGCAACCGACGCCGCAACACTCCAGTCATTGGAGCCCGAGTGGCCGGGCGATTTGACTGTGAACAGACCCTTGCGTGTGGCCACCAGAATTGACTGCGTCATAGATCAGCCTCCTGAGAGCGCCTGCAGAACAAACACTTCGCTTTCGGCCTCAACTCGATCGCTGAGGCCGACTCGATCGCGCACGGGCCGGTCGTCGACAAAGACAACGACGTGCTGGCGCAAATGTCCCTGGTCATCTAGAACGTAACCGCGCAGCTTCGGGTTTCCGGAAAACACCGCGTCGAGCAACTCGCGCACCGTCTGACCGGGGACGTCTGCTGGCAGGCATTCGAGGTAGCGACGCAGGTGTGAGGTAAATGAGACTCTCGGCATAAAATCACGAATTACGAGTTACGAAAGCAAGCATACAAGGAAACGCCGGCGTGGTGAATACTCGCGAACATCGCGCCGCTGATTGCCCACTCGCTTACGCTCGTGGCTCGGACGTGGGTCATCGTTTTTGTAAGCTCCGGCCGGTCAGTTCGTAGCGCTTGGGAAAGTGCGCGGCTAGTTCTATGTTGTGGGTCACGACGATGAGAATCGAATCCTGAAGGCCGTGGACTCCCAACAACAATTCCGCAACCGACCGCGCCGAATCCTGATCCAGATTACCGGTCGGTTCGTCACACAGCAGCAGCAACGGTTTGCAAACGAGCGCGCGCGCCAAGGCGACGCGCTGCTTTTCTCCCCCGGACAACTCGGCAGGAAAGTGGTCCAGCCGGTCGGACAGTCCCACCTGTTCGAGCAGCTGGCGCGCCCGAGCCTCGGCGTCACCTGCAGTTTCAGCCACAAACGTTGGGATCAGGACATTTTCCAACACCGTGCATTGGGGCAGCAGCGAATGGTCCTGAAAGACAAATCCGATCTGGCGGTTTCGGAAGGCCGCCAGTTTCCGCTCGCCAAGTTCGAACGGATTGTCTCCGTCGAGAGTCACGCTTCCGGAGGTCGGCGGCTCTAGCGCTCCCAGGATGTACAGCAGCGTGCTCTTGCCGCTTCCCGAAGGGCCCATGATCGAGACCGCGTCACCCCGCGACAGCTCCAGCGAAATGTCCGACAGAATCGGCAGCGCCCCACGTGGAGTGGGATAATCTTTGGAGAGGTTGAGAACCTTTAACACTGTTGGCCCTTCAGACCGTATGCCGTATGCCGTATGCCGTATGCCGGCGACGGATCTACCGGCCCGCGGCCTTCCGGCCGCGGCTCTGTTGGCGCTCCGTCGCCGGCCAGCGGCATACGGCATACGGTTGTGGATCAGTGCCGAACTAGATTAATCCTGAATAGACTTCCAACGCTCGATCGGCCATGCAAGCCACACTGTAAAACCGCCTGACTCCGGCGGCCCCGTTGCGGCCCAACTCGGCAGCGCGAGCCGGGTCGCGGGCCAGCGAAAGAATTCCGTCGGCCAGGCTATCCGTGTCGTCGGGATCCACCAGAATTCCTCCCGAAGTCTTCTCGACGATCTCGGTAAAGGCCCCGCGCCTCGGCTGGACAACCGGGACGCCGCCGGCCATGGCTTCCAGCAAAAACATTCCCTTCGGTTCATCGTAGGTGGCCGGGACCGACAGCACGTCGAGTCCCTGGAGGAACTCGATCTTCTCCCGGCGGTCCAACTCGCCACGGTAGTGGAACTCTCCGGCCAGGCCCCATTCTTCCATCCGCGCCTGAATGCTCTCCAGGTAAGTCCGATGCTCCGGACCGAGGTAGCCTGCCGCTTCCAGGCGGGCGCCGTCGACCACGCCCTTTTCGCGCAGCCGCCGGTATGCTTCACACAACCGGTGCAGTCCTTTTTCGGGCGCCACGCGCGCAAAGTATCCGATCGTGAAGGTGTCGCCGCGCCGCGCGTGCTCCGACCGATAGCCTTCCAGATTGATGCCCAGCGGAACAACATACATCCGCGCGGCGGGAATGTAGAGAGTGTCCGACATGAATCCGGCGTAGTAGTCGCTGACGGCCAGAAAGGCATCGACGTGTTCGACATGGGACCGAATCAAATCCAGGGCTGTCCCGCGATGCGGCTCGGATAACCCGTTGAGAAACAAGTCTTCACCCTGCAGCGTGCAGCAGACCGGCCTGCCGAGGGCCCGTTTCAGCGGCGCAGCCAAGCCGATCAGCAGCGAGTTGGGCAGGTTGATGACATCGGGCAGTGGTTGTTCCCGCAGCCAGCCGATCAACTTCTCGAGTTCTCTGCGCTGGTATCCGTTCTCGCCCCGCAACATTGAAACGGTCAACTCACCGAGCACGCGGGGATCGGTCTTTATCGATTTCTTCGAAGCCCATTTCAGCAGCCAGGGAGCATCCCACAGCGCGTCAAATATCGCTGGAACGCGGCGAAACAGCGGGACAAACTGTTCGAGATAGACACTGATGCCGCCGAAAAAGATTTCTTTGCGGCTCACGTTCGGCTCATCGGTCCGCGTGGGCGTATAGAGCGGCAGCAGCGTCACATCGTGGCCGCGCGCAACCAGCTCTGCAGCCAGAGCGTTGTCCCGAAAGCAGCTGCCGCAGTACATCCCGGCCGCGCCAGCGGTAATCGCCAGAATATTCATCGAGCCGCTAACGGCCGGCGCCGGCTTTTTGGAAGGAACGCCGCGCGTAGAGATGTTCGAAGAGATTGCCCTCGTGGGGCTGATCCCAGCTGATCTGCTGCGTGGGAATCGGGCCGAGGTTGAGACGGTCAACCAGCTGCGACTCGACCAGACGCTGCTCGAAAGCCGGATCCGAGGTGATGGCCGTGACGACCAAACTGGGACCCAGGCATTCGGGCATCGCCCGCTCGGGAACTTCCACGACGCTGACAAACGGAAACAGAAATTCGCGGTTGGCCAGAGGGTGCTCGGGGGCGGTGCGCAGCACCGTCGGCAGCAGGTACGTTGATCCCTGCCACTCGACCAGCCGCGGGCCTTGCCGGTAGCCGGCCGTGACATCCCGAGCACCGGGTTCTTTCAGGCCGTTGTCGATAATCTGTGAGATTCGAGCCGCTGTGCCGGCGTCGGCAAATGGCGCCAGCTCGGCCTGTTCGTCGGCTGACGCGCGCGGCGTGACGCGGGCCAGCCGCTCGGCCAGCGCTTCGGCGATTTCGTCGGCGTGCGCCGGCGTCCAGATGCCCGAAGCGTTCACACAGGAGCGGCCGCTGTTTTCCAAAACCGAAGTGACCAGCACGTCGAGTACCTGTTCCCAGCCGTCGGCCGAATCTTGACCGAAGACGATCTTGCTGTAGCCGGGTCCGTGGATCTCGATGCGCGAATCGTTTTGCCAGGCGCCCGTCGACGATGTGTCTCCAAAAACCATCCCGCGCCCGCACCGGCGCAGGATCTCCGCGGCCCCGGAATGATCGGTAGGGTAATAACCGCACGCCTCGGGCGGGCAACCCGCGCGCATCAGCGCCTGCAGCATGCGGTAGGGCGTCCACGGCTCGGCGCCGCCCGGTTTCAGGACCAAGGGAATTTTTAGCGCGATGGCCGGGATCCACAGCGAATGGACTCCCGGCGAGTTGCTCGGCAAAACGACACCCAGGGCATCAGTTCGGGCAACGTAACTGAGGGCGCTGCCGTGGGCCTCTCCGAAACCACTGTCCAGGATGCTTAGATCCAGGTTGCGCGTCAGCCCGCCGAGCACATTCTTCATCTGGGCCATCACGCCACGGATCTTTTCCATGTTGCGGCGGGCCATGCGGTACGGCAGACCGGTTGTGGCCGAAAGCTGCGCGACATATTGGTCGACGCTCTGTGTCTGGTCGCCCAGCGGTAGAGTGTCGTGGGCGAAATGCTCGCTAGCGCGCGCGCAAATGTCGAGCAGTTCGGCGCAGGAAAATTTCGCCAGTGCTCGGCGCCCCGAGGCTTGATCGAGCAGATCGCGCCGGATCAAGCCGAGGTTAGCCTGGCTGATCTCGACAAACGGCTCACGCGTGGCATGGTGCGGCGCCCGCGCGACATCCAGACTCTTATACGGCCGTCCGTGGCGGAGAATTGGAATGTGTAACATCTGTTAGTCCAGACGAGAATTCAAAGCTGCGACGCAAAGTGCAGAAGGACGAAGGACTAAGGACAAAGGACTAAGGACGAAGTACGAATGACGAACTACAAAAACCGACGAATTACAAATGAACCCAGTTACCCTCGCCACCATCGTTTCGTCCCTAGTCCTTAGTCCCTAGTCCTTAGTCCTTAGTCCTTAGTCCTTCGTCCTTCGTCCTTAGTCCTTTTCACTTTGCGCCTCTGAGCTGAATTCAATACCCAAATTAGTAGACGCCTTCAACAACCGCCGCCTGCAACCCCGAAAACGGCCTCACATTGCGGACTCCGTCCCAAGGGTATAGATCGCACGGCGGTTCCCGCTCGGCCTGGTCACGCTCGAGAAATCGCGGCATGAAGAATTCCCGCGTCAGCGTCGTCAGTCGCACCCTGCCGGTCTCGCCATAGGCCACCACCCGTTCGGGCGCATCCGGGTCGACCACTTCGATGCCGGCGCGCGGCGCCGGCGGATAATAGATGATCGCGTAGTCGTCTTCGGGCAGGCGCGGCTTGTGGACAGCCAACCCCATCAGCGTATTGCCGTAGGTCGGGGCGAAGTAGATGCCTTCGAGCAATTCTTCCACTGCGAAGCGGTGAAACTGCGGCGTCATTTCCGTGCCGCCGCAAAACACTCCGCGAATGCCGGCGCGCTTCAGGGAAATCTTTTCGCACAGCGCTTCGAGCAGCTTGGGTGTCGTAAACAAACAACGGATATTCTCATGCGCGCGCAGCAACGTCAGGCCCTGCTCGACAACATGCTGCTTGTACTGTTCGGCCGCTTGAAGCTCGCCCCGCTTGAGCAGCTTGATGACCCAGCGTGGATCCAGGTCGACCATAAAGCAGATCCCGCCGCGGTACTGGGCCAGGTGCTCGACGGCCAGGCGCAAGCGGCGCGGCCCGGTCGGTCCTACTGCCAGCCAGTCGGCGCCGCGCGGAAAATCCTGGTCGGGAAGCGTCGCGCTGAACGCCTCGTAATCGAGCCGGAAATCCTCGATGCTGATCCTCGATTTGGGCACGCCGGTGCTGCCGCCGGTTTCAAAGATGTAGATCGGCCGGTCGGAAAACGCCCGCGGGACCCAGCGGCGAACCGGGCCGCCTCGCAGCCACTCGTCCTGGAAAAATCCGAAACGGTCCAGATCGTCATAGCCGTTAATCTCGCGACGGGGATCCCAGTCCAGCGTCCGGGCGAAATCCAGCCAGAAAGGCGTCCCGGTGGCGGGATCAAAGTGCCACGCAACAATTTCGCGCACCCACGCGTCCAGTGTCCCGCGCGCGGCCTTCGCCTCCTTCAGGTCCGTTTCAAGAAACTTTTTCAAGCTGACCCCCGACTGATACAGTAGATATATTTCATTGTGCCGGGATTGTCACCCGTTACGCTAAGGAGAATGTATGCGTTTTGCAAAGATAGTGGCCCTGCTGTGTGTGGCCAGTGTGTTGTGCCTTCCGGTCTTCGGACAGACTGTTGATGAGATTCTCGCCAAGAACTTCGCGGCCCGTGGCGGCCTTGAAAAGATCAAGGCGATCCAGTCCTACAAGATGACCGGAAAAATGTCCGTCCAGGGAATGGAGTTGCCTTTCACGCTGACGTCGGCGCGCCCGGATTTGATGCGTATGGATATGAGCCTCCAGGGTAAGTCAATGGTGCAGGCCTACGACGGCGAGACCGCCTGGATGATCAATCCGATGGCCGGCGGCGACCCCGAGAAAATGCCCGAGGACCAGACCAAGAGTTTCAAAGAACAAGGCGAATTCGACGGTCCGCTGGTCGACTACAAGACCAAGGGTCACACCGTGGAACTCCTCGGCAAGGAAGAGATCGAGGGGACCGAAGCGTACAAACTGAAGGTCACCCGCTCGGGCGGCGATGTCCGTACCTATTACATAGATGCCAAGACATTCCTCGAGCTGAAGAGCGCCGGGCGCCAGAAGATGCAGGGAACGGACATGGAAATGGAAACGTTCTTCAGCGACTACAAGCCCGTCAACGGCGTGCTGATGGCCCACTCGATGGAAAGCAAGGTCAAAGGTCAGCGCTTCATGATCATGACCCTCGAGAGCGTGGAGGCCAACGTCGCAGTCGACGCGGCGTCTTTCAAAATGCCGAAGAAACCGTAGTGCAAGTGGCGCAGCGCGGCATTGCCGCAACCGTATGCCGTATGCCGTATGCCGAAGGCCGGCGACGGAGCGCCAACAGAGCCGCGGCCGGAAGGCTGCGGGCCGGTAAAAAGGAAGCGGGATCGAAAATCTTGCTAAAATAACAAGATTTCGCCAATTGCCAAAATCGTTGAATTTTGATCATCGTTCTTCGGACAATTAGAAAACGGCCCACTAGTTATAGAGCGGATTAGGCGCATTGCGTTTGGGTTGCACTTGTCAACCCCAACGCATTGCAATTAATCCGTGTTAATCCGATTAATCCTCGCTAAGACGCAAGTACGATATCGCCACAAAAATTATTGGAACGATGTTCGCCATGAATAATCCCTCTAGCCGGCGCCACTCCTGGTTCCCGCTCTTCCTTGTATTCTTGCACCTCATCACTTGCCACTTGATCGCCCAGCCCGTGAAAGTCGACTCCGCGACTTTCGGGGCCATTGAGGCGCGTGCGATCGGACCGGCTGTAATGGGCGGCCGGATCATGGCTATCGATGTGGTTGCGCGGGATCCCCGCATCCTCTACGTCGGCTCGGCCAGCGGCGGTGTCTGGAAGAGCACCAACGGCGGCGCAACGTTCAACCCGGTCTTTGACAAGCATACGCAATCGATCGGCGCCGTCGCCGTCGACCAGGCCAATCCGGAGACCGTCTGGGTCGGCACGGGCGAGTCCTGTACGCGCAACAGCGTTTCGGTCGGGACAGGACTGTACAAGAGTGTCGACGGCGGCGCCAACTGGACGCGCGTGGCTCTGGAAAACTCCGAGCGCATCAGCCGCATCGTCATCGACCCGCGAAATTCGAACACCGTCTACGTTGCCGCAGCCGGACACCTCTGGGACGACAACGAAGAACGCGGCGTCTACAAGACCAGCGACGGCGGCAAAACCTGGCAGCGCGTCCTGTACGTTGACGCCAAGACCGGCTGCGCCGACCTGGCCGTCGATCCGCAGGAGACTTCCACACTCTACGCGGCCATGTGGGAATTCCGCCGCAAGCCCTATTCGTTCCATTCGGGCGGTCCGGGCAGCGGCCTGTACAAGAGCGTCGACAGCGGCAAGACCTGGAACAAGATGACCAAGGGTTTGCCGGAGGGACCGCTCGGACGAATCGCCATTGCGGTGGCTCCTTCGCGACCCAATATCGTTTACGCCACCGTGGAGGCCGCCAAGAGCGGGCTGTACCGTTCAGACGACATGGGAGAAACCTGGAAGCTCGTCAATTCGACCGCCCATGTCACGGGACGCCCGTTTTATTTCAGCCACCTGGTCGTTGATCCCAAGGATTACAACCGGCTCTACAAACCGGGGATGTTTCTGACCGTCAGCACCGATGGCGGCCGTTCCTTTACGCAACAAACGGGCATCACGGGGATGACGGTTCATCCCGACCACCACGCGCTCTGGATCAACCCACAGGATTCCGCCCACATGCTGTCGGGTACCGACGGCGGACTCTACATGACGCGCGACAGCGGTAACATCTGGAGCCACGTCGACAACCTCCCGATCTCGCAGTTCTACCACGTCACGTACGATCTGGACCGTCCCTACAATGTGTACGGAGGCTTGCAGGATAACGGATCGTGGATGGGCCCATCGAACAGTCCGGGAGGCATTCAAAACAAGGACTGGCGTGTCGTCGGCGGCGGTGACGGTTTTTACGTGTTCCCGGATCGGGCCGATCGCGACATCGTCTACTGCCAGTATCAGGGCGGCAATGTTCTGCGCTTTCACAAGTCCACCGGAGAGACCAAGGCGATCAAACCGTTTCCGAAAGAGGGCGAGCCGAGCTATCGGTTCAACTGGAATACTCCGGTAGCGTTCAGTCCGACCAATCCTGCTGTCATGTACATCGGATCGCAATTCTTGTTTCGTTCAAGCGACCGCGGCGAATCGTGGCAGCGCATCTCGGGCGATCTGACCACCGACGATCCGGAAAAGCAGAAGCAGCATGAATCGGGCGGCCTGACCATCGACAATTCTTCGGCGGAGAACCATTGCACTATCTTTACCATCAGCGAATCGCCGCGCGACGCCAAAGTCATCTGGGCGGGAACCGATGACGGAAATTTACAGGTCACGCGCGACGGCGGAGCGACCTGGAGCAACGTCACCTCGCAGCTGCCGGGACTGGGAGCGGGCGCCTGGTGCAGCGGCGTACAGGCCGGTCATCACGATGCGGCCACCGCCTATGCCGTCTTCGACGGCCACCAGACCGGCGACATGAAAACCTACGTCTACCAGACATCCGACTTCGGCCGGTCCTGGCGTCCGCTGGCAGGCGATTCCATCCGCGGCTACGCCCACGTCGTGCGCGAGGATCCGGTCAATCCCAACTTGTTGTATGTCGGCACGGAGCTCGGACTGTTTGTCTCAGTCGACGGCGGAGCGCAGTGGGCCCAGTTTACCGGCGGGCTACCCGCCGTCTCGGTGCGCGACATTGCGCTCCACCCGCGCGAATCCGATGTGATTATCGCCACGCACGGCCGCGGCATTTACATCCTTGATGACATCACGCCGCTGCGCCAGATCACGCCGGCGATTCTGGAGTCCGAGGTCGCGCTGCTGGCGGGACGCCCCTCGACGATTCTTTTTTCCGGCGGCCAGCAAGCCTTTCCCGGCAGCGATGAGTTCATCGGCCAGAATCGTTCCGATGCGGTGCTGATCACCTATTACCTGAAAGAACGGCACATGATGGGCGACTTAAAGCTGGAGGTCTACGACCCGCAGGGAAGCTTGCTGACCACGCTCCCCGGGGGCAAGCGGCGCGGGATTAACCGGGTCGAATGGAGAACTCGCATGCGGCCGCCGCGCATGCCTCCGGCAGCCGGACTGGTCGGCGGCGCGTTCTTTGGACCGACGGTTCCCGAAGGCGCCTACACGATCAAGTTGATCCGCGGCGAGACGACCCTGGACGGCCGCATCGAGTTGATCGCCGATCCGCGACTGACGCATTCGGCCGAGGATCGCGCCGCGCGGCATCGCTCCGTAATGACGCTCTATCGCGGCCTGGAAGACCTGGCGTTTTTGACCAACCAGGTCACCGAAGCGCGCGACCAGGCGCGCCAGCGCGCCTCCAAACTCAAAACGGGCGACGCTCTGGCGAAAGCACTCGATGAGTTTGCCGGCCGTTTGGATACGCTGCACAAGTCGCTGGTATCCACGCGTCCCGGAGAAATAACAGGCGAGACCAGACTGCGCGAGCGGACCGGCGAGCTCTACGGCGCCGTCAGCGCATACGCGGGCCGGCCAACCCGATCGCAGTTGGAGGAAATCGATCTGGTCGTGGGCCAGCTCCACAAGTCGCAGGAGAACGTCCAGCCGGTTCTCGGGTCGCTGGACAATCTCAACAGCCGGTTGGTCAGCGCCAAGCTCGATCCAATCCGCCTCACGACGAAAGAAGAATTTCTAAAGAAACCTTGACGAAGGACAAAGGACTAAGGACAAAGGACGAGTTACGAGTTACGAATTTACGTAGAACGACGCACGAATTATGGTGTACGAACTACGCTGTTCGATGTAGAATGAACGAAACTACTACGAAGAGGTCCGTGTCGCGTACTTCGTCCTTTGTACTTCGTAACTCGTATTCGTAACTTTGAAAAGGGGCAGGAGGAACAAACATGCGCAAGATTTTGGTGGCAGCGCTCATCGTATTCGCAGGCGCTTTGGCGTCGGGCCAGGGGCCTGCGTTGTTGTTGGGACAGGGGCCGGCTTCTTTTCCGTCGATTGTCGTCCTGGAAGACAACTTTAACTTCGGATATTTCGCGCGATCGTATCGGGCTGACGAACGCGCCGCCAATGATCCGGATGCTTGGGGGTACCTCGATCGCGGCGTTGCAGGCGCTGTGCAATACCTGGAGCGCCGCAATGGTTTTCGGGCCGATCATGTGTATAGCCACGTCGTGCGCGGGTTCGCAGCGCGGCTGACGGCTCGGCAGATCCAGGAATTGGAAAACGATCCGATGGTTCGGTATGTGGAGCCAGACGGAACGATGAACGCCATTGCGCAGACGCTGCCCTGGGGCATCGACCGAATCGACGCGGACATCAGTTCGACGCTGGCCGGCAACGGATCGGGCGCCGTCAGCAACGTCAACGTCTACATTATCGATACCGGCGTTGACAAAGCGCACGCAGACCTCAACGTGGTGGGCCATGTGAATTTTGCCGGCGGAAAGAATGCGGATTGTAACGGCCACGGAACCCACGTGGCGGGCACGGTCGCGGCCAGGGACAACGCTTCCGACGTGGTGGGAGTGGCGCCGGGGGCGCCCGTGACCGGAGTGAAAGTTCTCGGGTGTGGAGGAAGCGGGACTACTTCCGGCGTGATCAAAGGCGTCGATTGGGTGACCGCCAATGCCGTCAAGCCGGCCATCGCCAACATGAGTCTCGGCGGCGGCGCCAGCCAAGCCCTGGATGACGCCGTGAAGCGCTCCGCCGACTCCGGAGTCTTCTACTCGATCGCGGCAGGCAACAGCGGCGTGGACGCCGGCTCTTCTTCGCCCGCCCGAGCGGGAACTCACGACGGCGTCATGACAACAGCCGCCACCGACATCACCGACAACGAAGCGGGCTTTAGCAACTTCGGGTCGGTTGTGGATATCTGGGCCCCCGGGGTAAGCATCCTTTCCCTAAAGTTACGCGGTGGCACGACCACCTTTTCGGGAACCTCGATGGCCGCCCCGCATGTGGGAGGGACAGGCGCTCTGTTTCTGTCGTCTAATACTGGCGCTACGGCGGCACTGGTAGAAAACGCGCTGAAAGCAAGTGCCATCAGTACCGGCACAAACAGCAAGGATGGCGCGGCGATTCGCCTGGTGTACGCCGGCGGATACTAGCCCGGGATTATTCGTGGCGAACTCGTTCCAATAGTTTTTGTGAGCGAATCGTGTGCTTGCCGCTTAAGAGCATAATCAGCTAGCGCGGATTAATCGGATTAACGCGGATGAACACGGATTAACTGCAACAGGTTGGCGCTGAGGAGTTCAACTCAAACCCAATGCGCATAATCCGTTTAATCCGTGTTAATCCGCGCTACTTTTGTGTGGGCGCTTCCTTGTATTCCTGCTACTAATCACTTGCCACTTGAACGGATCTTCTCCAGCAATTGTTTCGTCAACCGGATCCCCTCCGGCTCGCTGTGCTTGTCGCCCTCGTATTCGATGCCGACGTAGCCGTGATATCCCGCATCCAATACGATCTTCATCATGCGGCGATAATCGGTGTGCGTTTCGTTTCCGGCAGCATCAAAGTCGTGCGACTTGGCGCTGACGCCCTTGGCAAAAGGCATCAGCTCGCGCACGCCGCGGTAGCGGTCGTATAGTTTCCCGTCTCCCAGATCGAAGTTGCCGAAGTCCGGAAGGGTCCCGCAGTTGGGCATGTTGACTTTCCGGATGACGCCCGAAAGCCACTCGCCGTTGGACGACAGTCCTCCGTGGTTTTCGACGATCACGTTGAGTTGGTGCTTGGCGCCAAACTCAGCCAGTCGCCGCAAGCCGTCGGCGGCGCGCTCCTGCTGCTCCTGGTAGCTGCCGGTTGAATAGGCGTTGACGCGAATCGAATGGCAACCCAGAAACTTCGCCGCCTCGACCCACTTGTAGTGATTCTCGACTGCCTGGGTTCGTTTGGCCGAATCGGGCTCGCCGAGACCACCTTCATCGTCGATCATGATCAAGACGTTGCGCACCCCCAGGTCGCCGCTGCGCCGTTTCAACTCGGACAGATACTTCTGGTCTTTGGCCTTGTCTTTGAAAAACTGGTTGACGTACTCGACCGCGTCGATGCCATAGTCGAGTTTCGCGGTCTTTGGAAAATCGAGATTGTCCAATTTCTTCTCGAACAACGTCCGGTGCAGCGACCACTCGGCCAGTGACAACTTAAACAGCGGATCCTTGCCCGCCGCCGTCGAAAACCCCAAGGCGCCCGCCGCTCCAACCATTGCCGGTCCCCTCAAAAAATCCCGTCGATTGATGTGTCTCATGCACTCAGTATGAAGG
>JBPCNK010000009.1:0-27899 GCA_051001345.1 Acidobacteriota bacterium | reverse complement strand
GACAGAGCCTCCCGAACGCCACTCGGTGATAACCTGCACCACGTGGTGTTCGGCAGACTGTGGCAGTGACACGATTTTGACTTTGGAACCCCGTGTCTCGACCTCACGCCATGCCTCAAAAGTGTTCGGGAGGCTGTGACAGTTGCCCGGTTAGGGGTTAGGCAATTGTGTCGAATTATTGGGGATTGGAGACATAGGCGCAACCGTATGCCGTATGCCATATGCCGCAGGCCGGCTCCGTCGCAAGCTGCCTACTGCCCGCTGCCTACTGATTGCGGATTGAGTTCGATCACGTTGTAATTCGTAACCCGTAATTCGCAATTGGGCTATGCTGTGCTACAACAAGCACATCAGCCCCAATAGAGGATCACGATGGACCGGAGGTTTCTCAACTCGGCCTGGTATTACCCGATCGGAAGCCTCCTTTCCCTGACTCTGGCAACCTTGTACTTGTTTCGGAGTCCGTGGAATCCGGCGCTGGATTCTACCGGTTTTCTGCTGGCCGTCTCTGCCCTGTCGAGCTTTGCGGTCCGCAAGCTGGTCGACGGGTACGTGATCCCGGCCGGTTTGTTCCGGCTGGATACTTCCTTTCTAATTGCCTCGTATTTCTTGTGCGGAAGAGGTTATTCGGTAATTCTGGTTCTTTCGCTCATCGTCCTGGACACTATCCCGTTTGGAAGATCCACTAGCAAGTCGGGACGTCTGCTGGCGGAAACCTCGCGCGGCATGTTAGCTCTGGCTGCGCTCGATTGTATCTGGAACCAGTTTGGAACCTCTCTTCCGATCGTTTCGCCGGCAAGTTACAGCTTTCTTGCGGCTTTGTGCGCCATGCTCGCGTTTTCCTGTGTCGATCAACTGACCCTGGCCGCACAGTTATGGTGCGATCGCAAGCGTGAGTGGTTTTCCTCCGGGTTGCTGACAGCCGAGGCTCTGCTCGGTCAGACCGTAGCGCTGTTTGTCGCGCTGGCGACGGTCCTGTTGTGGCCCCAGGATCCGTTTCTAACGGTTCTGGTTCTTCTTCCCGTTTGGGCGCTGTTCATTTTGCTTCAAAAGATCCACAGCGAAGAGGCCGCCTTGCGTCGGCGACAAGAGGAACTCAGTCACCTCCAGCACCTGGGGCTGCAAATTGGCTCCCAGTTGGAACCCGGCCGTCTCAATCGGATGATCGTCCGAATGTGCACGCGCGCGCTGGAGGCCAGCGCCACGTATCTGGGACGCTGGGACGGCGCAAACCGGATGTTCTACTTTGTCGAGACGGATCTTTCGCCGATAGGAATTCCCGTACCGTCGGCGCGTCCGGACCAGGGAGTGGGGAGGCAAGCGCTGGCAGGACCCGGATTCATAGAAAACGATTATCGCGCCGGAGACCAACGCTATCCTGAGCTTGCCGGTCTGGATCCGGGACGCGTCCTGGCCTACCCGCTCGGAACAAAATCGCCGTGGGGCATTCTTGTGGTTTACGCCAGCCAAGCCCGTCGGCCATTTGGTACCGCGGACCTGAGAAAATTGGATACACTTTCCAGCTTCATCGCCGTAGCCGTTCGCAACGCACTGCTGGTCGAGCAGTTGCGGGAAGCTCAGGCCGCTTTGAGCCAGACCGAAAAAATGTCGGCGCTGGGAGAGCTCATTTCTCGAGTGGCCCATGAAATCAACAATCCGTTGAGCGGAATCGTCGGGTGCGCGCAACTGGCTCTGGCTAACTCCCGAGAGGGCGAGACGCGTGAGCTGTTGCACATGATCGAATCGGAAGCCCAGCGGTCCACCAAGATTGTCCGGCAACTGCTGGCGTTTTCCCGCAAGAAAGACCCGGAGCTTAGAACCATTCAAGTCAATGACGTAATTCGCCACGTTCTGGCCCTGCAGCAGATGGATTCTCAGAAGAAACAAGTGGAAGTCCTAGTATTTCTCGATCCGGCGCTTCCGCAGACCCGAGCCGATTGTCTGCAGATTGAGCAGGTTCTGATCAACCTGATCACCAACGCAGTCGATTCCATGGAAACGACCCCCCACAAACGACTGACGCTGCGCAGCGGCGTCGAGGATCAGATGCTTTACATCGATGTCGAAGATTCCGGACCGGGGATTTCGCCCGATACCCGGCAGCACGTTTTTGATCTTTTCTTCAGCACCAAGGCGCCGGGCAAGGGGACAGGCCTGGGACTCAGCATTTCGCTTGATATCATGCAACACCATAACGGCGCCCTGCGGGTACTGGGAACCTCTGCGGCGGGTACAACGTTTCGAATAGAGCTGCCGGTGCTACGGAGCCTGCCTGTTGGGAACGCAGTTCAATAGCCCCGGGTTGGTTCCGACGCGCTCGAGTTTCACGTCGAGGGAATGGCGGCTGATCCGCCGGTTGTCGACACCTCGGTCCGTGCAGAACTACTTGCACTCACTCCCCTACAACCACGAAAAGGGCGGAGAAACGCTGCGTTCCTTCCGCCAGTCGTTCGCCCGCGGGTCAGTGCATTGCCTGGAAGCGGCACTGATGGCGGCGACCATCCTTGAACAACACGGATACCCCCCGCTGCTTTTGAGTTTCGAATCAGTCGATCTGCTCGACCACGTCATTTTCATTTTCCGGCAGCGCGGACGCTGGGGCTCGGTAGCTCGTTCGCGCGATGCCGGGCTGCACGGACGCCGCCCCATCTTTCGAACGCTGCGCGACCTGGCGTGGAGCTATTTTGATCCCTACGTTGACCTGTCTGGCCGGCTGAAAGGTTACGCTCCAGTCAGCCTGTACGAACTGGGCAACTACAACTGGCGGTTTTCAAAACGGAATCTGTGGAAACTGGAGCGATTCCTCGTCGCCTATCCCCACCGGCCCATGGTGAGCTCCAATGCCCGCTACCAGCGCCTATTCCGGCGCTACCACGCTTATCGTCAGGATCATCCGACAGGACCGGTTGTCTATTATTCGAATCGGAGGCAGTGGATGTAGGTTCGTACATTTTCACGCTGCACCGTAATAGTAGTGCGTGGTAGGCCTGGGAGCGCGGGCGTCCCGCCCGCAAAATCAATGGCACACCTGGGAGCGAAGCGCCTCGTTCGCTTGAACCATGACCAATGGTAGCCCTGGGAGCAATATGGCACTCGGTTAGATGCGCGCGGGACGCTCGCGCTCCCAGGCCCACGCTCACAAATTACTTACGCCTTCGTACTTTTCGGTGCTGGGTCGTAATAGTGTGCATGAAAATCACAAGCTATCCTGGGAGCGCGGCGTCTCGCCCGCAAAAACAATGGCACTCGCGCGGTTACCTTCCCCATTTCGAGCAACCAGGTCTTGTCCAATTCGTTACTTTTCGTCTTTGCGATTCCCTACCCGCCGAGATCATCCAGGAGTGGAAGGCTGGACTGCGCCTTTATGATGATACCCCGGCTCTCGACCCACGTATGGTGGGACTGCGAGAGCGGATTGCGAAATATGAGGATGCCGGTTATGGAGCCTGTCTTCTAAGAAATGAACGGTTGGCTGAAATCGTACAGACTGCACTCCTCTACTTTGATGAGGAACGCTACCGCTTGTTGGCTTGGTGGGTTATGCCCCTATCATGATCGATTCATTCGTGACCAGAATCACCTTCAAGCGGCCATCGAGTATGTCGAGCAAAACCCAGTCAAGGCTGGATTATGCCGTCAACCCGAGGAGTGGAGTTTCTCGAGTGCTCGTCACAGGCGCGCGGGACGCGCGCGCTCCCAGGCGCACCTTGGCGATGGTCGTCCTGATGCCTCTTCCGCTCCTCTTCCGCTCCGATTGGGATTGACGATTTGCCTCTACCACATTACGATTAAGTCTTTCCGAGGCCGAGGAGGCCACCCCCGGACCCCATGAGTCGTAAGTACCGCCAGCGCGGCTATCAGGACAGCGACCGCCGCGACGAGCGCTCCGAAAAACGCGAACCGCCGCCACCCAGCGAAAAGGGCAAGCCGCCTGACCGCCCGCGCTCGCCCGTGATGCCGGGGTTTCACGAGGTGTTCCGCTGCAGCATGTGCGGCGCGTCGATGGATCGTTCCTATTTGGACGTCGGCTTCGACAGCCACTGTCCCAAGTGCTCGGCCGATTTGCATTGCTGCAAACAGTGCGTGTATTTCGACCCGTCCAGCCGCTTTGAGTGCACCGAGCTGGTTCCCGTCCGCATTCTTCCCAAAGACAAGCGCAACGAGTGCGAACTTTTCGAACCGCGCACGCGCATCGAAAA
The DNA here is from genome assembly GCA_051001345.1 of Acidobacteriota bacterium. GTDB lineage: Bacteria > Acidobacteriota > UBA6911 > JACQSX01 > JBPCNK01 > JBPCNK01. The sequence continues at coordinate 23,700 of JBPCNK010000009.1, read as the reverse complement.
GGAAACCACGACGCCTTCGAGCGAGCGCCCCAAGCCGTCCGATGGCCGCGACGCCTTCGAACGCCTGTTTAAAAAATAACTGCGATCGGAACCTTCCTTTACAATACAATAAAATGTGGAAATGGTATTCAGCGCAGAGGACGCAGAGGGTGCGCTCTCTGCATTACCAATTGGTGAAATCTTGTTTTTTGAGCAAGATTCTTGATCTCGCTTCCTTTTTACAGGCCCGCAGCCTTCCGGCCGCGGCTCTGTTGGCGCTCCGTCGCCGCCCTGCGGCATACGGCATACGGCATACGGTTGCGGCTATGCCGCGCTGCGTCTCTGCGGTGAAAGCAATCTAAGGTAAGCAGCGCCATGTTGCCTGAGGAGAATTTCCAACACATTGATGATTTTCTCACCCGGACAGCCCGCCTTCTGGAAGGGTACGCACTGGGGACCGAGCAACGTTTGAAGGAGCACGACGAACGTTTGAAGGAGCAGGAGAAACGAACAAAGGCCCTTGACGAAAGCTTGAGAGATCTGGCGGAGGCAGGCAAACGAACCGATGAGCGGCTCGACGTGCTCATCAACGTCGTCGAACGCTATTTCTCCAACGGCCGGCATCAATGAAAGTCATGTGACGGAATCTGGGCCGTGTCTGGAATTGGCGCCACCCGGTCTGCCCGAATGGAAATCACCCCTTCCTGATTTTGCAGGATCCCCTCGATAATCAAGCACGAACGGGTAACCAGGACCGGCCTGTTGTGTTCAAAAAACGCCGGGCGGAAAATCGCGTTGGAAATTCCGGTTTCGTCTTCCAGGCTGATAAAGAAAAATCCCTTGGCGGTGCCGGGGCGTTGCCGCGCTATGACGTGGCCGGCCACACGGACGCGCCGGCCGTTGCGCAGTTGCGGCAAATCAATGGCACGCAGCACCCCGCGCTTTTTCAAGGAACTCCGCAACAGCGCCATGGGATGCGGGCCCAGCGAAACGCCGGTCCCCGCCAGATCCGATAGCAGCCGCTCCTGGTCGGTCATATCTTTTAAAGGGGCCGGCGCAGCGTCCTCCGGCAATCCGGCAAACAGCGGTCCCGGATCCCGGAAAAGACGCTCGACTTGCCAGAGCGCCGCGCGGCGGCGCAGTCCCAAACTGTTGAGCGCGCCGATCTCAGCCAGCCGGACCATCTCCGTGCGGCGCAAACGGGCGCGCCGCAGGAGATCCTCGAGCGACTGGAATTTCCGCTTCCCGCGCTCCAACTCCAGCCGCTGGCCGGCCTCCTGCCTCAGGCCGGCGACATAGCGCAGACCCATGCGCACCGCGCCATCCTCTTCGATATGGCAGTTCCAGCCGGAACGCTGTACGTCGACGGGCCGGATTTTCTGTCCATGCCGCTCGGCATCGCGAGTCAATACCGCCGGATGATAAAAGCCCATTGGCTGGTTGTTGAAAATCGCGGCAAAGAAAGCCGCAGGAAAATGAACTTTCAGATACGCGCTGGCATAGGCCAGCAGCGCAAAGCTGGCGGCGTGCGATTCGGGAAATCCATACAGCGCAAACGACGTAATCGATCGCACGATCGCATCGGCCGTTTCGCCGGAAATTCCTTTAGCGCCCATGCCGGCGCGCAGCTTGATTTCGATTTCCCGCATGCGTTTTTCTGAACGCTTGAATCCCATCGCGCGGCGCAACTCCTCGGCCTGGCCGCCGGTGAAACCCGCCACCGTCATGGCCATGCGCAGCAGTTGTTCCTGAAAGAGCGGAATACCCAGCGTGCGCGCCAGGATCGGCTCCAGCGATGGGTGCAGATAGCTGACCGGTTCTTTCCCATTGCGCCGCGAAAAATACGGGTTCACCATCTGCCCGACAATCGGGCCCGGACGTATGATGGCGACCTGCACCACCAGATCATAAAAGCAGCGCGGGTGCATCCGCGGCAGCGAAGCCATCTGGGCGCGGCTTTCGACCTGGAACATCCCGATCGTGTCGGCCTGCTGCAATACGGCATAGACTTCAGGATCATCCGGCGGCAAATGCGCCAGGTCGAACTGTCCGCCTCGCACCTGAATCATTTCGATGGCATCCTGCAGCGCGGCCAGCATTCCGAGTCCCAGCAAATCGACCTTGATGATCCCCAGATCGGCACAATCTTCCTTATCCCACTGCACGACGACGCGGCCCGGCATGCTGGCATTTTCAAGTGGAACGACCGAATCCAGGCGCCCCTGGCAGACGACCATCCCGCCGGAGTGCTGTCCGAGATGCCGCGGCAGATCCTGAATGTCTTGCCAAATCTGCGCAAAAGTTTTCAGGCGCGGGTGTTCAGGATCCAGGCCGGCTTCCCGCAGCCGCGGCGCCAGCGTCGGCGCGTCTCCCTGGTAGCCCCAGGTTGAAAGCAATTTGCAGAAGCGGTCGAGCATGGCCGGAGGAAAGCCGAGCGACTTGCCCACTTCGCGCGCCGCGCTGCGGCTGCGGTAGGTAATGACATTGGCCGTCATAGCAGCGCCGTGTTTGCCATAGCGGTCGTAAACATATTGGATCACCCGCTCACGCCGGTCACCGCTGGGAAGATCGATATCGATATCGGGCCACTCGCCCCGCTCTTCGGAAAGAAACCGCTCGAACAGAAGTTCCATCCCGACAGGATCGACTGCCGTGATCCCCAGGCTGTAGCAAACGGCGCTGTTGGCAGCCGATCCGCGACCCTGCGCCAGGATATTCTGGCAGCGGCAAAAACAGACGATGTCCCAGACGATCAAAAAATATCCGGCCAAATCGAGGCGGCAGATCAAATCCAATTCTCTTTCGATCTGCCGGCGGGCTTTTTCCGTCAGGGGGCGGTAGCGATCTCGGGCCCCTTGCCAGGTCTGCTGCCGCAAAAATGCATTCATGGTTTCCCCCGGTGGTACCGGGTAAACGGGAAAGGAATAGCCGAGGTTATCCAAGGTGAAGTGCAGGCGGTCGGCCAGATCCACGCTGTTATGGACGGCTTCGGGAAGATCGGCAAAGAGCTGCCGGATCTGATCGGGGCTTTTCAGGTAGCACTCCGCATTTTTCTCCAGCAGCCGGCCGGCGGTGTCCAGTGTCGTTTTCTCGTGAATACACGTCAACACATCGAGCAGCAATCTTTTTTGCGGGCGCGCATAACGCACGCCATTGGTGGCCAGAAGCGGAAGCCCCAGCGAGCGGGCCAGCGCGACGCGCGCCTGGTTGGTGTGTTCCTGCCGGCGATCGTGGTGGCGCTGCAGCTCGATATAAACCCTGTCCCTTCCAAAAACTCCCTGCAACTGCTCAAGCCAAACGCGGGCTGCATCCATCCCTGCGTTTTGCAGTTGCCGCTCCAGCGGCCCTTCCGATCCGCCGGTCAGGCAAATCAATCCCGCGCTGAATTCAGCGAGTTCTTCGACGGTGACCGAGCCGGCACCCTTCGGCGAGCGCAGTTTCATGCGGGTAATGCAGCGACAGAGATTCTGATAACCGGTTGGACTTTCCACCAGCAACGCAAGCGGCGCCGGTCTCGGGCCTGTGGACTCAAAAAGCTGTAGCGGAACCTGGCTGCCCACCAGCGCGCGGATTCCCGCCCGGCGCGCCGCCAGGTGAAAGCGCGGCAATCCGTAGACGCCGTCGCGATCCAACAGCGCCATGGCCGGGTATTCCAGTTCGGCGGCCCGTTCGATCAATTCTTCGGGCGCCGACGACCCAGCCAAAAAACTAAAGGCGCTGCTGGTGTGTAATTCAATGTAGCGGGCGGGCATTCGCTCCAATTACTCAATAAAAAAAGCCGACTACGTCCACGTCCACGAGCACGTGCACGTGCACGTGCACGAATACGAGCACGGGTACGAATACGAACACGAATACGAGCACGAATACGTCAACGTCCAACGTGGACGTGATCGTGCTCGTGCTCGTGATCGTGCTCGTGGACGTGCTCGTGCACGTGCACGTGCTCGTGGACGTCATCGGCTTTTCCTTTGGTTACGGCACCGCTGCTCACAGCACCAAACACTGCCGACTCCCTGACCCCTGAAGCCTGAAGCCTGAAGCCTAGTCATACGCCCCCTCCACAAACCAGCAGCCATCCTCCAGGCGCTGGTAGATGCGCCAAAGCGATCCGTCGGCGCAGCCAACATCCCATTCGTCGCGCTGCCAGGGACGACTGCGCCACCAGTCGCCGCTGGAACGCCAGGGACCGGAAACCGTAATGACCTGTGAATGAATTTCCGCAGAGAAAATCCGGATGGGCTGGTTTTGTTCGAGCTGTACCTGGGCGGGACGCGCAGGCGTGAGCCGCCGCAGTGAGCAACACACCGACAAGCTCCCATCGCCTGCCACCCCTCCCTGACCCCTGACCCCTGAAGCCTGGGGCCTGGAGCCTGAAGCCTGAAGCCTGGAGCCTGAAGCCTGCCTTTCAGGTTCAAAGGGAACTAACCGGAAGCCTCCGGGGCGATGGGTATTGAGCAAGCGCGGCGATCCCAGATTTTCTTCACCCACCAGCGCGGCCAGCCGCGCCAGCGTGCGCGATAATTTTTCCGGGCAGGGCAGCGCCGGCTCCAGCAAAGAAAACTGCACGTGCCGTGAGCGGGCCGGCAGCGCTTGCAACGTCACACCTATGATCGGCGCCGGCGGAGGGTTAGATTCCAAATCGAGGCGCAGCAGCGACAGCAGCACCCGCGCCTTGCGCATCGGGAAGGGCAACCGCAGCAGCCGTTCGCAGCTGAACCCGCCTTCCAGTTGCAACAACAGGCGCAGTTGGTCGACGCCCAGGCCCGCTGGTTCGAGCCGCTTGCAGATCGAGTCGAGCAGTCCGGACAAAATGAAAACCAACGGTTCGATGCGGTCCAGCGACCATTCCAGTTCTGCCGCTTCTTCAAAAGGAGCACTGAGCAGGCGGCGTACAAGCGGCCGTGTATCGATGCCGCGGGCGCGCTGTTGCCAGAAGCGGCCCTGCGATCCGAGCCGTTCGAAGAGCTCTGCTTCGGGCAACCCGGCCAGCTCGCCCAGACTGGAGATTCCCCAGCGCGCAAACACTTCGTGCAGCTGGGCGGGAATTTCCAAACACTCAAGCGGCAGCGGTGCGAGGAATTCGTTTTCGTTTCCAGGCGGCACAATCACCCAGCCAATGTCCGAGCCGCGACCATCACAAAGCTGCGACCAGTTATAGAGCCGCGACCGTAAGGGAGCGGGCAAACCGAGCGGATCTGCCGGTGAAAGGCTTTGTGATGCGGAGGCGGCGGCCACGCGTGCGGCAACACGGGCGGTGGCCGGATTGGAAGCGATTCCGATCTTCAACGGGAAGCCCGCCGCGGCGGCTTCCTGCAGCATCGTGCCAGCCAGAGCCTGTTCCGAACCGCTCAGGCGCTGCAGGCCGCTGATGTCGATATAGAGGAGACCGAATGCGGTTTCTTCCACAACCGGAGAAACAGAGAACGCCAATTGGAGCAGGGCCTCCTGAGCTTCCTTCTTCAGGGTTGCTGTGACATACCAGCAAGCAATTCGCATACGGTCGTTCCAATCACGATTGTCGGCGCAACCCGATGTCGATGCCATGCAACAGCCGGCTGGAGGTCAGCGAGCCCTGCCAGCGAGGCCGCGAAGTGCACAGATGAAACGTGGCTGCGGCCACTGCGGAAGCGACCGGTTCGGACAACAGCGTCACCAGCGCGCTGTCGCTTTGTTCGAGCGCGTGCTGCAGCCGGATCCAGATCGCGCGCGGAATGGTATGCAGCAAGCGGGCCGGGGCGCTGGCCAGGTCCAACGCAATCACGCTGAAACCGCCGGCGATAATGACGACTTCAGCTGCCTTCAAACTGGTCTGCAGATCGGTCGAGCGCACCCACAACAATCGAGTCAACTCAATGCCTGCGCCTTCGGCCGAAGTGGGATCCAAAGCGGCGCTGGAATCGATGACCGCCACGGCTTCGCCGCGGCGGGTGGCGCCGGCCAGAAGCGCCAGCATCAGACTGGTGCGACCGGAGCTGGCCGGTCCGCACAATTGAGTCAACCGCCCACGCAACAGACCTCTTTGCAAAAATTCATCCAGCGGGTACTGCCGACTGCCCACCGCCGGCTGCCCACTGCCCAGTGCGCCGCCAAGACGTTTGCTTTGCAGCAGCCCTTCCAGTTCGATTTTTTTCAGCGACGTGGCGGCCATAGGGATTCTTAATATACACCTTTTATTCACCTAGGCAAATATTACGGTTAAATGTTTTTATTTCAATGATTTATATGGATAAATGCGCCTCACAGCAGAGACGCAGCTCGGCAAGGCCGCAACCAAAAAGTCGGCAGTCGGCAGCAGGCAGCGTAATGCAGGACGACGCAACGCCTATTGCAAGGAAAAAACAAAAGCAGTCACGAATTACACGAATGAACCCGAACGACCCGAACGCTCCTAGGTCCATCGTACCCGATTGGCAACGCCCCTTTGGAACCAGAGAGCAAATCCCTGATCAGCGGATTTCGGGTTCATTCGTTTCATTCGTGTAATTCGTGACTGCTTTTGCTTTTCGTTTTAATCATTCAGCCACAACCATCGCAGCGAATGATGGGATTCTAAGGAAGATTCTCTGCGCCCACTCTGCGTCCTCTGCATTGCCTGTTGGCGAAATCTTGTTATTTCAGCAAGATTTTCGATCCCGCTTCCTATCTGCCGGCCCGCTCCCTTCCGGTCGCGGCTCTGTTGGTGCTCCGTCGCTGGTTGTACCCTGCCCGCTGCCTACTGCCGGCTGCCTACTTTGGTTGCGGCTATGCCGCGCTGCGTCTCTGCGGTGAATGCAGTTGTCACAGATCCGAGCGCTACAGATCCGAGCGCCGCGGCTTGAGCACCAACGTCGACAACGGAGGCAACGTCAAGTTCAACGAGTAGAGGCGGTCGTTCCAAGGCAGCGGATCGGAGTGCAGGCCGCCCACATTGCCGAGGTTGCTGCCGCCATAGCAAGCCGCATCGCTGTTGAGAACTTCCGTATAGAACGTGTGTTCGGGGACGCCGACACGGTAGCCGAACCGCGGGACCGGCGTGAAATTGCAGACGATCACCAGGAAATCTCTCGGATCTTTTCCGCGCCGCAGAAATGCAACGATGCTGTTGGCCCAGTCGTGGAAATCGATCCACTCGAATCCCTGCCAGGCAAAATCGATCTGCCACAAGGCCGGCTCGCGCAGGTACAGCTGATTGGCGTCACGCACAAAACTTTGCAATTGAAAATGCGGATTCCATTCCAGCAGGTGCCAATCGAGGCTGTCGTCATAATTCCACTCGCGCCACTGCCCAAACTCCCCTCCCATAAACAGAAGCTTCTTGCCGGGGTGTCCCATCATGAATCCGTAAAAGCAGCGCAGGTTGGCAAACTTCTGCCAAACGTCTCCGGGCAGTTTCTCCAGCAGTGACCGTTTCCCATGCACGACTTCATCGTGGGATAGCGGCAGGATGAAATTCTCAGAAAACGCGTACATAAGAGAGAACGTCAGATGATTGTGGTGGTACTTGCGGTGAACGGGATCGAGCGCCATATAGCGGAGCATGTCGTTCATCCATCCCATGTTCCACTTCATGGAAAACCCCAGGCCGCCCAGGTATGTCGGACGGGAGACAGCCGGCCAGGCGGTCGACTCTTCGGCGATGGTCAGCGCGCCCGGATATTTTTCGTGGATCAGCTCGTTGAAGCGCTTGAGAAATGCGACGGCTTCGATGTTCTCGCGGCCGCCATGTGAATTAGGGATCCACTCCCCTTCTTTTTTGGAATAGTCCAGGTAGAGCATCGAAGCGACCGCGTCGACACGCAGGCCGTCGATGTGAAACTGGTCGATCCAGAACAGCGCGCTGGAAAGAAGAAAATTTGCGACTTCGGTCCGCCCGAAATTGAAGATCAACGTGCCCCAGTCGGGATGTTCGCCGCGCCGCGGATCTTCGTGTTCGTAGAGCGCCGTGCCGTCAAAGCGCGCCAGCGCGTGGTGATCGCGCGGGAAATGTGCCGGCACGAAATCAAGCAAGACACCGATGCCGCTGCGATGACAGCGGTCCACGAAGTAGCGAAAGTCATTGGGTTCGCCGTGGCGGCTGGTGGGCGCAAAATAGCCGGTGCATTGATATCCCCAGGAACCGGAGAACGGATACTCGGTAACCGGCATCAACTGGATGTGCGTGTAGCCGAGTTGCTGGACGTAAGGGAGTAACTGATCAGCCAGCTCGCGGTAGGTCAGCATCCGGTTTTTTTCCTCCGGCAGGCGCCGCCACGATCCGAGGTGAACTTCGTAGGTGTTCAGGGGCCGGTTGAGCGGTTCACTGGCCGCGCGTCGGTCCAGCCACTCCTGGTCACCCCATGGATAGGCGCCGCCATCATAAACACGCGAGGCGTTTTGAGGCGGAACTTCAAACCAGGATCCGTAAGGGTCCGAGCGCAACTCGACCAGCGCGTGCAGCCGCGCGCGGATTTCGTATTTGTAGACCGTGCCATGGCCGATGTCGGGGAGAAACAGTTGCCAGATTCCGGTGGAATGATGTTGATCCATGGGATAGCGGCGCCCATCCCAATGGTTGAAGTCGCCCACGATGCTGACACGCGCGGCGTTGGGCGCCCAGACGGCAAACATCGTTCCGCGCACGCCATCGATTTCCAGCGGATGGGCGCCCAGTTTTTCGTAGGAGTTGTAGTGTGTCCCTTCGCCGAGCAGATACCAGTCCAGATCGGTCCAGAGATCTCGAAACGCGTAGGGGTCGTGCTGTTCCCAGCGATGCCCGCCGGCCGATTCGACGCGCAACCGGTAAGTTCGCTCCAGGCCGTCGGGAACCGGTGTTTCAAATAGCCCTTCGGCGATGGGATCGAGACGGAGCGGTCGCCGGTTCTTTCCGGCCCGCAGCAACTCGACCGAGCGCGCTTCTGGAATGAAGGCGCGCACGACGGGTCCTTCCGGAGTCCGCTGCGGCCCGAGCACGGCAAACGGATTGCCATGTTCGCCCCGCGCCAGAGCCGCGCTGTGATGGAGTAGTGTATCCATATCAGTAGCAAGTGATCAGTAGCAAGAATATCAGTGCCGCGAACGAAGAGAGCGGTGAGATTTCGAATTAAGCGATCATTCTCCGCCCGCTACCCAATTAGACTCGCCTTAGACCAGACAAAAACGGTCGGTTCTTACCAGGCCAAAACTCGCCTCCCGGCGCTACTGGGCCGCCCATGGCAGTGCCGCGACCGGAAGGTCGCAGGCTAGGCAAACAGATCCAGGTACGGCTGATAAGCAAAACGACGGTCACGTTTTCGACCGGTAATCTCACGCAAAAGTCCTAACTCCACAAATCGATTGACTAGATTGTTGGCATTGGGAAACGCGAGTCCGGTTCTTTCGATGACATGCGTCACCCCGACAACGGGCTGCCAGTACAGAGACTCCAGCAACGTCAGGGCCGGTCCGGTTCTCCCGGTCATTTGGAGCAACTGGCTTCGGTGCTCCTCTCTCATGCGAACGATGCGGTGTGCTGTCTGGACCGCCTCCTGCGATACCTCGCGAATCCCCCGCAGGAAAAATTTCAGCCATCCCTCCCAGTCACCCTGATCACGAACAGCCTGCAGCCGGGCGTAGTACTCATCACGATGCTCTTTGAGATACGTAGAAAGATAGAGCAACGGCTGACGAAGCACCTTCCTCTCATACAGCAGGAACGTGATCAGAAGTCTTCCAACGCGCCCATTCCCGTCAAGGAAGGGGTGAATGGTCTCGAACTGGGCGTGGGCCAGTCCCACCTTGATAAGTGCCGGCATCGGTGCGGCGGCATGAAGGAATTTCTCGAAATCGTGCAGCGATACTTTCATTTCCTGTGGCGGTGGCGGAACATAGAGAGCAACAGTGATTGGGGTATTAGGCGGGCCGACCCAGTTTTGTGAGCGGCGAAACTCACCGGGCGTTCGCTCGGCGCCACGTACTCCCCGCATAAGTTGGGCGTGAATCTCACGGATCAGGCGCAACGAGACGGGCAGCGTATTCAGTCGTTCGATACCCAAGTTCATGGCGGCGACGTAATTGACGACTTCTCCCACATCCTTCGGCTGGCCAAGTTCCACGGCCTGACCTTCGAACTCCAGAACATCCATCAGAGATGCTTGTGTTCCCTCAATCTGGCTGGAAAGCACCGCCTCCTTTCGGACGTACATAAAAATGAAAAGGTCGGGGTTGGGGAGCAATCCTGTCGAGCCGTCCAAGCGGCCAAGCGCTTGGTCGGCCGCCGACAGGAGCGTAGCCATTTCGCCCTCCATCCGGATCGGCGGCTCCGGAGGGAGCGCCTTTGGGATAAAGGCCTTATAGCCGCCAGGCTGACGAACGTAGCTCCCCGCTCTTGTTAACGATGGTGTATTCACCGCTAAACATATTAACGTAAAGTGAATAAATCGTAAATAGTAAAGGCGGTTCTTTCTCCGGCGTTAACAAGACCGCGCGGGGAGCGGCCAACTACGCGTGGTTCCAGCCCCAAAACAGAGGCCGGAGGTATTTTGGACCAGATCTGTTGTTTTTGCGCGCGGCAGAACAGCATTGCCGCGGAGGAAGAGAGCGGTGAGATTTCGAATTAAGCGATTGTTCTCCACCCGCCACCCAATTAGACTCGCCTTAGACCAAATGAAAATGACAAAACCGGTCAGCTCTTGTCACGCCAAAACTCACCTCTCGGCGCTACTGGAGCGGGTTGCCAAAGGAGAGCGGATCACGATCACCAAACATGGGGCCTCGGTGGCGATGCTTGTCCCAGTTGAACCGAACCCCGCGCAGCTCTCGGAGGAGATCCGCCGCCTCCGCAAAGGAAAATCTCTGGCCGGGTTGTCGATCGGGCAACTGGTCAAAACGGGACGACGGTTTTAGGCGGCCCCTAAAAATCGTCAATGCTCTGACGACCCATGCCGACCGGCGATTCGACCAAGCGTGTCAGCTCACGGTGCCGTTTTCAGCAGTCCGTTTATCTCACAAAGGGCACCCTGTTGGAGGAGTTTGACAGTTTGGGCATCAATGGCCTTGCGGATTTGGTCGCTTGTCCTTCTGAAACCCAAGACATTGGCGACGGCTGCGGGGATCTCTTGCTGAGTAGCGCCATGGTTGGCGTCGATAAGAGCGAGAATGGCTGCTCGAATTTCGGCGGGCGGAAGCCTCTCCGGCTTGAGTAGGCTGGATGAAGCGCTCTCGCGATTGCGCACAACGACCGGCGCGCCGGGAATCGAGAGGAAACCGTCTTCCCGGATACACCTCCCACTGACCACGAGGGAACTCACGCCGCTTGCAACAGCTTCCTGGATGCGCCCTCCGGCGCGACCCAGGTCCCAGAGATCGCGTACGCGAACCACCAGTTCATCCTCGTGAATCGGGCCTTCCTGATTGACGATGCGGAGAAGGATCTGGGCCATTTCGCTGGTGGCGAGTTGATGTGGATCCCTGCCCCGAGGAACTTCAAAATTCGCTTCGCAATAAGGCGTGGCTGATCCGGTCAGATCCGCACCGCTCCTATCGGGAGTGATTTCGCGTTCGATGGTTACGTCGCAGCCAGCGCTGACGCTCATTTCGGAAGTGGGGGCTCCCCGATGATCGGTTTCGTCCACAGCGACCTTGGCTCGCTCGATCGCAGCGGCAACCCTCTGGAGTTGCTCCTTCGGACGCTGGAACCAGTCGGTGCTCCAGATGCGATGAATAACCCACCCGTGGTCTTCCAGTACAGCCTGGCGAAGGCGGTCACGGTCGCGCGCCGAGCGAGATGAATGGTATGCGGCGCCATCGCATTCGATGCCGAGCAGGTAGCGGCCTGGGCGCTCACGATCCACGACCGCGAGATCGATGAAGAATCCAGATATTCCTACCTGGGGATGGACTTCATAGCCCAGCGACTCGACCGCACGTCGCACAGCTTCCTCAAATGGAGACTCCTCCTCCTTTCCGGACTGCTGGGCAACGGCAAGGCGACCAGTCTCCGCAAACGAAAGGAAAGTCTTGAGGGCAGCTACGCCACGGCCCGAGGCGCGATTGAGGTCCAGGTCGTCGGCGGTAACAGACGAAAAGACTTCGCATCGTTTTTTGGCGCGAGAAATGAGGACGTTCAGGCGGCGCTCGCCACCCTCGTTGCTGAGCGGTCCGAAGCGCATAGCCATATAGCCCTGTGCGTTTTTGCCATAGCCCACTGAGATGAAAATGACATCGCGTTCATCGCCCTGAACGTTTTCGAGGTTCTTAGCGAAGAAAGGCTCGGTTGGGTGGCTATTGAAGAAAGCCTCGGTGTCTGGATTTTCGCGGCGAAGCAATTCGAGTTCGTCGAGAATGGCTTGTCGCTGCCGGATGGAAAAGGCGGCAATGCCGAGACTGAGGTCAGGACTTTTGCGGGCATGGTTGATGACGGCGCGGCAAATAGCCCTGGCCTCGATGCGGTTGGTGGCGGAAGCACCACTGTCGAAGACACCTTCGGGAACGTAGTTGAATTTCAATCCCAGCTCGGTGGATTCGGAATAGGGGCTCGGGATAATGAACAACTTGTCTTCGTAGAATTCATGGTTGGAAACAGCGATGAGCGAGTGGTGTCGGCTGCGATAATGCCACCGCAGCATTGTCTCCGGCAGTCCACTGGCGCAGCATAGGCCCAGGATGCTCTGGATATCCTTGGCCTCAACCACTTGGGCGGCTTCCTCGTCATCGGGCTCCGAGGACTCCGTGGTAAGTCGAGTGAAAAACTGCGTCGGTGGAAGCTGTTTACTGTCACCTACGACGGCGATTTGCTTGCAGCGAGCTATGGCGCCTAGCGCATCTACCGGTTGCACTTGGCTGGCTTCGTCGATGACGAGCAAGTCAAATTCCACAGCTCCTGGTTCCAGGAATTGCGCGACCGAAAGCGGACTCATCATGAAAACCGGTTTAATGGCCTGTACAACAGAACCAGCGTCCTTGAGCAACCGGCGTACAGTGCGAAGGTTTCTCTTCTTTTCCAATTCGCCTTTCACGATGCCGGCGGCGCCTACGCCCGAGTTTGACAACGGCATTCCTTGGCAGTGCCTGAGCAACGTTCGATATTTTGCCAAGGCGAGGCGCTTCCTATCGAGCTGGGTGAACTCTAAAACGCGGGTATCGTGTAAAAAACCGTCGAACTGAACAATATTAGGCTTCTGGCGGTTTACGTCACGAAGCAATTCGGAAAAATAAGCTCGGTCGAAGCAGTCCAGTAGTGCTTCGGGATGGATCGCACCGGTCTCCAAGCCCTCCACCAGACTGGCCAGGCCCAACTCCCGGGCGTGGCGGGCACGGATAAAATAATTATTCCAATGCGACAAAGCTTCCATTTGTGAAAGCCATAGCTGGCAGCGTTCGGCCAAGGCCTTGAGCGGGACGGTTTCAATATCCTTCTGCCCAAATGCTATGTGACAATCGAGGTCCAGTTCATTTACAAGTCCCTTGGCTTCCTCGCGCACGGCGCTAAGACGAGTTGTGAAGGTCTCAACTATCCGGGCGACGTGATCATGATCCGGGAGGCGCGCGAATAGCTGACGGAAATTTGCATCGAGACCGGCTTCCCTCTGCTTGGCGACCCAGTTCAAAATGGCTTCCAACTGGTTCCAATCCGTCTTCTCGCGACGCCAGAGTGAACCAAAAGCAGATTGGCCGAGAGAGTCGCCCTTCCGAATCGCCCGCAGAGAGCGCTGGCCGGTGACGATTTGGTCGGCGATGGCAATGCGATCGCTAAAGGCTTTCGGCAATTGGACGGTTAGAGCACCGCGCATTTGCGCGAGGGCACGGCGATAATCTCCATTGAAAAGCCGAAACAATGAACGGCCATAAGCGGCAAGATTTGCGCGCGCTTGGGAGAAGTCCTTGTCCCAAGTCGATTCCGTTACTTGCGATCCGACCTGGGTTAATACAGTAGCGAGCTTGAGCCCTTCCATCACGAGATCGCGCAACCCGTTGATGCCGGCATCCCAGACACCGTTGCACAGTGCCTGTTTGTCCAGGGCCGGCGCCTTGGTTACATACTCGCAAGTGACGCGCTGGCGTTCACATTCAAGTAAATTGCTGGGTTCCGATTGCGAAAGGGACGATGCGACTAGTTGATAAGTCTCTCGCAACTCACAAAGACGGCTGACGAACGAGCGGATGAGCGTCTCCAAAGGAGCAAGGTCAATTTGCATGACCGTTCCCTTACAGACCCCTCGCCACGGGTGCTGCCCCGGCAGGCCGATTTGGTTCACTCGACTGGTCAGTTCGTAGACTAGTTTGCGGCGCTCCCGGAGGTCTCCGGCCGTCCAGTTCTTGGCGCCGGCAAAGGTAACGGTTGTGGCTTCGCGTCCGCGATCTCCTAGCAGGGTAAGCCGGCCCATGATGAAGAACGGGGTCAGATCGCTGGGGGTAAGGCGCTCGTGGAGTGACTTGGCGTGTTGGTTGAGAATGCCGCGGCTCTGCTCCAACTCGGGAACGAGCGCTTCGTGGTCGGGAGCCCTCGGGTGGCCGAGCTTCCAGGTACGGCCGATCTGATCGATGACGGCACGCTTATTTGACTTGTTGCTGTGTAGCTCCAGACAGAGTGGGCCGAGGCCTTCTCGCTCGAGCCGCCGCTTGACAACCTCGAGCGCTGCGAGCTTTTCGGCGACAAACAGCACGCGCTTCCCGTCGAGGACGGCCGTTGAAATGAGATTGGTGATGGACTGGCTCTTGCCGGTTCCGGGTGGGCCCTGGATAACAAGACTTCGTCCTCGCCGCACTTCTTCAATGGCGAGAGTCTGCGAACCGTCAGCGTCCACGACGTGATCAAGACGGGAGGCTGGGATTAATTCATCGAGGTGAACCTCGCCGGAAAGGAGCGGCTCACCATGGGGAAAACCGTCCAGGAGCAGGCCGGTGAGGCAATGGTGCTTCAAGAGCATGTCGCCATCTGGCCAGTTCTTCGGGTCAAGATCGCGGTACATGAGGAATTTTGCGAAGGAAAAGAAACCAAGTGTGATGGCGTTCGGTAATACCTCCCACCTCTTCGCGGTCGCGATGGTATTGGTAACTTCCTCAAAATACTTTGAGACGCTAAAATCGTCATCTTCCGGGAAGGGCGGGAGTTTAATGGCAAACTCGGTTTTCAGCTTTTCCGCGAGGGACAGATTCTCCTGAATGTCTTCCTCGCGCCAGCGCAGATGGAAACGCTCGGATGCGGTCTTCCGCTGAAGCTCGACCGGGACCAGGATTAGAGGCGCATAGCGCGGCGTATCAGATTGCTCAGCCTCAAGCCACTTGAGGTGGCCGAGAGCCAGGTAAAGAATGTTGACGCCTTGCTCCTCGATGATCGTGCGGGCATCGCCATAGAGACCGAGCAGTCGGCGCTGCAGGCCCTCTGGCGATAGAGTGGTCTGGAGTCTGGTATCGACGTGCCGTCTCGCCAACCCGATGGTTGGTTCTTCGTCGTTCTCCGGTTGCGGCAATCCGATTTCTTCGTCTTTGAGATCAGTTCCTGTCTCGGGGGAACCGTCGGTGTCAAACAACTGAACACCCCTGGCCTGCTGGCCCGGCAGGAAGCTTAAGGTCTTCTTTTCAACAACCAAAAGGCGAAATAGTTGCTCGCTCAGCTCATCGTGAACCTGAACGATACGGGCAGACTTCGAGTTGACTGGAATGGAAAGGAGCCGGTTGCGAGCTGAGAGATCCAGCAATTCCCTGCGGCTTCGATCAAGCAACTCTCGAACGGTCAGGGACATGGTTTTCCTTTCACCCGAACATCGCGGAACTGACCCGTGACATCCGCGATTCTTTCCGGGCGGGACGCCCGCGCGCCCAGGCGCACCCTGGGCAATCGCCGGCATGACGCCCAAACGGACGATGCGCATATGGCAGTGCCGCGAGCGTCAGCGAGCGGGCTCCGTATGGGACACCGTGCCTGGGGCCGTGACTGGTAGCCGTCAGTCCGACATCGTTCGATAGGCTAGATAAGTAGCTTCAATTTCCCGTTCGACATCAGCCCGGTCCCGACCGTATTCTTCCCGTGATCGCCGTCGAATCCGCTCGGCCCGCAAGGCATCGTCTCCTCCTGGAGGCGGCGAAATCTCCAAACTGAACGGAGTCGGTCCCAATAGTCCGAAACTGCGGACATAAGCCCGAAAATTCGGCAGAGAGGTGAGGTCTCGCTGGTCAAATGTCGGCATGAAAAGCGGCTGAAGGAACTCGCCATCGGGCGCCCCAATTCGAAACGCAACAGTCGTTCCGATGTTTCCAAGAATTGCGCTGAGGACAGTCTCCGGGATCTGCCTTACAAACTGATGAGCAACCGTCAGGGAGAGCTTGAATTTTCGACCTTCGGCCAACAGCTCGCTGAATCGCTCATCGGCGAACAGCTGAAACTCATCGGCAAACAGATAGAAGGGCGGCGCATCGGCCTGGGCGCCTCGCTTCATGACGACGCTGCGGATCCTCGAAACAATCTGACTGGCAAGCAATCCAGCTGCCTGGTCGCCAAAGCGGCCTTTGCCGAGGTAGAAGAGAAGTACCTTGCCCTTATTAACAATCTCCTCGATATCGAGGATCGAGTTCTGACAAATGATATTGCGGAGCGTCAGGTCGGAAATGAACCGGTTGAACTTGC
Organism: Acidobacteriota bacterium; assembly: GCA_051001345.1. Taxonomy (GTDB): domain Bacteria; phylum Acidobacteriota; class UBA6911; order JACQSX01; family JBPCNK01; genus JBPCNK01. The sequence goes on along the minus strand of JBPCNK010000009.1, from coordinate 7,160 downwards.
TGGTTACGTAAGGAGCGAGATTAGCAAGCGCCGCTTCGCCTCTTGCCGAGGTGGCTTCCTCGATAAGCTCCTCCAGTATGAGATCCTTGCCCCTGATACGCCGGATCAGAGATCTCCGCAGTTTGTCGTTGTGGTAGAGAGTTCGAAATACCATCAGATTGGGAATCAACGGACCGGCCTGAGGCTCCAACCCAAGTAGCAACGCCAAAAAGCCGCGAAAGTGTGTTTCGAATATCGGCCCGCCCGTTTCCTTCATGTCATAGGTGCGGTCCAGGTATGCATAGAGGTCGTCGATGATCAGGTCGCGAGCCAGGCGGTACTGAAGCGGGTCCCTCTCGGTGATCCGGAGGACGTTAAAACCAATGGGACGTTCGATGTCGGTGGCGTCAACGACGATGACGTCCTGGGCCCGGGACTCCGGACAATGCAGCAGAATCTGCTCGGTCAAGGGCCCGTGAGGATCCAACACCGCCACACCACGGCCCTCGCGGATGTCGTTAAGGATCATGTGCAAGAGCAGTGTCGACTTGCCCGTGCCGGTCTGACCGACGATATAGGTGTGCCGGAACCGCATGGAGGAATCGAAAGCGACCGGGAGACGCAGGCCACGGTGGATGTTGTGTCCCACGGGGCAATCGGAACCGGAACGTCCCACAATGCGAGCCGTGCGAGCGCGATTGATCGACAAACCGGGCAGTTCTAGGTCGGTTGGCATCGGGGTACGGAGAATTGCACTGGCTTCCCGCGGTCCGAACAAAAGATCGATGGAAGGATTATCCAGCGGTCTGAGGATTTCGACGGCGCTGCTGGGCAACAACTGTGCTCCTCCACGAAAGGTCAGCTCCGGTCCATACTCGGAGGGCCGAATAGAGGCGTCGTCCAGGCTGCTTCGCACCGTACTCAGCAGCGCCGTCGACGGTGGCCGCTGCGAGGCGACAAACACCCGCGCCGCCAGAACGCTTCCCTGAAGAATGGAGAGGCGTCGAAGAGCTTCCTTACGTAACTCCCCCACCTGGAGCTGAAGGACAGTTTGGGAGATGCCCGCGATGTTGGACGTCAGAGCCACCTCGGCGGCCGCCAGTCCTGCGCGCGCCTCCGTTTGACAAGACTCCGGAGCTTGCCGGAGTCCGCGCAAATGTACCATGACTGCAGCGTCGCCTTCCTGGTGCAGCGTCTCCAGCAGCCGCCGCCAGGGGTCGTCACTGGGGGTCCAGGGGAATAGATGAGCAATGCAGGCATCGTCTTCCCTGGGCTGTCTCGAGGCAAAAGCCGCCTTGTCCCGGTTCCCCAGCAGATTTCCGACCCCGTGACTGATCTGTAAGCGTTCAAATCTCCTCCTTATTTCGGTAACAGCTGAGACGCCCAAGCCGGCCAATGCGTTGACCGCCTCCTCCTCGGTGACGGGCGCCAATTCGGCGTAATCCAGAATCGTCGCCAGCAGTGTCCAAAGATTTTTGAAGCCTTCGGCGCATTTCCTTTCGGCCTGAGGGCGGTTCGGATCCCGAGCTGCAAAAAAAAAGGTCACAGCCGAGACGGGTTCGGCCGACCGGCTTGCAACTACCAGCAGGACTTCCAGCGATTCGGAAGCGCCGGCCAAACCGTCGGCCAGGTCGGTCCAGCGCTCATGGCAGTAGATCGACAGGTCGTTACGGCCGCCAGACACGCGCGTCCCGACAAGCTCCGCAAACAGTTCCGCCGAAAGAATACTCTGAACTTGAATTCCGGCGAGCGCCGCGAACCCGCCGCCGGACTCGACACTCATAATATGCCCCGGTTTCATCGAGACCTCTTCGTATCACAATTCCTAGAATCCGACACTCCCATGGCTGTGACTCCAAAAAGGCGGCAGTGGCGGTATCCGAAGGCGTTCCATCGATGCGGCGGAGGAGGGTTCGATCTTGCAGAGCAGATCCTTGAGTCGTTTGACCATCCCGCCGGCACGCTCCTGCCCGACTGGACCCCATCCGTGAGCAAGAATGGAATTGTTGCGCGCTTCCAGGATCCCCAGAAATTTGTTCTGAAGTTGGCCGCCCCGAAGGTGGAAAATCTCCTTGGCGGCTGGGTGCCCGAGCGCCCAAAGAATGACCCAACCGTTCTCTAAGGCAATCTTCTCTGGAAATGCCGGCAGGTACTTCTCAAGGGCGCTGCGTTGCGTGGCTGTGAGATGCCCATAATCCGGTTGGCCGGCGTGAAGCCCGAAGCTTGCAAGATAGTTCTGAGAAAGCGACTCCAACGCGCGATACGCGCGCGCCACGGCGTCGTCATAGCGTCCCTGGGCAATTCTCCGTTCGGCGTTCAACACCAGATCGATTGTAGCCACAAGCGCGGGCTTGTCCGCAATCGTGATGACCTCGATCGCCGCCGCAAGGATACGAATCTGTTCGATAAACGTGACAAATCCTGGCGGAGTCGAGTCGGAGTAGGCGCATCGCCCGAGACATTCCAAGGCGTCATCGAAGTCTTTCCGCAAAGAGGTTTCATAATGCTCGAACAACTGCCAGCGTTGCAACCCCTGCGCCAGAAGCGCCAGACCGCGGTAGAGATCTGCGCTGGCAGAAAGACTCGGATGCAAGCGCCGAAAGACTTCGCTGGCTGCGGAAAACTCAGATCGGTTGAACAGATCGCGGCCTTTTTCGGCCTCCAGAAAACCGGTCTGGTCGTAAGCATTCCCCAAAGGGACAAAACGCATCGTGCCCGGATCCGGTTTTCCGTTCACAAACTTTACGTCGGTGTACATCATGTTCAGTCCCAGATAAGAAGCCGCCATGGTGGCGCCCGCGCTCATCCATTTTCGTCCCAGCGTCGGATCCACGTAGATATCGCCTGGCTTGAGACCGCACTTGTCACTCAGCCAGCGAAACGCGGCGTAAAACTGCTGGACCAGCCGCCCAATCTGAGCTGGATCATCGTCAACCTCTGCTGTCCAGACAGACGACTGGTGTAAGCCATGAACCACCTTGTCCAGGGTTTTCCGCGATGCCGGCGTGCAGATGAACGCCGCGTAGTCGGGCTGAATTTGCTTAAGGCTGAAGACAACCGGTTCGTCCGTCAAACCGATCGTCAGAATCGTGCCTCTGCTTTGCTCGTCGGCTTCAACCATTACGGCTCCTTGCCGGCCTGGACGCGAAACTCTCCCTGCCCGAACGTCGCGTACTTCCCGCAGTGAACCAGCTCGCCCAGTTTCAGAAACGGCCAGAATGGCGTCAGATCGCCACGGAAGGAAGCTCGACCGACCAAGCCCCCGAGGTTGTGCCAAAGGCCGGTCCTCGAGCTTTTTCGTTGACCGTCGACCCAGGCCAACCTGCGGCTGGTGCACTCGACCTTTTCGGCGAGAGATCCGAATTCGCGGAAGTCCATCTGCAATTCGCCATCTCCATAAAAACAGGCCAGGCTACTGATCCGGTCGCGCAATCGTTTGGCCAGATGATGAAACTGAAGGAGGCCGGCCTGTACCACTTGCCCATCGGCCTTCAGGTAAACGGGGGTCAGGAACTGAACTTCAATGGATTCAATCCCCGACTCGGGCTTGAAGTCACTGAGTCGAATCAATTCTTCGTGGTTACGAAAAGTTCCTGCCTTCCAGTTGTAGACTTCTTCCCTGGGCTGCCCTGCTTTGTCGAGGGCCACGATATTTTTCAAGCGGAATCTGCCGCGGGAAATCCCCAATCCTTCCTGTTCGAGCTCCTTAAAAGTCATTGCCACCAAGGGAAGGTGTCGCCGGCTGTTCCCTGCCAGAACCAAGCCGAAGTCAAGCCGGTCGCCAGCGGCATACTGGCTGCGGGACTCGCGACTGGGCTTCAGGACAAAAGGCCTCGGTATGTCCTGAATTCCGGACGGATGGCGGCTTTCCACGGGAGGCGTCGACTCGAACAAGTGTGCGTAGGCACAGAAGTCCGGGTTGGCGCAGCGCTTCTGGCAGTTTGGAGAATTCCCACAGGCCAGCCGCTTGAGAGCCAACCCGAATGCGCCGCGGAGATTGTTGCCCGTATTGGCGTGAGGAATGACGATCGGTTCCTCGGCTTCCAATGACCAGGCGTAATGACTGACGGTCAAGTCCGGATCCATAAGCGATCTCAAATGACCCAGGCGCGATCCGGCCTTGCCCTGGGTTCCACTTCACCCAAAGTCACCGTCTGCGCCATGCACGTCTTGCACAAGTGATAGACGCAGATGCGGTCGGATTCTGCGTCAAGTTCTTTCTTCAGGCGATCGACTAGATCGCCGGCGCGCGGGGCGCTGATGTCGCACTCGAACACGCTGCGCTGTATCCTCTTTCCGTGGTCCTGGCAAATCCGCGCAATCCGATCCCGAGATCGATCGTTGACAATGTCATAGGCCACCACGTACATGAGATCTATCCCATTTCAAAGGGTCTGTACGATGATACCGCGCCGCGGATTGCGTTGGCCATCGACTGCGCCTGCACAGCCATGGCGCCACGATAATCCAGCCGGGTGCCCGAGTGGGGATGCACAATTTCGGTCCGCATCTTGCGATCAAACTGGACCAGAAATTTCTTTCTTGCCACCGGCGTGAGAAAACAACCCCGGCTATCTGATTTAAAGCACGATCGATCGAGCATCCGATTGTTGAGGATGTACAGGACGAGGGACTCGACAATCGGCGTGCGGAATTCTTCTACCAGATCAGAAACCAGTGCAGGGTGGCCGCGACGCAAGGAATGGAGGAATCCGACGTTTGGGTTCAGCCCGAAGGCTCGCACCAGCGAAAGAATCTGGTAGAAGACCAGCGTGTAGCCAAAACTCAGCAGGCTGTTGATCGGGTCGGTTGGAGGCTGGCGCACGCGTCGCCTGAATCCCCACTCCTGTTTGAAGGCAAGAGAGTAGCCCTCGAAGAATGCACGCGCCGCGGCCCCTTCGTAGCCACGGAGGGTATCCAGATCGCCGGCCTTGCGAGTTGCTTCCAGCAGGCTTCGAATGTTGTCCGCGGCGATCCAGGTGGGCGTTTTTTGCCGGCCTCGCCCGATGCGCTCCAGCAGGATGCGGCAATTGTGGATCTTGTTACGGACGATCGCTTTGGCGATTGTTAAACAGAAATCCATGTCGCCCAATCTCTGGAACTGCATCCGCTGGAGCAGGACGTTCTCCGCTCCGGGAGAACTCAGAACACCGTAGTATCTTCCCGTCGAGGACAGAAAATTCACGTCGATCTCGTTCTGCAGACAGGCGCGGATCGCAGGAGTCGTCAGGGTTGAGTTTCCAAAGATCAGAATCCGTTCGACCTTGAAAATCGGCGCGTCCAGGAGAACCTGGCCGGACTGGCGGACCAGGAGCCGCTCTCCTTCTTGTCCGATGACGCAGCCTGGCTCGGTCAGGTAGAGTGTCTGCTTGTCGGGATCGGGCAAGACGCTCATTCGGCGCAGCGGCGGGGGAAACTGGCCGTTCTGTTTTTCTTCTTCGTCAGGTTCGGAGACCGGTTCGGGCGGAAGGTCCTGAAGATAAAGGTCACGGCCTTCTTCCGCCAGTTCGGAGACAAGCCGGGACATGGCGGCGCCAACGGTTGTTTCGGTTGCGCCGGCCCGAGCAGTCAACGACTGCAGCGACACGAGCGCCGGCTGGCGGCTGCCCCTTCGTTGATTTTTCCTTTTTTTCGAGGTCGTCAGTACCAGGTCCCTGAAGAAGACCGTCCCCAGATACCGGAACCCGGTTTCGAAGTGGCTGATGCCCGAAGTGTCTCCCAACTTCAGGTGCAAGGCCTCGACGACTTCGTCGGTCACACTCAAGGCCTCTCGTGCGGCTTGTTCCTCTTTGCAAAGGATGATGAAATCATCGGCGAAGCGGATGGCCTTCATCTGACGAGCCATCAGGGCTTCGTCCAGTTCGTCCAGATATAGGTTTGCCAGAAGAGGAGAAATCGGAGACCCCTGCGGCAGGCCCTTGGTAATTCTTACCAGATGTCCTTCCTCGTACAGCTCGCCTCCAATCCACAGACGGATCAGCGCCAGGACTGCTGAATCCGAAATTAGCTCGGAGCACTTGGCGATCAACCGGTCGTGATCGATTGAATCGAAGAAGTCGTCGATGTCGGCATCGACTACCCAGCGAAATCCCTGGTCCCGGAGCTGCATGATCCGGCGCACGGCATGCGGCACACCGCGCCCGGGCCGGTATCCAAAGCTGCTGTCTTCGAACTCCCGTTCCAGCAGCGGCGTCAGCAATTGGGCCAGAGCCGACTGGGCAGTTCGATCGCGTACGGTTGGGATATACAGTTTCCGCACGCCACCTTTCTGCTTTTCGACGGAGTGGACCAGAAAAGGCATCGGCCGGTAAACGCTATCGGTGAGATCTTTCTCCAGCTGTTCCAAATTGAGCCGCAGATCCTGCTCGAATTCTTCCAGCGTAATTCCGTCCGACCCCGGCCCTCCTCGGTTGGCTCGGATCTTTGCCCAGCCGATCAAAAGCGAATTGAATTGAGCAAATCGTTCGAACAGGTCTATTTTCCCGCTATTTGACGTTGTATGCGGCATACGTCTTCTCTATCTCGGCTTCGACTTGATTGGCCAGTCGCTGGAGCCCTTCCTGACGCACCAGATCCACGCTGGCAGTTCTCGGGCTCATCGGTTTCCGACATCATGCCGACGGTTCCCGGCAGTTCCCTTCTCATCGGGCTCATCTCATCGGGCCCATCGGTTTTCGAGAATTTGTCGCCGGTCAGCAGGACGACAAAGTCACAGTTTCAGTTCCCTTCTCATCGGGCCCATCGGTTTTCCCGAATTGAAATTCCTGTCGTCGCCCGCGAGGCGGAGGTTTCAGTTCCCTTCTCATCGGGCCCATCGGTTTTCCTCATTCGCGAGTCGGTGGCCCTTGCGCCGTCGAAGTTTCAGTTCCCTTCTCATCGGGCCCATCGGTTTTCTCGACCCGTCGGTGAGAGCGTCTGCATCGCCACGGGTTTCAGTTCCCCTCTCATCGGGCCCATCGGTTTTCCCCTGGCGGGATCGTGACGATTACCCAACGAGAAAAGCCGTTTCAGTTCCCTTCTCATCGGGCCCATCGGTTTTCGGGTACAATTCTTCGCTGACCCACGTCCGCCGCGATAGTTTCAGTTCCCTTCTCATCGGGCCCATCGGTTTTCTTCCTCAGCTCCCGGGGTGCACCATCACGCTGCAATCCAAAGAGTTTCAGTTCCCTTCTCATCGGGCC
>JBPCNK010000008.1:0-20323 GCA_051001345.1 Acidobacteriota bacterium | reverse complement strand
GCCCCGCAGAATCCCTACAACAATTCCGGCGGAATCGGGCCGCTCGACCGCACACACGTTTATACGCTCGATCGCAACGGCGGCCTCCTGGCTGTCCACGACGCTCTGGTCCGCAAGATCGTCGAGGAGCTGAAAGATTTCGACAACCTCTACTACGAGATCTGCAACGAGCCTTACTTTGGCGGCGTGACCCTTGAATGGCAGGCCCACATCGCCGAGGAAATTGCCGCAGCCGAGCAAGGGTTTTCGACCCGTCACCTGATTTCTCAGAATATCGCCAATCTTTCCGCCCGAGTGGAGCGGCCCCATCCGGCCGTGTCGATCCTGAATTTTCATTACGCCACGCCGCCCGATGCGGTGGCGCTCAACTACGACCACAACCGGGTCATCGGCGACAACGAGACCGGCTTCCGTGGGGTCCAGGATTTCCCGTACAGGCGCGAGGCTTGGGAGTTTATGCTCGCAGGCGGCGGCCTGTTCAACCACCTCGACTATTCGTTTTCGCCCGGGCACGAACGCGGAACATTCGCCTATCCGGCGACCCAGCCTGGCGGCGGCAACCAGGGCTTTCGCCGGCAGTTGAAATTTTTGAAGGATTTTCTCGAGGGCTTCGACTTTGTCCGGATGAAACCGGATGCAGCCCTCATCCGCGCAGGCGTGCCCGCCCACATGAGGGCCCGTGCGCTGATACAGCCCGGCCGCGCTTACGCCGTTTACCTGACCCCGGCGCTTAAGGACCCACTGCCGGCGGCGCTGGGTCAATCCAGAGTTGTGTTCCTTCAGTTGGATCTGCCGCTCGGAAGATATCTGGCAGAGTGGATTTCTCCGATCAGCGGCCGCATCGAGCGGGCCGAAGGATTCGAGCACCGCGGCGGCATCCGGCGGCTGAAATCGCCCAAATTCGCCCCCGACATTGCGCTGCGAATTTTGGCAAAGTGAGGTTGAAAGACAGGAGTTAGGGGTTAGGGGTTAGGGGTTAGGAAATTACGAATTACGAGTTACGAATTACAAGGCGGTTGAACTCCAGCCGCATTCAATCCGCAATCAATCCCCAATCAATCCGCAATTCGCAATCCGCAATTGCCGAACCCCTAGCCCCTAACCCCTAGCCCCTCCTGCTCTCAAGTCGTCATCCTCAATTTTCTCTTGACACCATTCGCCTCTTCTTCTTTAATCAGGCCCTTATGCATCACCTTCTCAACTGTTGTCCCTGCTGTTGTTGTTCCATGGGCCTGGCAGCCGTTGGGAGGATCGCGCTCTAATTCGAGTTAGCATCAATTCAACCGCCGGCAGGCCCCGATCCTGCCGGTTTTTTTGTGTCTTGGAATCGCCGGCAGATCGTCCCTGCCGGCATTTTTTTTGGATAAGACGTTTCATTAAGGAGAGTCATGTCCGAGATTTCAGACTTGCACCGCATTGAACCCGCCGAACTGGACGAGTTCGCCGTTCGTTTCGAACAATCGACGCCCGAAGAGATTCTGGCCTGGGGACTGCGTCGTTTTCATCCCAGACTCGCGCTGGCCTGCAGTTTCGGCCCCGAAGACGTCGCCCTGGTGGATATCATGGTGCGAGTCCAACCGGACGCGCGCGTTTTCTACCTGGACACGGATTTTCTTTTTCCTGAGACGCACGATGTGCGCCTGCGCATCATCGAGCGCTACGGGATCGAGCCAGTCGCCGTCCGGCCGCCGCTTTCTCCGGACGAACAGGCCGGCCTCCACGGCGAGGAGCTGTACAAACGACACCCCGATCAATGCTGCAAAATCCGCAAAGTGGACCCGTTGCGACAAACGCTCCAAGGACTGGACGCCTGGATTACCGGGATTCGCCGGCAGCAGTCGCCGACGCGGGCCAACGCCCGGGTGGTCGAATGGGATGCGGTGTTCGGACTGGTGAAAATCAATCCGTTGGCGCTTTGGAAAGACACGGACGTGTGGGACTACATTCGCCGCCACGACGTTCCTTACAACATCTTGCATGACCAGAACTATCCAAGTGTAGGGTGCACCCATTGCACGCTGCCGATCCAGCCCGGTCAGGATCCCCGCTCGGGCCGTTGGGCCGGATCCGGCAAGACCGAGTGCGGACTGCATCTATCAACCGCCGCAGGAGGCTCTCAATGAAGGCGACCCAACTCGAGTTGCGGCGACGCGCGCTCAGTGCCCGGGTTCGCATCGGCGTTGCACCGCGGACTGTTTCAGATTTGGAGCTGATTTCCAACGGCGCTTATGCGCCTCTGGAGGGATTTCTCAACTTCGATGACTATCGCCACGTCGTCGCGGAAATGCGGCTGGCCGGCGGCGCTGTCTGGAGCCTGCCCATCACGCTGGCGATCGACGCCGCGACGGCCCGCGCCATTCGCCGCGATCCCATCGGCCTTCTGGATGAGTCGGGAAATCCGGTGGCGTTGCTGGAAGCGGACGAAGTCTACCGGTACGACAAGGTAGCCGAGGCCCAGCAGGTTTTCCAGACCCGCGACGAAAAGCATCCGGGAGTTGCGCAACTGCTCAGCCAGCCGGAATACCTGGTGGGTGGACGGACACACTTTATCGAGAGCGAAGAACCGCAGCCTTTCGCGCAGTATCGACTGACTCCGGCTGAGACACGAGCCGAGTTTCGCGCGCGCGGGTGGGAGCGCGTCGTGGCCTTTCAGACCCGCAATCCGATTCACCGCGCCCACGAGTACATCCAGAAGTGCGCGCTGGAGATGGTCGACGGTCTTTTCCTGCACCCCCTGGTCGGTGAGACCAAATCGGATGATCTGCCGGCCGACGTCCGCATGCGGTGCTACGAGGTACTGTTGCGCCACTACTATCCCGCCGATCGAACGTTGCTGGGAGTTTTTCCTGCGGCGATGCGCTATGCGGGTCCGCGTGAAGCTGTTTTTCATGCCGTGGTCCGGCGAAATTACGGGGCCACTCACTTTATCGTGGGCCGCGACCATGCGGGAGTGGGCAATTACTACGGCACGTACGACGCCCAAAAGATTTTCGCGCGCTTTCGGCCCGAAGATCTGGGCATTACGCCTCTGTTTTTCGACCACACGTTTTACTGCCGCCGCTGCGCCCACATGGCCTCCGACAAGACCTGCACGCACGGCGACCAGGACCGGCTGGCACTGAGCGGAACGCGCGTGCGCGAACTTCTGCGGGCGGGCCGTTCGCTGCCACCGGAATTCACTCGTCCGGAAATTTCGGACATCCTGATGGAGGAATTTCAAGAAGCCGAGGCCGCAACAGCTTAAGGCAGGGGTCAGGCTCCAGGCTTCAGGCTTCAGGCTTCAGGGCCCTTAGTTTGCAATCGCCGGGAGCCTGTTTGCATTCGTTGCATTGACACTTGCTCTCCGCACGTGCCAAATGGGCAGCCACCATCACATCAACATCACTCTCTCCTATCTTAATAACTTCGAAAATAATACAATTTGGCGCTCATTTGGGGTCCAGCCTGAAGCCTGAACCCTGGAGCCTGAAGCCTGACGTCTATGCATCGTGAGTATGGGTCGTGGTCAAGCCCGCACCTGGGCCGGACGATGGAATACCTGATTTTCGGATGGGCCGGGCGTCCGGTCTTGTTGTTTCCGACGTCAATGGGACGCTTTTTCCAATATGAAGATTTCGGAATGATCGCCGCGCTGGGCGATCGCCTCGACAGCGGACAACTGCAGGCGTTTTGCGTCGATAGCGTCGATGGGGAAAGCTGGTACAACCGTTCGGTCCCGCCACGCGATCGCGCCTTGCGCCATTTGGCTTATGAAGCGTACGTGTTCAACGAATTCGTTCCCTTTCTCCGGGATCGAAACGGGGCGCCGCTGGTGGCTGCCGGCTGCAGTTTCGGCGCGTTTCATGCCTGTAATTTCGCACTGCGACGTCCCGATTGCTTTTCCAAGATGGTCGCGTTGAGCGGTATGTATGACTTGCGACACATGACCGACGGCTACTTTGATGTCGAATGGTACCTGAATAGCCCGATCGACTATATCGAACAACTGGAGGATCCGGCCTACCTGGACCGTTTTCGGCAGATGCCCCTGGTGCTTGCGTCCGGCGATGCCACCGACATCTGTTACCAGAGTACGCTGCGTCTGTCCTCGGTGCTCTCTTCCAAGAGCGTACCTCACGAATTGGACATCTGGCCGGGAGCCAATCACGACTGGCCTGTGTGGAAGGAAATGGCCCGCCGGCATTTTTGCTGAGTCAGTGGTCGGTGGTCAGTGGCCAGTGATCAGTGTTGATTGGCAATTCCGGCTGACCGCTGACCACTGGCCACTGGCCACTGACCAAGGAGTTGATATGAATCGTCCTCTGATTGGACTAATCGTCGGCCGCGAAGGAACCTTCCCCCAGGCCTTTATCGAGCGCGTCAAACAGCTCGACATCGACGGCGTTCGCGCCGAACTGGTGCGGCTGGGCGGGACGCGCATGGCCGAGCCCTGTCCTTATGGCTGCATTGTCGACCGGATGTCGCATGAAGTTCGTTACTACCGCGGATATCTAAAGAACGCTGTTCTGAACGGCACCTACGTCATCAACAATCCATTCTGGTGGTCAGCCGACGACAAGTTCTTCAATTACTCGCTGGCTGGCACGCTGGGGGTGGCGATCCCCAAAACGGTTCTGTTGCCGTCGAAATCGTATCCGGCCGATGTCTGGCCTGAATCCCTGCGCAACCTGGTCTACCCGCTCGACTGGGACGCAATTCTCCACTACGTTGGACTTCCGGCAATCCTGAAGCCCTTCGAAGGAGGCGGCTGGAAAAGCGTCTACAAGATTCACACCAAAGAGGAACTCTGGCGAGCCTATGACGAAACCGGCGAGTTGTGCATGACGCTGCAGGAGTTCATCGACTTCGAGCAATACGTGCGCTGTTTTTGCCTCGGCAAAAAAGAGCTGATCCCGACACAGTACGACCCCAAGGCGCGCCGGTACCTGGCCTTTGAAGGGTACCTGCCGCCCGACGTCGAAGAAAAAGTCCTCGAACATACGCTGCTGATCAATCACGCGCTCGGTTACGACATGAACACCGTCGAGTTTGCCATCGCCGGCGGCGTCCCCTACGCCATCGATTTTCTCAACCCCGCGCCCGACATGGACTACTACTCAGTCACTCCCCGGTTCTTTGATGCGGTCGTCGACAAGATGGCGCGCCTGGCCATCGACAAGGCGTTGCATGGAGTGATCTCGGATATGTATCCGAGGTGGAGTGGGATGGTGGGGAGACCGAAATAGAATTGGGATTGGGGAATCGACAATTCGAAATTGAGACAATTCGAAAATTGGGGATTGGGGATTGAATTTTCGATTGCAGATTTCGGATTGCAGAGTTGATTGTCGATTGTGGATTGGAGAATTGAGGATTGTATTGAGGATTGCCGATTGACGAATTGAGGATCTTGTTGATCGCTTGCAAATTGAGCTAGCGATAATTGGCAGACATCACATCACTGCGGTCGCCTGCAAATCGGCAATCCCAAATACAATCCTCAATTCTCCAATCGGAAATCGACAATCAATTCCGCAATCCGCAATCCCCAATCCGAAATTCAATCCCCAATCCCCAATCCCCAATCCCCAATTGACGACCGCGGTCACCATCCTTCAATTCGCAACCGCCTCACCACCCCTTCAACAAATACCACTTCCCCGGGTCCCGCCGTCGCAGTTCCTCCAACGAAAGCCTCCGTCCTCCGCGCTCGGCGATTGAAAACTGGCTCTGATAGGCCCACTCGGCAAAGTGGAGCTTGACCAGCGTGCGGTCACTCAATCGTACTTGCGGCTCCTTTTGGTACGTGTACTTGGCCTTCGGAAAGTCTCCGGCGCCATAGGCCACGTAGACGTGTACGCGCGGCTGGTAGTTGTCCTCGGTCCGCAGCTGGCGCAGCGCCTCAAGAACCAACCACGTCGTAGTGCGGTGATCACCGTGGCCTTCATCGGGATGGGGCGTGTAGATGTCCTCGGGACGACGCTGCCGGATCATTGTGGCCAGTTGCTGGATGATTTCCGCCCGGTGATATCCGAGGTTTTTCTTGGCGACAAAATCGTAGGGCGTGCGATCCGTCCCGGTCGAAAACATGAAAAAGTTCCGCCCGCTGGTGTCTTCAAATATCGGAAGCAAACCGCCGTCGGGCAACCCCAGGTGTGAAAAGTCCCTGCCCTCCTGCAAACCGAAAATGGCCGCCGCGTGAACCGTCTCCAGCCTTCTCAAGCGTCCCAGCGTGTGCCAGTCCTCTGGATTACTGACGCCATCGACGTAGCGGTGGGCCGAATCGACGTTGCCGTCGCCGGCCGTCAACTGCACGATGTGGAACGGCGCCTTTTCTTTCTGTGAACGAGGAACCAGAGGAAAAAAGGAAAGCTCGTCGTCGTAATGCGGCGCAAACGCCATCCACGATTTCATCGCTGGGGCACCGGCCGGTGTCGCATCCTCATAGGTCGAGAGATCCTTGTAAGTAACGCCGCGATAGTCGGTCTCTGCCAGAAATTTATTCAGGGCATACTGCGTGTGGTACGGCAGCGGGCCCTGGTAGTTGGCCGGCTGGACGATAAACGTCCCGGTCAGCTCCAGGTCGTAAAGATCTTTGCCAGATTTGTCGCTGATCCAGCAAAACATGTTAAAGATGTCCGGCTTGCCGGCCGAAGCCAGCGCCGCCTTCATCGTGTCAAACCACTCCGTCTCGATGGTCTCGCCCGGCCGGAGCGAGACCGGCCGGGCGTACGTGTAGACCTGCGCGCTGGGTTCGCCGGAAATGGCGGACCCTCGTCCGAATCCGCTGATCCACGGATAGCCCCGGCCGATGACGACTTTCAAATCTCGCAGAGGCTTGTCACCCGTATTCTTCATCCGCACCCGAACGCGAACCGTGTCTCCCACGGCGTAGAGGTTGCGCTCGGTGCGAAGACTCTCGATAGCCAAATCCTGGCGGTAGACGACAAACTTCGCATTGCCGCCAGATGATTCGACTTCATAGAGCCCGAGCGTCGCATCGCGCGGGATGGTCCAGGCGCGCGTCCACTGTCCCGGTTTTAGTGGCACAGTTGCGAGCGCTTGGCCGCCGGCTGGGCCAATCCGGACACTGATTGGCGAAGTACCTGGATCCTCCAGCATCAGTTCCACGGTTTCACCCAGGTTGTAAGCAGTACGGGAAGGACGAACAGTGCCGGCGTGCACAGCCGAGGAAATCAGAAGTACAAGGCTCATCGTCGCGAGCAATCGAGGCAGACAGCGCATGCGGTTCTCCTTGAGATCAGTGCTCGAATTCTAACAGGCTTCAGGCTCCAGGGGTCAGGCTTCAGGGGTCAGGGATCAGGGGTCAGGATTCAGGGGTCAGGGGTCAGGATTCAGGGGTCAGGGATCAGGGGTCAGGGGTTTAGGAATTGCACATTGCGAATTTGGGGATTTCGATTCATGACGATTGCGGATTGCGATTCCATTCACAATTCGCAATTCCCTGACCCCTGCCCCCTGGAGCCTGACCCCTGGAGCCTGTGTTAACATCCAGCCGCATGACTGGGCGGCGCGCAGTTTTTCTATCCCTCCTGTTGATCCCACTGTTGGCCTTTCTCGCCCACGCACGCGTGTTGACGGTGGTAGGAAAGACCTGGATGACGCGTGACGACAATCCGTCCACGTGGTATCCGCGCCTGCAATTTGTCGCGCGCTGGGTCGCCCAGGATGTAATTCCGCTTTGGGATCCCTTCACCAACGCGGGCCGCCCGGTTGCGGGCGATCTGCAGTCAGGACTCTGGTACCTCCCCAATTGGATTCTCTTTGTAACGGCCGATCCAACCGCTGGAATTTCCTTCGACGCGTTCGATTATTTCTTTCTGGCCCATCTGATCATCGGTGCCGTGGGCATCTTTGTCGTGACGCGCCATCGGGGCATTTCGTGGGCGTTGCTGGCAGCGGTGATCTGGATCGCGCTGGACGCCTTTCAAGTCTTTTCCAAAAACTTTTCCACAGCGACGGCACTAGCCTGGTATCCCTGGATCGCTTGGAGTTTTGGAAATGTTCTGGACAAGCACGGCAGAACCGTTCGGGGGTTGATCCTCAGTCGCCCTGGCTGGCCGGCTTTGACGGCTCTACTGCTCGCCCTGGTCATTGCAACCGGTTCTTGGAGAGTCCTCGCGTCGGTGCTGATCGTCTGTTTCATTCTTCTGTTGACCGGGAGCGGCAGTCGCCGCGCCGGTGTTTTGCAATTGGCGCTGATCCTGGCCTGGTCAGTCTGCCTCGCTGCCATTCAGATTCTTCCGGCCGTGAGCCTGTCCGGCTACATCCGCAACATCGCGCCAACGTCATTTGCGCGCCAGCGTGCCGAATGGACAGTCCGATCCAGCGCCCGAGCGGCTGAAAACAACCCGTTCGATTGGCACCTGCCTTCCGTCTATGATCGCCTGTCCGATCCAGACCGGATTCTTCCAGCCGGTGGCGCCATGGGCGCGCACCGGTTTACGGCTCTCACATCGGGGCCGGCGATTGTCGGGTTGCCAGGCCCCCTCACCCCGCAGCATTGGGCTGCGCGCGTACTGGGAGCGCGCCAGTGGGTCTACCACCAGCCGCACCTAACGCAGACGCCGGTTCGAGAAGAAACGCTGGCGGATGTTTTCCCTCGACTCCAGGTTTATTACCGCGCTCGTGTGGGCGCCGACTATCCGGACAGAGACTGGCGCGAGGAGGTTCTGCTGGAACAACCTCCGGAAGCTCCGCTTTCAACCGAACCTCCCAGGAAAGGAGCCGAACTCCAAATCGTCCACTATGGTGCCGACTCGGTGTTTACCCGGGTCAATTTGCCGCGCGATGGAATCGTCGTCCTCAATGATGTGTTCCTTCCCGGATGGCAGGCCAAGCGCGATGGCAAGGACGCCCCGTTGCTTCGCGCCAACAACATTTCGCGCGGTGTCTATTGCCCGGCCGGGTCGCATACGGTGCGCTTCCGCTATCGGCCCGCCAGCTTTGTTGCGGGCGGCACGATTTCGACACTCGCGTTGCTCGGCTGCGTTTTTGCGTGGGCCCAAGCCGGTTGGCGGCGGAGACAATCCTTCCGTCAGGCGCTGGCCGGGTGGCGCATCCGGACATCCGCCCGGCTCAGCGTTGCCGCAACGCATCCGCCTCACAATCTGGAAGAAGCTGTGCTCTCGGCAGCCCAGCGATTCGCGCTGCAAACCGACCGGACTGTGCGTGGCGCGGGGCGGGCTGTCCGGAACTTTTCACGAAGCGAGAGGATGCTGTGGCTGTTCCCAGTGCTTCCCCTTCTGTATGTAATCACCACCACGGTGGATGTGCTGCGATTTGGATACTTCAACATCGACGATTTCAACAACCTCTTCTGGTCCAATCATGTGGCGTTTTCGGATCTGATTCGGTTTCAGCTCGAACCGGCCCCGGAGTTTTTTCGGCCGGCGGGAATGCTGTGGTATCGGACGCTGTGGGAATTGTTCGGCCTGAATCCTGTACCCTATCACCTGTTCCAGGGCAGTTTGAATCTGGTCAACGCGGTCCTGATTTTTCTTCTGGTGCGTCGAACCGGAAACAGCCGCCTGGCAGCGGCCGTGGCGTCGGGCGCCTGGCTGCTGGCGCCCGCCATGCTCGAGACGTTCTGGTGGTTTGGAACGATCTTCGAGACACTTTCTACCACCTATTACCTGCTGGCCTTCTGGGCTTTCATCTCGGTGCGGCGGCCGATCCTTCGTCTGGCAGCCGTACTGCTGCTGTATGTCCTGGCCGTCAAGACCAAGGAAATGGCGATCACGCTGCCGGCAATCTTGCTCGCCTATGAAACCATCGTTGCGGGAAGATGGCGGGATGTCGTCGGCCGCAGCTTTCCCGTCTACCTGGCCACGGGACTATTCGGACTTTTCTACCTCTACGCCAAGTACACGACGATGGCCGCAACCGATCAGAGCGGCACATACTATTTTGAATTCTCGGCCTCGACGCTTGGACACAACATGGTCTGGTACTTCAACAACCTGATCACCAAAACGGGCGCCCTGGGCTCAAACGGAACGCTGGTGCTGATCGTAATCCTGGTGGTGCTGGGATTTGTGTTGAGAGACCGCATTCTCATCTTCACAACCTGCTTTGTTTTTCTCACGTTTCTTCCCGTTATTTTTCTGGGTCATCACCTGTTTGCGTTTTACTGGTATCTGCCCGCCGTCGGCGCCTGGTGGTGGCTCGGCCAGTTGTTGCGTAGGATTCGAGATCGCACCGCGGGCAACGATCCTGTTTGGCGGGTTCGTGTTTCGGCGTTTCTCTTCCTGGCGGCGCTCAGCCTGGCACTGTTTCAGGGCGCCAATTACCGCGAGCATCGCATCAACTGGAACAGCCAGACGGCAGCCGTGTTTCGCGAGTACGTCACCGAATTGCGGGCCCAGCCTGAGCCTGCCCAGGGCAACATCCTGGACGCCGACAACGTTCCGCACTTCTTTGATTCGATCTCGGCGACGACGCTTTACCAGTTGCTGCACCCGGGTTCGACCGTCGAAGTTCGCGTCCGCAGCAAAGCGCCACCCCGGCCTTAGTTGTTAGCCAGTCGCTAGTCGCTAGTCGCCAGACGCCTAGTCACAGCGGCGATTGGATATCAGCCGGTCAACATTCCCGCACCAGGAAGAGTGGGTACAGGGCTCCTGCCCTGTACTATTTTCTTGGGTATTTGGTGGATGACGACCACGTCGCGCTGCAATCAGCCGGCCAGTTCAACTTGGTACACCGCAACCTTCCGAGTCTTCCCTTTCATCAATTCCTCGCCGATAAACTCAACCGGCACTTGGCCGTTTAGCGCGGCCAGCGTATCGCCGCTGATCAGGATTCCACTGCGGTGGGCATTGTGAGTCTTGTTGAGCCCTTCGATGCGCGATGTAGTGTTGACGACGTCGCCGATGACCGTGTACTCCATCTTGCGGTCCGAGCCAATGTTTCCGACCAGCGCTTCGCCCGTGTGGATTCCGATCCCGATCCGGATCGGGCCAATACCCTCACGCGCAAACTCCGCATTGACCGCCTGCAGACGCACGATCATGCTGCGGGCTGCTTCGACGGCGCTTTGCGCGGAATTGGGAACGGGCAGGGGCGCGCCAAACACCGCCAGCAAGCCGTCTCCGATGAACTTGTCGACCATTCCGTTTTGTTTCTGGACGGCTTCGACCATCGCGCTGAAATACTTGTTCAAATGCGAAACCAGCACGTCGGGAGCGAGGGTTTCCGACAGTGCAGTAAAGTCACGGATGTCGGAGAAAAGGACGCTGACGATTTTCTTTTCGCCCTGCAGCGACAGGCTTTCAGGGGTCTCCAGGATCCTGGCCACAACCCCGTCGTCGACATAGCGCTGGAAAATTCGGCGCAGCCGGCGTTTCTCCCGGCCTTCCAAAACAAAGTTGGCCGTCTGGGCCAGACCGGCCGCCAGCGCTGTTCCCAGGACAGGCGCTACCAGCCCGAGCCACCATCCACGCGGAAAGGCTACATAGAAAGCTGCCCCTGCGTAGAACACTGTGGCCAACAGACTCACAGCCAGGGCGGTCCAGGGCGCCACCACAAGGCAGCTGACGGTGACGAGCACCAGCAAAGCCACGGTGATCAGCGCGTGAAGTGCGGGACTTATCCTGCGGATGAAAGCCCCTTCCAGCAGCGTGGCGGTCGTATGCGCATGCACCTCGACTCCTGGAGTTCGAAGCGTCGGGCGGTCGGCGCTGCGTCGTCCCCAGTAATACAAAGGTGTGGAATGCAGGTCGTCGTCGGTGGACACGCCGATCAGCACGATCCGGCCGCGAAACTTTTCCCGAAGAAAAGACTGGTCCGTTCCGCGAGCGGCCTCAAGCGCCTTCCAGAAAGGTTCGCGGCTGAAGGCATCGACGCCGCGGAAATTGATCAGGATCGTCGAGCTTTGTGATGGCAGCGGCGGAAGCTCGCGTCGTCGTTGTTTGCTGTAGGCCTGAGCGATTGCGAAGGCAAAGCCCGGCGCTGCCCGGCCGTCGGGCCCGGCTGAGAAGAGCTCTTGGCGCCGCACGAAGTCGTCGCTGTCGGTCGTAAGGTTCACAAACGCAAATGCGTCCGAACCGGCTGCCATCGCCAGGACCGCCGGCGGCCGTTCGATGTCGTGGCTGCGCACACGGTAGGAGAGGATCACCGGAACACCCGACCCGGCTGTCTCCAGAAGCGCGCCGAGCAACGTCTGTTGCGCTTCCGGATCGAGCGCTGAGATATCGGGCAAAACCAGGTCGACGCCAACCACCGCTGCGCCGGATTGGCCGAGCGCGGCGACGACCTCGCCCAACTCGCGCTGCCAGATCAGGAACGGTTTGGGATTGTGTGCGAAGGACTCTTCGTCGATGGCCAAAATGGAGATGGGCGCATCGGCGGGTGGTGGAAGAGGACCTCGCGCGCGGAATCGCAGATCGTAGGTGCGCTGTTCCAGCCAGATTCCGAGCGGCGATCTTTCAAGAAGATACACCGCCAGCACCGCCAGGACGACGATGCTCAGTGCTACCAGACCTTTCAGCAGGAATCGTGTCGTTTTGGGAAGCATGCGCTACCAGTCGCCAGTCGCCAGTCGCCGGCCTGCGCGTCTCACAGGGGAGGTTACCTTTAGTGATCGCCGGCTTGAATCCAAGCAGCGGCAATCGCCGGCGGGATTCAGTGACTGGTCCGGCGGCTGGCGACCGGCGACTGATTTCAAGCGGCGAGCCAGGCTATCCGACAAAAAAACCGACCACGTTCACGACCACGAGCACATGCACGTGCACGTGCACGTCGCCGAGCACGGTCACGGCCACGAGCACGTCAACGAGCATGGTCACGTCCCAGCTGCCTAACCCCTAACCCCTAGCCCCTAACCCCTACTTCTTAATCTTCTCGCGTTCCCGGCTGCTGGCAGTAACGAGGCTGGCATTCCAGTACAGCCAAACCAGGTGGTGCGTCAGGCGTTCATCGCCGGGGTGAGTGTCGCGAAGCTGGCGAAAGAGCCGTGCGGCGTCGGCAAAATAACCGGCGGCCTCCAGGTCCGCAGCCAGCAGCAGGCGGCCCGCATCATCGGCAGGTCGGATTTGAAATTCCTCGCTCGGTCTGACTTCAAAGCTGGCGGACTGCTGGCCGAGTGTCTTGCCCTCACCCTCGGCCCGTACCTCCCACTGGTAACTCCCGCCAGATTCCAGCGCTGGTTTAGTTTCGGGGTAGTCCAGTGACAGTTGGTCGGTCCGGGGCTGCCACAGCACCGCCCCCGACTCGGCGCGCAGGACCAGCACGTACTCCCGCGCCCCGGGCACTGCCTCCCACTCAAATTGCGGTCTGGCCGTGGAGATTTTGCCCCCGAGATAAACGGCCAGCGGTGGATAGCCCCGCGCCCGCACAGCTCCCATTCGCTCCAGACTTTCACTGCCAAGTGCGACCTTGGGAAGTGCGCAACGGGCCGACTTTTCTCGGACGGGCTTGGGGCCGCTTACTGTCTTGGTGGAAGCCGTCAGCACTTCCAGAACCGAGCCCTTCTTGAGTTGAAGTTTTTCGCTGGAAGGACAAAACAGCAATGTCACCGTCCCGGACGTCGCGCGGATTCGGTCGCCCGCATACAACAGATCAGCTAGCCTCGCCGCACGTTTCTCCGAGCCGCGCTCGAGCACCACTTTTCCAGAACTCTGCAGGACCATCCCAAGAGGAGGGGAATTCTGCGCCCAAGTCGCGCCGCCGGCCGAATTCACCAGAAAAATGAAAAGCAATACAAAAAACATTGCGGATTGCGGATTGCGGATTACGGATTGGCGCCGTGCCTGCGAGGTGCTTGCCTCTCGAGTAGCAGCCATCTTCATACTCCACTGTGAGCGTTCGGCTCATCTTATCAAAAAAAAACAGTTGTGACCCGTAGGGCTGTCAGTTCACCGGCCTGGCGGCCGGGGCCACCACACCTGTGGCTGGCGACAGGCGACTGACTCTAAAACTCCAGCTTCAGCGCCAACCTTACCGACCTCGGATCGACCTGGGTGTCGTAACTTCGCCCAAAACCTGGAGACTCCAGCACTCGAACCGGGATAGCAAAGTGAGTTCGATTAAACACGTTGAAAATCTCGGCCCGCAGCTCGATCGAGGTATTCTCACTGGGCACGAATCTCCGCGCCAGCGATAGATCGGTTGTCGCAATGCCATCGGCCCGAAAGCTGTTTCTGGAGACCTGTCCTGCCTGACCTAACGGCGCCAGCTGAGCGGCCGATGCCGGATCTGCGGCCCGGATCAGGTGTACGTCGTGACGGTGAACCGAGAGTCCTTCCGTACTGGCGAGCCGGTCCGTCAGGTTGCCGTCGAAATTACGATCGAGCACCGTGTTGACCGTGAAAGGCTGGCCCGTCTGCAGTTCAGACAACAGCGAAACTCTCCAGCTGCGCAGCCAGAGCGTACGATCGCTGAAGGGATCCCAGGTCAACAACAACGCCACGCGATGCCGCGCGTCGAAGCTCGCCGAGGCGCGCTCCTGGTCCAGCCGCGAGCTGTCTTGGGCGAGGGCGAAAAAGCCGCGCCCATCGAACGGATCGGACACCTCGTCGACGGCGTGTGACCAGGTCCACGCGGTGCGGAAATGCAGTCCGCGATTCCAGCGCCGCTCCACGTACGCTTGCAGAGAATGGTATTCGGAAGGCGCGGAGTTTTGAAAGAGGCGGTACGCCCCAAGAAAACGATTCGGGCGAGTCTGGCCAGTCGGCGGAATGGTCGGCGGCAGGTCGAAGACCGCCACGGGACGGCCGTCCGGCGACGGAGACACCAGCACGGGTGTCGAGATCAATCCGGCATTGGGAGTTACAAACCGGGTGGCGTGAAAGCCCCGCGTGGCGACATATCCGAGCGATACCAGTAGGTGCTCGCGCACCTGGCGCTCGAGTGTCAGCGCCAAGTGCTGGGCGTAGGCGGTTTCAAGCGAGCGCTCCGGAAGAGTGAAGGCCAAACCGTTGCTGCTGAAGTTGCCGTTGGGGAATGGTGGTGCCTGGATAAACAGGGTTCCCAGCGCGGTGGCAGCGGCCGGACCACTGAGATGGTAGGTGTTGAGCGTTCCAGGCCGCACCAGCGGTTCTGCTGTCGGAAGAAACTGGAAGAAGATCGGGCTGTTGAGCACGACTCCCTGCGGCACTCGCGGCGAGTTGCCGAAATTCGGATCGAGGTTGATCGGCACAAATGTGGGAAATACGTTGCGGGACTGGCTGGTCACCGCCCCCAGTGTCGCATCGTGCAGCAGAGCATATCCTCCCCGCACGACGGTTCGGCCATCGGCCTGCGGCGCCCAGGCAAAGCCGATGCGCGGGCCCCAGTTATTGCGGTCGGGACGGTAAATGCGGTTGCGTCCCGCGACGACCTGGTTCCAGGCTGCCAGAGCGTTATCAAAAGCCAGGTTGCCCGCCTGAATGATCTGCCGGAAAACCTGGTTGGACGTCGACAATGGATCCAGACGGTCGAACTGGCTGGGCGAAAGATTGAACGTGGATTCGATTTTCCGGTTCACTTCGGCTGGCACCGTCTGAACCTCGTAACGCAATCCGAAGTTCAGCGTCAGGCGCGGGTGGACCTTCCAGTGGTCCTGGACGAAGGCATCATATTGCGTGAAGCGCAAGCCAATGGACGTGTCGGGAACCGGCGCGGTACTGAGCGTCTGCAGGAATCCAGCGGCTGCGCCGAGCGCCGCAAGGTCGGTGCCGCGCAGCACGCCGTCGGGCGTACCGAAAGGACAAAGCGGGTTCAGATTGCAACCCGAGGCCACGCGGCCGTACCCGAACAACACCAGCGGACGGCTGTTGCGATCGGAAAAACTGTTCAGTTGCGAGCGTCGGATGTCGAATCCAAATTTCAACGAATGGGCCGCTGCGCTGCGCGTGACAAAGTCGCTCCACTGCCACGTATTGTCGACGCGACCCTGCGGGAAGTTGAAGACATCGATCCCGATGGTGCTGTAGGGCAGAACGGTCAACTGCCCGATCGGCCCGGTGGAACCGAATGGGCCGAAGCGCCCGTAGGATGTGTTAATCGGCGGCGTTGCCGCTCCTGCTGCAGGCGAAGATCCGAACAACAGCGGACTGCTGCCCTGCACCGGGAATGCCAGCCGTGTCCGGCCATAGGAGATTCGCAGCGCATTGCTGTAGCGATGGGTCGTGCTATTGAGAAACAGCGACAGATTTTGTGTTCGGGTGTCGGTGGCTAGCGACGAATGGATCGCTTCACCGGTGGAGGGCAGCAGGGATTGGTCGTCGGTGACGTTGTAGCGGGCCGCCAGGTTATGAACCGTCGACAGATACCAGTCCGGGCGGATGGAAAAGAAACTGCCGCTTCCTTGGTTGGGACGGGACTCCGAATAGGTGTGGCGCCCGAAGGGCCCGAGCGGATTGTTGGGCAGAGGGTAAAGCTCGAAGACGCCCCGGCCGGCCTGATCGGAATACGAAATGCCGCGATCGCTGAAGAACGTCCCCAGCCGATCAATCGGAACGAAGCCGTCGCGCGTGCGCAGGCCGCGCTCGCTGGCGGCCGGTACGACGAAGTGCCCGAGCCGCCGGCCACCGTAACGCTGGTGTTCTCCCGATACAAAATAGAACAACGTTTCGGGAATCACCGGACCGCCCAAAACGCCCCCCACCTGCTGCTGCCGGAACTCTTTTCCCGAGTAACTGCCGCCGTTCTGGTTTCCGATATTGACGAGGTCGATGAAACGGTGGTCGAAAAAGTTTCTCGCAGCGAGCGCGTCCTCGTCGAAGAAACCGTACAAACTGCCATGGACCGCTTTGCCGCCGGAGCGCGAGACGGCGTTGACCATCGACCCTCCGTTTCTGCCGAACTCGGCGGAAAAGCCGGTGGTGACCACCTGGAACTCCTGGATACTCTCAATGCTCTGCGACACCAGCGCGACAAATCCCTGGCGCCGCACACCGATGTCCTCGTCATTGTTGTCCGAGCCATCGACCGTGAAGTTGTTACTGCGGCCGCGCAACCCGTTGACCGAGAACTGGCCGGACGTTCCCACTCCCAGGCCGACAGCGGGCCCGCGGCCGGAAGAAAAAGGGACGCGAAAGACACCCGGTGCGTAAAGAGCCAGTTGGTCGAACGTCCGAACGCCGCGCAGCGGAAGACTCGCGACCAGCCTCGCGTCAAAATTCCAGCGCAGCGACCAATCCGCCGCCGTTACAAGCGACGTAGTTCCCGGCTCGTTGACAATCGCAAGAATGACGGGCGTCGGGCCGGTCGCCGTCATGTCAATGATGGCGGTTTTCGTCTGCTCGCCGCGCAACGTCAGTTGCCGCGTCGGAGTCGTTACCAGTTTGCGCAACTCAAAGGCCGGCACGACGACCTTCGGCTGGTTGAGCCGGACTAGAATGTCGGTTCTCTCGCTGCGGTAATAACTGGACAGGTTGACCTCGACGCTGTACGCGCCCGGCTCCAGTTGGACGAAAACGTAGGAGCCGTCAGCGCCGGTTGTCTGCTGCCTGGTCCATCCTCGGGCCGCGCTGGTCAGCGTCACGGCAGCTCCCGGCAGCGCAACGCGTCCTTCGATATCAATGACGGTTCCGCGGATTTCACCCGTCAGCGTGTCGGCCCGGCAGGGGGAAGCCGCACAGCACGCGACGACGATCCAAAGTAGGATCGTGGCACAGACTTTAGCCATCATTTCTTCTCCGAGGCGATCCGTTCCAACTCCCGCTGAATTCTCGCTGCGTGCGGAGTTCCCTGCAACGCAGCCAGATAGATCCGGGCCCGCTCCATGTCGCCGCGGCCGGCCCAAGCCAGCGCATAGAGTTCGTGCGCCCGAGGGTCGGGATGGTGTTCGACCTCGAAGTCGGAGAACTGCTTCGGATCGGCAACATCGGCCGGCACCATGAGGTTGTCAACGGTAACCGGGACCAGCCCGGGGACCGGCGCGAAGAGTTTGTGGCCAACGGCTGCTTCCATCAACTGAAGGACAGCGTCGTAGCGGCGTTCCTCGATGAGGCGCCGGCCCCAGCGGTAAATCCATTCATGCACGCTGTAATTACGGTTGCGGTAATTCAGCGAACTGGCCGCAATGATCTTCCATTCGGATGGCTGCAAATTCTCGACAGCGCCGAGAAACGCACGGAAGGCTGCGTCCTTGCCGCCTTGCTTCCACAAGATTTCGGCTTGCGCCTGGGTCTTCCAAAAGTCCGTCTGCAGCGCCGCGGCCAATCGGGAGGAAGGCAACTCGGCAACGGGAGCCTCCAGCCACTGGGCGCGCAGATCGAAGACGGCGTCTCTCACGTCGATGCTATCGGGAGCGTCCTTGAGAACTTCAGCGTAGAGCGACCAGGCGCGGCCATAGTCCTTGCGCTCGACCCGTGTCCTGGCTTGCTCGACCCGCTGTCCCACCACGGCGCGCTCCGAAGCCGTCGCAGCCTCCTCGATTTCCTGCCGCTGCGCCGGCTCAAACGACAGAGGAAGAGCTTGTCGAAACTGCTCGAGGGCCTCACGGTGGCGAGTCTGCGCCGCCCGGATCTTGCCGAGCAGTAGCCGCGGAGCCGCCAGCCGCGGGTCGGACCGCAATGCCTGTTCCAACTCCTTGTCGGCATCTGAGATTTTCTGTTGCGACAGATGAATCACTGCAAGGTTGTAATGCGCGAACGCGTTGACCGGAGAGATCCGCAACGCTTCCTTGAACTCCCGCATCGCCTGGTCGGCGCTGCCGCGCTGCTGCAAGAATAGACCGTACTGGACGCGCAGATTGGAATCCAGCGGCGCCAGCCGAAGCGCGCGAGCAAAGGAGGCCTCGGCCTCGGCGGGCTTGCCCTCGGCCGCCAGCAGAATGGCGTCGCCAACCAGAATCTGCGGATGATCGGGATGGTCCGATTGCAGGCGCGCAATGATCGGCCGGGCCTGTTGCAGCCGTCCGCCCTGGCGCAGCAAGTCGGCCAGGCTCAAATGAAACGATGGTTCGTCAGGCTCCAGCCGGATGGCCAGGCGAAAAGCATTCTCGGCATCGGCGGCGCGCTGCAGGCGTTGGTAGAGCCGGCCGAGCGTTTCGTACGCGTAGGCATTGCCCGGACTGAACTCCAGTGCGCGCCGCAAGGACTCCTCGGCCTGCTGCCAGCGGCCCGTCAAAAAATAAACCTGGGCGATGCCGTGGTGACCGGTGCTGTCCTCGGCATGCACCTGCAGCGACGAATCGAACTCCCGCTCCGCTTCGGTGTAGCGTCGTTGTTCGAGGTAGATCAACGCCAGCGTATTGCGAGGATAGGTCCACGCCGGGCTCAGTTCGATTGCCTGGCGCAACGGCACGATGGCCTGGTCAAGGAGGTTCTGTTTCCACAGCGCCAGCGCCAACGCGTTGTGGGAATAGCTGGCATCGGGATCCAGGCTGACGGCGCGCTGTAACTCCGGCGCGGCCTGGGCGTATTGGCCGCGCTCGATCAATGCGCGTCCGACAAAGAAGCGTTGCTGGGAGTCAAACGACCGATTGGACGGCAGCAATTGCTGAACGCGTGCCAGCAGCGCGGCGCCTTCTTCGAATTCGGCCGCGTTCCAGCGAACATCTCCTCCGCGCAGGTACTTGAGGATGGTGAGCTGCGCCCGATCGCCAAGCGCCACGACCAAACGCGTGCGCAGCCGTTCGTTGAGGGCTGCCGGGACCGCTCGGGCCAGTTGCTGATACAAATCCCAGGCCGAATCTCCAGCCGGCGCCAGCAGGCGTCCTTCCCACAGCGCGCGCTCAAAGCGGCGATACAGATCCGTCGCGACGGGAGGAAGATTTGTGGGAGGAGGCACCTGCTCAGGTGGCGGCTTGATCTGAAGCACAGGCCGCAGCTCTCCGCTGGTCGTTTCGAGAATCTGTGGTCCGGAAAAAAGTTTGACGCGGAAGCGCTGCTCACGTTCGGGCGAGGGCACCAGCCGGACTGTATGGACGCCGGCGGAAAGGCCCTGCAGTTGCAGAATCCGGCCGGCCGGACCGCTGCTGCCGAAAAACGAACCGTCAACGTAGACGTCCGTACCTTGCTGCAGCCGCAGCGCCAATGTTGCTTCGGCCGCCGCCGGAGCGAGCCTGGCCGGCGGCTGCGCCTGCAGCGTCGGAGCGGCCAGCGACGCCGTCTGGTAGGCAACACCGCGCGGCCGGCGCAGGGACCCGGTCAACTGACGGGTAATGTCGACGGTGTTACGGCCCTGCTGCAATGTCACCTTCAAGGGACGGCTGCGGTTTGCCTCGTCGAAGAAGGTCAATTCCAATTCCCCGGGGAGCAGCGATCCGATCTGCACGCTGGTGCGATCACGGGAAATTTGGCGGACCGCCGTCGAACTGGTCTTCGGATCGGTCCACTGCACGCGGGAAAATGAAGTCTTGTCGGTATGGAGCAATTCCAGGACAAAGCCTCCCGAC
>JBPCNK010000007.1:0-22825 GCA_051001345.1 Acidobacteriota bacterium | reverse complement strand
CGGAGCCGCCGATGGCGGTGCCGCGACTGGAAGGCCGCGGCCCTGGGAGCGCAGGCATCTTGCGTGCATGTGCCCGCATTGCGCGTTAATCCTAATCGTAACGTTTACCCAACGCAGTCTTATCACGTTGAACGAGCTTTGAAGCTCTAATTACAAAGTGAGAAAAATGACATCATCCGAAACAACCATCCACCTGTCTCCTGACCTGTTCACTGAAAAAGAGAAGCCGTTTGTCGAGGCTGGCCCGCTGTCCGCGTCGGTCTTTCGTTTCGCGACAGGCGTGTGCGGACTGCGCCTGAAGAACGAACTGGGGCAGCTCGTCCTGCTGCCGTACCAAGGCCAGCAAATCTGGTCGGCCGAGTTCGGCGGGCGCACTCTAACGATGAAGTCGATGTTTCCTGAGCCGCGTCCAAACCACCCGTATCTGGAGACGTACGGCGGATTTTTTCTGCATTGCGGTTTCACAGCGATGGGTGTGCCCGGCAAGAACGATTCGCATCCGCTGCACGGAGAATTGCCCAACGCGGCGTATACACAAGCGCACCTCGTCCTCGGCCAGGACGACGACAAAGGAGCGTACGTTGGTCTGGGTGGGCAGTACCAGCACACCGCCGCGTTCAACTACAACTACGTGGCTCAGCCGCTCGTCAAGCTATACGCCGGCTCGTCGCTTTTCGAAGTAGCGATGAATATCACCAACCTGCGCGGGGTTGACATGGAGTACATGTATCTGGCGCACATCAACTTCCGTCCGGTGGATAACGGACGGCTGGTGTACAGCGCCCCATGCACCCCCGAGCGCGTGCGTGTGCGCAAAGACCTTCCGGCAAACCTTACGGTCCCAGCAGGCTACCGCGAGTTCGTCGAAGAGATGGGTCGTCACCCAGCCGGTCACAATCTGTTGAAGCCCGAGCTGCCATTTAACCCGGAACTGGTCTTCACCCTAACGTATGATGCCGACGAAGCTGGCTGGGCGCATAGTATGCAAGTGCTGCCCGATGGCGCGGCCGACTACGTGGCGCATCGGCCCGACCAACTTGATAAGGTGGTCCGCTGGATCGCCCGGCCCAGCGACCAGGACGCGCTTGGCTTCGCCATGCCATCCTCCTGCGAACCGGAGGGTTACACCGCCGAGAAAACCAAGGGCAACGTCAAGGTGCTTCGTGCGCGCGCGCAATGGCGAGCCGATTTCGAAATCGGCGTGTTGGCCGCCGACGAAGCGCAGCGCATGGAGGAGAAGATCAACAAGATTCTCGGCAAGCAATGAACCCAGGACACGCAGAAATTCGCAAGTGTTATCGGGACCGATTCTATGTCAAGGGTCTTTTTTATTTGACGTGGACCTGCATTGTGCTTTTCTGCTGGACAAGCGACAGTTCTGCCCAGGAAACGGTTCTGCCGCAAGGCGATGCTCGGGCTTCGATTGTGAGCCGTCATTTTCCCGACCGCGTTCACGAGTTTGTCTGGCGAAACTGGAACGCCGTCGAGCCGGCAAAGCTGGCGAAGATCCTGGGCGCTTCCATGCAAGACATCACGGCGCTGGCCACGTCAATGGGGTTGCCCCCTGATGCTATCGTTCCACCCGAGCAGAGGGAACGGGGCTACATTACCCTCATCCGACGCAATTGGCACCTCTTGCCCTACGAGCAATTGCTGGAGCTTCTGGAGATGACGCCCGAGCGACTGGCCTTCACGCTGCGCGAGGATGACTTCTTATGGGTCAAGCTGGGCCGGGTGAAACCTAAGTGTGAGCCGCTCCGCTACCTTCCGCCAGACCATGCGGCGCGCCGCCGCGCCGCCGAGATTCGTCGCGTGGTGGAGAAGGATTTCGGCGAAGAGATCCGCAGCCCGGCTGAACCGCGTTTCGACTTCATTCGGCAGCTCTCCAATCCGCTCCCCTCTTTCTCTCGACCAAAGCCTGCGGATGATCAGGCTGTCCCCCTGCGGCTTACCTATTCCTATGTCGCTGTGTACGGCGATCCGCTTTCAAATCCGAAATTGAATCCCTATCCTGACGGATTACTGCAACGGCTCTCCGCCGTAGGGGTCAACGGTGTCTGGCTGCAAGCCGTTTTGAGAGACATCGCTCCAGGAGGCGCGACTTTTCCTGAGTTTGGAGCCGACCATGAGCGGCGTTTGGCCAACCTGCGGGCCTTGGTGGAGCGGGCCAGGAAATACGGGATTGGCGTGTATCTCTATATGAATGAGCCACGGGCGATGCCCACGGCTTTTTTCAAAGATCGCCCCGAGATGGGCGGCGTCCAGGACGTCCGAGACGCACAAGGCGGATACACGGCTCTTTGCACATCGCAGCCGGCGGTGCGCCGATGGATGGGTGATGCACTTGCATACGTGTTTCGTCAAGTCCCCGACTTGGGTGGCGTATATTCGATCACCGCGTCGGAAAACCTGACCAGCTGTGCTTCTCTTGGCGGCTGGCGCTCCTGCCCTCGCTGCAAGGAGCGCAGCGACACGGACATCATCGCTGAGGTCGTTGCCGTGATCGAAGAAGGTGTTCACCGCGCCAGCCCTAAGGCCAACGTAGTTGTTTCGGACTGGGGCTGGAAGGGCCACGGTGATGCAACGGACATCATCGCGCGTTTGCCGAAATCGGTTTGGTTGATGTCGGTCAGCGAATGGTCCAAGCCCATCGAGCGTGGCGGGATTAAGACCGTCGTTGGCGAATACTCGATGTCCGCGGTCGGACCGGGGCCGCGGGCGATCCGGCATTGGGCGGTCGCCACCCAAGCCGGGGTGAAGACGGCGGCCGAGATCCAGTTTAATAACACTTGCGAAATCGCCAGTCTGCCCTATCTCCCCGTAATGGACCTCGTGGCTGAGCATATCCACAACCTGGCGCCGGCCAAGCTTGGCGGAATGCTGATTGGATGGACGATGGGCGGGTATCCTTCGCCCAACTTCCAGCTTGCCCAGCGATTGATGCGCACACTCGCCCCAGACGTCGGTGCAGAGTTAGACGCGCTGGCACAAGAGCGGTTTGGCCCAGCCGGAGCCCCCCACGCACGTAAGGCTTGGACCCTCATGAGCGACGCCTATCGTGAGTATCCGTTTCATATAAGCGTGGTCTACACTTCTCCAGTCCAAATCGGTCCGGCCAATGCTCTTTATCCCTGGAAGACCGACTACAAGGCAACCATGTGGGGGATTCCCTACGACGACCTGGACAGATGGCGCGGCCCGTACCCTCCCGAAGTGTTCGCAGCACAGTTCGAAAAAGTCGCCGAGGGTTGGCGGCTGGGCATTGAAGAGTTGCAAGTGGCCGTGGAAAAGACGCCGCCCGATCGGCGTAACGAAGCTCAGGCCGACCTGCGACTGGCCAGGGCGGCGGCAATTAAGTTTCAATCAGTCGCCAACCAAACGCGTTTTGTCCTTGCCCGTGACGCTCTTGCCAAACCTTCGAGCACGCTGTCGCCCGAACAGCGCCAGCGCTTACGGGTTGAAATCACACGAATCTTGGAATCCGAAATCGTTTTGGCCCGCCAACTCTTTACGCTCGTGCGGGAGGATTCACGGATCGGCTTCGAACCCTCGTGCCAGTACTTCTACTTGCCGCTGGACCTGGTCGAAAAAGTGATCAATTGCCGCTGGTTGTTGGAGCACTTTAAAGACTAAGGGCCTGCGGGTACGTCGGTCCTTTTCACGATGGGAATTCGGGATAATTCGTGAAATTCGTGACTAGCTTTTTGCTTTTCGTGAATAAATCGGGCTAGTCTGTCAACCAGCCCGCCAACTGGGCAACTGCCAAGGCCAAAAAAGGTAAGGCTCTCATGACAAAGCGCGTGACTCTTGCGATCTTGTTACTTCTATTATCCTGCGCTTGTGAAGCGCAGAAGAAACCAGGAGTTCTTCAATCAACGAATAAACCGGTAGTTCCTCAATCTGCGCAGCAAGCAGCAGTTCCTCAATCAACGTATCGCCAGTGGACACAGTACGGCGGTGGATTGGATAATATTCGATATTCCGCCCTCCATCAGATTAACCGCGACAACGTGCACGGCCTTCGAGTGGCCTGGAGATTCGACACCGGAGATGCGTCCAAGGGCTCCCAGATGCAGTGCAACCCGATCGTCGTAGACGGGGTCCTGTACATCACCAGCCCGAAGCTCAGAACAATGGCGCTGGACGCCGCCACGGGCAAACTCCTCTGGAAGTTCGATCCCCACGCGGGAAAAAAGGTCAAACGGAGATATATCAACCGAGGAGTCGCCTTCTGGAAAGGTCAGGACCAGGGACGGATCTTTGTCGTTGTAGACGAGCATCTGTATGCGCTGGACGCCGCAAACGGCCGGCCTGTTCTGGAGTTCGGAGGGCGCGGGCGAATCGATCTTCGTCAAGGTCTGGGCAGAGACGTTCAGGGCCTGACTGTTAGCGCAAGAACCCCCGGCGTCGTCTACAAAAACATCCTCATCATGGGCAGCATGGTCAGCGAAGGGCTACCTGCCGCGCCCGGACATATCCGTGGCTACGACGTGCGGACCGGAAAACTCGTCTGGAGGTTCAACACGATCCCGCCACCGGGAGAGTACGGGTATGAAACCTGGCCTCCTGATGCCTGGATGTACACTGGCGCCGCAAACAGCTGGGCCGGTTTGACCGTAGACGCGGAAAGAGGTCTGGTATTTGCCCCGACCGGGTCGGCTGCTTATGACTTCTACGGGGCCAACCGGACAGGCGACAACCTTTTTGCCAACTGCCTGATTGCGTTGAAGGCGGACACTGGCGAGCGCGTCTGGCATTTCCAGTTTGTACGGCATGACATTTGGGACCGGGACCTCCCCACACCTCCGGTCCTCATGCGGATCAAGCGGAATGGGCGCCTCGTAGATGCAGTAGCGCAGGCGACCAAAAGCGGTCACATTTTCGTGTTCGACCGGGAAACGGGTGAACCGGTCTTCCCGATCGAATACCGCCCTGTGTTGAAATCTAATATGCCTGGAGAGGTAACTGCCGAGACTCAGCCTTTTCCACTTTTACCGCCGCCGTTTGCCCGCCAGGACTTCACCGAAGACCTCGCCACCACCAGGACGCCCGAGGCCCATCGGGCTGTTATCGGGCAACTCCGTTCTTTGCAGAATAAAGGCCCCTTTACACCTCCCAGCTTCGAAGGGTCGGTCATTTTCCCGGGTCTGGATGGAGGCGCCGAATGGGGCGGTCAGGCATTCGACCCTGAGACAAAAACTCTTTTCGTAAACGCCAACGAAATGGCCTGGATCCTCAAGATGGTTGAGCCGCCCAAGAGAAGGGAGAAAATGTACAGCCGCGACCTCTACTTATCCCATTGCGCCAGCTGCCATCGACCCGACTTAAAGGGCGCGCCGCCCAACTTCCCTGCTCTGACCGGTCTCAGGGGGCGCTTGACCGAAGATCAGATGCAGAGGGTTGTCAGTTCAGGCGCCGGCCTCATGCCTGGTTTTGCTCATTTGGGCAAGAAAGTCGTTGAGGCCCTCTCCCGGTATCTTCTCTACGGCGAGAACAAGACGGTCGACGCGACGACATTGCCGCGCATGGCTATTCAGTCTCCTTACAATCTCGACGGATACCGCAGATTCCTGGACCCCGACGGCTACCCCGCGGTGAAGCCGCCTTGGGGGACGCTGACGGCAATCAATATGGAGACCGGAGAATTCGTCTGGCAAATTCCGTTCGGAGAGATCCCGGAGCTGGCCGCACAGGGATTGCGCAACACAGGAAGCGAGAATTATGGAGGCCCGGTTGTCACCGCCGGCGGACTGCTGTTTATCGGCGCCACTAACCATGACAACAAGTTTCGAGCTTTCGACAAGATCACGGGAAAGCTTCTTTGGGAAACAACACTGCCCGCGGCGGGAAATGCCACGCCGGCTGTCTATGAAGCCAACGGTCGGCAGTTTGTTGTCATCGCTGCCGGAGGAGGAAAATCGGGCCGGCCTTCCGGAGGAACGTACGTGGCTTTTGCTTTGCCATGAGAGAACGATTGCGGTGCCGCGCGCGTAAGTGAGCGGGCCCGGCGGCACCAGTCACGGGCACTGCAAATTCAAAGCGGCCGAACGGGCCCGTTCCCTGACGGTGGCGGCACCGCCGTTGGCGGCATCCCCCGGCGCGCCGCCATTTTCATACGTGGTGGTGAACCCGGATTGATGTACGCTGTCATCGAATCGGCGACGACGGAATTTCTTTTTTGTGTGCTCCGCGCAAGCTGGAGTCGAATTTGGAAAGGATCCTGCCCCTATGAAACGTCAACTTCTTCTACTGGTCAGCCTTGTAGGTCTTGCCACCATCTCTTCCGCGTTTGCCCGTGAGTTGCGCATCGGGTTGATCGGACTCGACAGCGGGCATGTCATCGCCTTTACCAAACTGCTCAATGATGCCACGGACAAGAACTACATCCCCGGCGGGAAGGTCGTCGCCGCTTACAAAGGCGGAAGCCGCGACATCGAGTCCAGTTGGTCGCTGGTTGATGGCTACACCGCACAGTTGCAGAAGAATTACGGCGTCAAGATTGTTGACTCGATTGAGGAACTCTGCAAACAGGTCGATGTTGTGATGTTGACCAGTGTCGATGGTCGCCCTCACCTGGAACAGGCACGCGCGGTTTTCAAAGCCGGTAAACCCATCTTCATAGATAAGCCGGTGGCGGGATCACTGCGCGATGCCATTGAAGTGTACCGTCTGGCGAAACAGCACAAGGTTCCGTGCTTCAGTTCCTCCGCCCTTCGCTATACCGCCGACCTCATTGAGTTGAAAAACACCGATGTGGGCGAAATACGCGGGGTCACTTCTCATGGGCCTGCCCCCTTAGAGCCACATCACCCCGATCTCTACTGGTATGGCATCCATCCCACGGAGGCGCTCTTTACGATCATGGGAACCGGCTGTGAAACGGTTGTCCGCACCAAGACACCGGACACTGACGTTGTCACAGGAGTCTGGTCCGGAGGGCGGGTCGGAACGCTGCGCGGATTGCGCAATGCCAAGAGGCCTTACCGGGTAACCGTTTTCGGCACCAAGGACGTGGTCGATCAAAAGTCAGCCTGGAGCGGAGACTACTCGCCTTTGATAAGGGAAGTGATGAAATTCTTCCAGACCGGTATTCCTCCTGTTTCACACGAAGAAACTTTGGAAATCATGGCCTTCATGGAGGCCGCCGATGAAAGCGAACGGCAGGGTGGAAGGCCGGTTAAGTTAAAGGACGTGATGAAGAAGCACGGCGAGTGATGAAGGCCGAAACGATCATCGTCAGGCTCTTCCTGCCGGCTCCAACCGCGGGCGAGACAATCAGCACCTTTGCTGTGGTGCCGCTCGCTTACGCGCGCGACACCGCTGTCGCAGGATACCCGGACGTTTAGTCTACGTCCTCGACCTGTACGGTCTTGCCTGTTGTGGCGGACAGTTCAGCAGCCAGACAGGCTTGCACGGCCGCCATCGATTCCTCAGGGCGGATCACGGAGGGTCGCCTGCCCTGGACAATACACGTGACAAAGTAATCGAGTTCGGCGCGCAAAGCGCCAGCCCGCATGCCGTGCAGTTCAGGCCAGTAGGTCGTGTCCGGTGAACGCCAGCCGTTTTTGTCAACCACAGAGAAATTGGGATGGGTCTCGTGAATATGAATCGATCCTTCCGTACCGATGATCTCCATCCGCTCATCGATCTGAAAAGCGGTCTTGTCAGGTAAGAACCAGATATTTTCGCAGACGCCTATAGCGCCTGAGTCGAAGCGATACATCGTCCAGCCAATATCCGGGTATTTGAAACCGCGCACATCAACAGTCTGGGCATAGGCCGTCTTTATCTTCGCGCCAGAGTACCAGAGCATAAGGTCGGTGTCGTGCACTCCATCTCCGAGAATGGGTCCGATCTTACCCAACACCTGTTGGCCGACGGCCGCCGGAATGTTTCGCCTGGCATACATGGACACAATTTTGCCGATGCTGCCGGCCTCGATCTCACTTTTCGCCGCAGCATAACGGGGATTGAATCGGCAAATGTGTCCTACCATAAGAAACTTATCCGAGGCTTGAGCTGCTCCCACAATGGCGCGGCATTCAGCTACCGTGGCAGCCATCGGCTTTTCCAGGAACACGTGTTTTCCCGCTCTGATGGCAGCCAGCGCCGGTTTGGCGTGCTGATCCCACATGGTCGTAATGCTGACGGCTTCAACTTCAGGGTTGGCCAGAAGTTGATCGTAGTCTGTATACATGTGTTTCACGGCGAATTTATTGCCGAGCTCACTAAGCCTGGACTCCGTTCTGGTGCAGAGCGCATATAGCTCGACATTCGAGAGAGCAGCGAGCGTCTCACAGTGTTTTTCTCCAAACCAGCCCAGACCGATGACGGCGTATTTAATCTTATGCATCCGATACCCTCCGGCTAGTGGGCTGTAACATCTGAATTGGTACCAACAACATTGATCCGCCTCCGCGGGCGGCTATGGAAAAGCAGGGGCCGATTTTTAACCGGCTTCACCACAGAGACCCAGCGCGGCATAGCCGCAAACCGTATGCCGTATGCCGTATGCCGCAGGCCGGCGACGGAGCGCCAACAGTGCCGCGGCCGGAAGGCTGCGGGCCGGTAAAAAGGAAGCGGGATCGAAACTCTTGCTGAAATAACAAGATTTCGCCAACTGGTAATACAGAGGAACACAGAGAAAAGCTGCCTTACGATTCCTATGAACTTCGATCGCATCACCGATTGCATACTCAGAATTACGGACAGCCGGTCGTTTGTACAAAGTTTTTCTCTGTGTTTTCTCTGTGTCCTCTGTAGTACTGATGAGTGAAACCTTCGCATTCCGCGACGATTCTCCATGACGCCTTCGTTCTACCAGCCCGCAGCCTTCCGGCCGCGGCACTGTTGGCGCTCCGTGGACGGCCCGACGCTGCCTACTGCCGGCTGCCTACTGCCGACTTTGGTTGCGGCTTGCCGCGCTGTGTCTCTGTGGTGAAGCCGCTTGTCACTGCACCGCAGAGCGTCACTAGTGGGCTGTAACATCTGAATTGATACCAACAACGTTGATCCGGACGGCCAGCCTTAAGGAGGCGGTGCGCCCAACCCGGTCAAAAACCGGACCAGATCCCGAAACTCGGACCGGCTTAGATTGTTCACCAACCCGGCCGGCATCAGCGATCCTTGTACAGTCTGATCTTTGATGTTGTCAGACCGGATGCGAGTCTCCTCGTTTTTCAGCACATCCCTCAAGACCAATTCCTGATTGTCCTCACGCAGTTTGTAGCCCTGGAACACTTTTCCATCCTTTGTGGTCACTGCCACCGACACGTAGGCCTGCTTGACCGATCGATTCGGGAAAAGCAATTTCTCGATGATGAAATCGACTGGCATGCTGGTACCGATGGCGCTT
This sequence comes from Acidobacteriota bacterium, assembly GCA_051001345.1. Lineage (GTDB taxonomy): Bacteria > Acidobacteriota > UBA6911 > JACQSX01 > JBPCNK01 > JBPCNK01. The sequence continues at coordinate 13,470 of JBPCNK010000007.1, read as the reverse complement.
AAATCAGGCCCCATGTTTCCGCCCTCGCCGCCGATAGCGTGACAAACCGTGCACATCTGGTCTGATCGATGATAAATCGCTTTTCCACCAACGGCATCACCTGCGGCGCGGACTTCGCCCACCAGGGCTGCCAGGTCTTCCTTCGTGAGGCCTTTATCAGCCAGATCCTTGATTTCGCCTTCCGTCTCGCCGGCCTTGCTTAAAACCTTGAGCAACTCGGAGTCCTGCCGGCCTGCAGAATTCATCAGGCGCAGGCCGACTTTCGCCGTGTAAACGGGGATTTTCTTTGGCCGCAACTCCTCTGCCAGAGCCCTGGACCCGCCGGACTGTTGGAGGAAGGCCGAAAAAGTGTCGCTCGGATCACTCTCGCCTGAACTGGCCGACAGCGCGTCGGCGGCTTGCCTGGCGGCGCCCTTGAGATCCAGCGCGGCCAGCCCGGCGATGGCCATGAACCGAACCTTCTCCGGTTGGGCCGGGGCGCTAAGGTGTTCCAGCAATTTCAGGCTCTTTTCGCCCGCGAGGCGAGAAAGAGATTCCATGGCCGCGCGACGAACCGAGTCGCTGCTCTCCCTGGCTTCGGCCAACTTCGCAATCTGCAAACGCAGCGCCTCGAGCTTCCAGACTCCCGCGAGCTTCAGCGCCTCAACTCGCAGTGCTTCGTCGGGATGTTCGATGAGCGAAGCCAGGGCCGCAGCCAGGTTTCCGGACGGACGCACTTTACGCAAAAGATCCGCGGTCGCCAAGGCCGGCAGCATTTTCGCGTGCAGTTTGGCGTCGTAACCCGCCCCAGTTGTGTATGCCTTGGAGCCGAAGACGGTCGCCAACTCCGCCGGCCCGCCCACGTTGGCAACGATTTTCAGAAATCTTTCCCGCGTTTCCGGCGTCAGGCGGTCAGACTGCAACTGGGCCAGCAGCGGACCCAGAGTATCAGCCGAGCTATCGGCGCTAAGAACAAATTCGATACGCCGTTGGTTGTTATCAAACGTCAGTTGTCCAGAAGTGAAGGCCGGCACCCAGTGGGGCTTCAAAGCGTGCACCACCTGATGCAGAGCGTAATCTAGAAATCTGTCCATCGGCCTATCGACAGCCACCGCCGCAATTTCCATGGCTTTTGTCGAAGGGATGTAGCTCAGCGCGACGACAGCTTCAAGTCGCACCCGTGGATGCTCATCCTTGACTTGGGCCAAAAGCAGGTCGAGCGGCAATTCCAGTCGCGGATGCCAATGACCGATGACGCGCGTGGCGTAGGCGCGGGCGCGGAAATCGCGGGCGCGCAGGAGTTTTTTAAGCAGCGAAGGCTCGACGAAGTTGTGGATTTCGTAAACGGTGAGCGCTTCCATCAGATGGTGCTCGTATTCGGCATCATTGACGTCGAGTTGCTTGACCCATTGCCCCAGGGCAGAAATCACTTTTTGTGGGTCCTGACCGCTTAACACGCGTTTGGCCTGGTCGCGAGTGTAGTTCTCCGGCGACATCAGGTGATTTAGTAATTCCGGCAGCGGGACGCCTACAAGTTTGGGCGGTTCGACCAGCGGGCGGTTCTTGGCCGTGATCCGCCAGATGCGACCGTGGCTTTTGTCCCGGCGCGGATCGCGGAACGAGAACGTGTAATGGCCGACGATCTCGTTGGAAAAATCCGCTACATAGATCGCGCCGTCCGGCCCCACCTTGACGTCGACTGGGCGAAACGTCGGACCCGTGGAAAACATGATTGGCGGCATGTCCTGGAAGGCAAACCCAGAGCCGTCGTCGGTGACTTGTATGCGATAGATGCCTTTGTTCAATGAGGCTCCCAAAAGGATCGACCCTTGCATGTCCGGAGGGAGGTGACTACCACCGTAGACCTCTAAGCCGGATACTACCAATCTGCCCTTGCGAGAGGTAGTAATGGGAAAATACTTCAGCCGATTCTTCGTGTTGGCCGTGACAGGTTGCAGGTAGCTAAAACCCCAGCCCGCTCCATCAACCATAAACGGCTGTCCCCAGCGATCAAAACCTGTGCCCCACGGATTTGCTGGGCCGGAGCTGTTGTCGAGAAACGCATGCAAGATCATCTTTCCCGGACGAAACCGCCATAGGCCGCCACGATCAAGCGTGACGATGCCGTGCGGTGTTTCGACTTTGGAATAGGAGTTGTGGCCCTGGCTCATGAACAGCTCTCCGCCGGGTCCCCACTGCAACGTGTGCAGGTTGTGATGGGTATCGCCTGTGCCGAAGCCGCTTAGCACCACGCGTGTCTGGTCGGCCGTGCCATCTCCGTTGGTGTCGCGCAAATGAAGCAGGTCAGTGCCCTGCCCGACGTAAGCGCCGCCGTCTCCCAGTGCGATGCCCGTGGGATGCATGAGTCCAACCGCGAAATCAGTCGCCTTGTCAGCCTGGCCGTCTTTGTCGGTGTCCTCGAGGATGACGACTTTGTCGTTCGGCCTTTCGCCCGGCACTAGCTGCGGATACGTCCAGCTACAGACCGCCCAGAGCCGGCCGGCAGGGTCAAACTGTATTTGAATCGGAGGACCGATCATCGGTTCGGACGCGAAAAGGTTGACCTCGTACCCTTCCGCAACTTTGAAGGTCTTCAGCTCGGCTGCAGGGTCATTGTAATCCTCCGCAGCGCGACCAGAATAAGCGCTGGCCGCCGCAATGAAGGCGGTCGCCGCGATGAAAAAGGCAGCCACCGCTGCCGTCGCCCGATTGTGCTGTGGGATTTTCATGGCAAGTTTGCGCCTCACTTGATGCGAACCAGGTCGTAGAGATGAGCCTTGGGAACTGCCAGCCCGCCGATGATAGTTTCCTTTTGGGCGATGAGTGGTAGGAATTGTCTGATCTCGTCGGGGAACCAACGAACATCGTAGGCGGTATGCAGCCGGCTGCTTGGCATGTTGGTGAGGGAACCGTAAAGAAATTCCCAATTCTCCGGACGCCAGTAATTGAAGAAATCGGTGTTTTTCAGCACGATAAGTTCGCGCAGTTTCTCGACCTGCTCGAACTCCGGACCGGTGCTAAGCGCGACTCCCTTGGCCCACTCGGCATGGGAACCCTGAGCCACCTCGCCGCCATCGATTTTGAGTACGTATCTGCCGGGAGCCAGGCCTCCTACCACGAGAACACGCTGCTGCGCGACGAACGGCTTTCCTTCGGTACCTTCAGGAGAAAACCGGCAATCAGGGAGAGTTTCATCGCTGGGGCGAAAGCGAATTCCAGCATCACTTCTTTGAAGATCGGTCAATCGGGTCCCGTTGGCCCTGCTACCTTTTCCTCTGATCTCCACGCGCCAATTTCGCGGACCCAGCCCAAGGTTTCTTTCAATCGCAGCGCTCGCCCGCCAGTAACCATAAGCGGACGGGTGAATGCCATTGTGCGTGAGAGGAAGGGCTGGATTTAGCCTGGCAGCCGCGCCGAGCGCTTCAAACAAGTTCACGAAAAGGAAGCCACGCCGCGCCGCGATGTCGCCAATTGCATTGGTATACAAACGCAGCTTTTGATTGCGTTCGACCGGATCCGGAACGGCCTCGCCGGAGGCCTCGCTACTGACGGGCGAAACCAGGACAATGCGCGACGTGTTTTGGCTGAGCACATCAAGGAGGCGATGGTAAGCCTTAATGAAATCGGGCAAGCCACTTGCGCCGCGCAGCGACTCGGTCATGCCAAAATTCGCAAAGATGACAGTCGCGCCTTGTTCCTTTAAGTGCTTGGGCCACCCGCCAAAGTTCATCGGTCGATCCTGGCGAAACACAGTGTCGCCCTCCCAACCCAGATTGCGAAAAACAATCTGGTGACCCGAGTAACGGCTGGTCAGCATCGTTTCCAGGTAACCGTACCTGCGGTCGACGGTGGTAGCTGTGTCTCCTATAAAAACCACGCGATCCCCTTGCTCCAGCTGGAAACCGCTCCTGAACGCCGGCGTGGCTTTTCTCCGGGGCTTGGTGTCGATTCTGGAAGGGTCGACGTGCGTAATCTGTAGTCCCTCGATCATCGCAATGTTGCCGCTGTCGCCAGGAACAATCACAGTAATCCAATCGTTCGTCTTGGTCGTGGTGACCACGTTGACGGTGTAGGTTTCTCCCTCCGTCCAGGCGCCACTATAGGAAATTTCCTGGAGGTGTTGTGGCCGCTTCAACACATCGTTGAGGTTGACGCCTATGCTAACGGCATAGTGCCCGCGGGCTTGGTCGGGAAGAACAGTTTGGCCCAAGGCATAAACCCGTGTGGCCGAGAGAGGTATGCGACCTTCTGCGGTGAATTCCGGAAGCACTGAGCGGCCCAAGGCATAGATCCGGTAGGTGCCAGCAGGCAGTCCTTTGACGCGCAGCCCGATGTTCCCATCGGGAAGCCAGAAGTTGGTCTTTCCAAGCGGCGTCGCGAAAATCCCCTCGGTCGAATCCGCTCCTCCCAGCCGGGGAACCCCGTTCCAGTTGATCGGCCCCTTATCCGGACTTGTCCCCACATCGAAGGAGATTCCATCGGCAGGTGAGCCATCGGCATAAACCAAACCGTCGAGTTGATCGTTGGCAACCGCGTTCCAAAACGTTTCCCTTTGAATGTCAAAATCTCCCCGATTGTGGCCCGGGCTATCTGTGCCGGAATAAGCCTTCTGCTGCCCTTTCAGCCACGACTCGTAAGCGCCTTTTTCTTCCAGAGAGAAACGCTGTTCGAGTTGCTGGAGTTTGCGTTTCTGTGTCTCGAGTTCCGCCGGCGAATGATCTTCTTTTGCTTCCAGGTCAGCGACGCTTCTCCGGGTATTGACAAGCTCATAATACGTCGTCGAGGGAAGCCGATGTTCGGACGCTTTGTATTCCCTTGGAACTCCGGCGGAAGCGCCGATGTCGAACTGAATTCTGATCTGTGAGAGGGTGGCAGGAGACCGAGGGAGTGGATTTTGGCCAGGCGCAGCAGCAAACCCTGCCGCCGAAAAACAACAAAGAATCAGCGCTGCCCATTCGCGTAGCATACGAGGTCCATCTAAATTGATATTTACAGAATACCGGGACAGAATCGGAGCCTCACAATTTGATTATCGATAGCGCGGATGAACACGGATTGAGCGGATTAGGCGCATTGGAATGAGCTGCACTCATGAGCGCCCACCTATTGCAAGCAATCCGCGTTAATCCGATTCATCCGCGCTACCCCTGCCCGGTCAGCTATTCAGCTGCCACAAGCATTGAACCTAAATGATCGTCGTCAAAGCCGCACAAAGTTCACCATGTATAATGCAGGACTCATGTTGACACAATTAAAGAAAAGCTCAAACTACTCAAGCTCGCTTTCGAGGATAGGATCCCGTCTTACCGCCGCAGGCTGCACCTCCGGTGACGCGTTGTGCTTTCAGAGAACTGCCGGCGGGCTTTGCATCCGCGATGCGGTTCTGGCTGTCAGCCAGGGGTAGGAGAATTCCAATGGGTAGGAAAATCCGTGTGGGCATCGCCGGCGCGGGATTCATCGGCGCAATCCACGCCCGTGCATACCTGCACGTTCCGGAAGTAGAACTCATCGGCATTGCCGATCCAGTCGCTGAGAAAGTAGAACCGTTGGCGCAGGCCACAGGCAGCCGCGCGTTCCGCGACTACGAAGAGTTGCTCAAGACCGGAGTTGACGTACTCAGTGTTTGCCTTCCGCTGCAGTTGCACTTACCGGCCGCCGAAGCCGCCGCTCAAGCGGGTGTCCACGTTTTGATGGAAAAGCCCATCACCCGAACGCTTGAAGAGGCGGATCGGATGATCGCCGCCTGCGAGCGGGCCGGCGTCAATTTGATGACCGGCTTTACTCACCACTTTTACCCCGAAATGGTCGAGGCCAGGCGCCTGGTCGCCGAGGGGCTGATCGGCCGGCCACTCATCGTCCACGACGCCATGAGCATCACCTACAGTTTTGTCCTGCCGTGGTACCGCGACCGCGAGATCGCCGGCGGCGGCGTGTTTATGTGTGCCGCGGTTCACGGCTTTGACCGTGCGGCCTGGGTGCTCAATCAAAAATTGACGTCCGTCTCTGCCCTGGTCGAGCCGACCACAGGTTCGCGCGCCGAGGAGTACGGCGCGGCTCTGGCCCGTTTCGACGGCGGCGCCCAAGGCAATTTCTTTCAGCACTGGGGGCCGTATCGCACCCTTTCGTGCGAGTTACAAATTTTCGGCGAGAATGGGATGATCCACGTCCGGTCCTGGGACTCGGTGGAATGGATGATCGGCGATACGCGCACCGTCAAGCATTTCTACAAGCCGGACAGCGGCCTGACCGACCGCACGATGGTGGGTCTGCTGGCTGAGTTGACCGAGATGGTCAACTCAGTGCGCGAGCGTAGGCCGCCGAGCGTGACCGGCCAGGATGGCCGGGCTGGATTGGCCGCCGTGCTGGCCGTCTACCGCTCGGCCGAGACAGGCCATTGGGTTGAGGTGGGTTGAATGTACGACATGCTGATCACGGGCGGCCAGGTGATAGACGGCGCGGGCAATCCCTGGCAATGGGCCGATGTGGCCGTGCAGGGCGATCGCATCGCCGCGGTTGGCCCGCTCAAAGGTGCGGCTGCCCGGCATAGGCTGGCCGCCGACGGCTGCTTTGTCTGCCCGGGTTTCATTGACTTTCATACGCATTCCGATTTGCAGCCGCTGGCGTATCCGCTTCACGAATGCAAGATCCGTCAGGGGGTGACCACCGAAGTCATCGGCCACGATGGCTTGGGACTTGCGCCCGTCACACGCGAAACGGCCGCGCTATTGCGCACCCAACTCGTCGGTTGGAACGGAGACCCGCCCGGGGTGGACTGGAACTGGAGCACGATTACCGAGTACCTGGACCGCTTTGATCAGCATGTCACGGTCAACATCGCGATGTTGGTACCCCATGCCACAGTGCGCATGGCGGTAATGGGCATGGAAAACCGCGCACCAACGCCCCACGAACTCGCCGCTATGGAGGCGCTGGTTGACCAGGGCATGCGCGAAGGCGCGGTGGGACTCTCCTCGGGCTTGACTTACGCGCCAGGCATGTTTGCGACCGATGACGAAATGGTCACGCTGTGCCGGGTCCTGAAACGCTACAACGGCTTTTACTGTCCCCATCATCGTAACTACGGGATGCAAGCGATCCAGGGTTACGCCGATGCGATTGAGACTGGCCGTCGCGCGGGCGTTCCGGTGCACCTGACGCATGCACACTTTGGTTTCCCTGTGAATCGAGGACGCGCCGGAGAGTTATTGGCGATGTTTGATGCGGCGCGGCGCGGCGGTGTGGACGTCACGTTGGACACTTACCCGTATCTGGCCGGTGCAACCTACCTGCATGCCCTGCTCCCAAGCTGGGTGCACGACGGCGGCCCTGAAGCAATCCTGCGCCGATTGCGAGATCCGTCCATGCGGGCCCGCATCCAAAGTGAAATCGAAGTCGAAGGCTCCGACGGTTTTCACAACGTGCCGCTGGAATGGGAATTGATTCAGATCGGTGGCATCTTTGGCGGTCACGATCCGTGGGCGATCGGACTTCGGCTGGATGCGGCGGCGGCAAAGGCCGGCCAAACGCCATTCGATTATTTTTGTGATCTGCTCGAGCGCACCCGCCTCGGCGTGTCCATTCTGGCTTTCATCGGTAACGAGGAGAACGTTCAGGCGATCTTGCAACACCCGGCACATGTTGTCGGCAGCGACGGTATCCTGGTCGGCGACCTGCCGCACCCGCGCGGCTGGGGTACACACGTACGCTTTCTTTCACACTACGTGCGCGATCTAGGCTTGCTATCGTGGGAAGAGGGAGTGCGCCATATGACCTCCGCTCCGGCGGCCCGGCTCGGCTTTCTCGATCGGGGCATCCTGCGGCCAGGCTACATGGCCGACCTTGTGGTGTTCGACCCGGCGACGCTGCACGACACGTCGGCCTACGAGCAGCCGCGCAGCTACCCGGTCGGCGTGCCACACGTCGCCGTCAATGGGCGGTTGGTGGTCGAGAGCGGCCAACCCACCGGGGCCACGCCAGGCCGTGCGCTGCGCTCGCCCTTCGGCCGGACGTCGGAACGGATTGCAGGTCCTGTGCAGATGCAGAGTTGAGAGATGTCATGTTGGTAGAAAACCCCAAGGGCAACTATCACTTTCTGAAAGGCAGCAGCGCGTATTCGTCCGGCGTTGTCGCCGCCCTTGGTTACGAGATCGTGCAGGTGACGCTCAATTCGCTGCTCTCGTTTCAATCTGGTTTCGATCTGATGGCCCGGCACCTGGCCAGCGCGGGGCGGCCGATGCAAGCCGTCTGCGCCATGGAGTTGTGCTCACCCCGCCCATTCTCTTTTGAAGGTTTTGCCGAATTCAACCATGGCTACCATGCCGTGCTCGCTGACGCAGAAATCCTGGTGGACACCCTGAACCCAGTGGCGCGCACCAACGTCGCTCCCGAGGTTGATCCGCCGGCAGAACCTTCTTTGCATGCCTTTTCCTACACGGTTCCCCATCCTGGATCGAAGGTGCGCCCGACATTCGTCGTGGCCGGGGCGGGTGAACTGGTAGAGTCGCGATTGAATCCACAGTCCATCGTCCGGCCGAACGAAGTTTCGGCGGATGCCATGCGCGAGAAGGCGGCTCATGTGATGCGGTGCATGACGGGCCGATTGCGGGGGCTGGGCGTCAGCTGGGATGAGGTCAATGTTGTCAACATCTACACGGTCCACGATGTTTTTCCGTTTTTCCAGGAGGAGGTTCTCGCAGTCGCGGGAGCTGGCGTCCGGCACGGGGTGCGCTTGCATTACGCCCGCCCGCCAATTGCGGGTCTCGACTACGAGATGGATGTGCGCGGCGTTCGCACCGAACTTTATCTGGGCTGAGGACTGTCGGAAGCTCGGCCAATTTTTAAGTACGAGGTACGAGGTACGGGGGACGGCTCGTTACTTCGTACCTCGTACCTCGTACCTCGTAATTCGTAATTCGTAATTCTGAGGAGGATCGGATGACCAAGAAAGTCCGTACGCTGACCGGTGACGTAGCGCCGGCCGCATTGGGCCGCACGTTGATCCACGAGCATTTGAACGTCGACTGGGGCGAGATGCTCGGGCGCCCTAAGCTTCTCGACTTCGATTACGACGCCATGGCGGATCGGATGGTGGCGAAATTGCAGACAGCGGCGGAGGCCGGCATCGGCGCGATGGTCGAGTGCACGCCCATCGGTTGCGGCCGATATCTTGATCTGTTCAAGGACGTGGCCAAGCGCAGCCCCGTCAAAATCATTTGCAGCACCGGTTTCTTCCACGAATCCTGGTGCCCGATGCACCCCATCGGCCGGGCCCTGGACCTGGATGCGATGACCGACTTATTCATCCGCGAAGTCACCGAAGGGATGGGCGACACACTGATCAAGGCTGGGATGATCAAGTGCGCCACTGGCGAGGGGCGCATTTCCGAAAATGAGGAACGGGTGCTGCGGGCCGCAGCACGAGCTCATAAAGCCACCAATTGTCCGATCATTACGCATACCACCAACGGAATGGGCCTTGAGCAGCTGGACATTTTTGAATCGGAAGGCGTCAAGCCCGAGGAGGTTATTGTCAGCCACATTGGATTCGAGAAAGACCCGCTGGATTATTCTGAGCGCATGCTGCGGCGTGGCGCCAACATCAGTTTTGATCGGATTGGGATGAAAGTCTTTTTCGATGACGAGCATTGGGTGCGGATCGTCGGCAACGCTATCAAAAAAGGTTACGGGCGCCAGACGATGATCAGCCACGATGCGGCAGTCAGGGTCTATGGACTGGAGATCGCGTCAGGCGATAGGGTGTTCGACGACTTTACTTATATCCCACGTGTCTTCGTGCCAAAACTGCAGGCTGAAGCCGGTGTGACCGACGAGCAAATCAGCATCATGCTCGAGGAGAACCCTCAGCGTGTGTTAGCGTTTTGACGCGGCGCCGCGCGCGTAAGCGAGCGGCGCCTAAGGCAAACGGAAATTTGCATGGGACTCCGCGATTCATTTCTTAAGCGCCACCCGCTTGGCGCGGTTTGTCTGGGCGCACAACGACGGATCGTTGGCGGCAGCTTCCGCCGCTGCCTCCTGCCGCCTGCCGCCTGGATTGCGGCGCTCGTGCTCTGGACGGTCCCGTCACTGGCACAGGACCTGAGAGTGGGACGAGCCGCTGTCAAGATCACTCCGTCAGTCGGAGCGCCGATCGGCAGCTCTTACGGGATCACTCCCGCCGAAGGCGTCCACGATGACCTCTACGCCAAGGCGATCGTGATCGAAAAAAACGGCGTTAAGGCGGCCCTGGTGGCCTGCGACTTGATCAGCCTTCGCGGCGCGATTGTCCAGGAGGCGCGCCGTCTGATCAGCGTGACAACGGGATTACGTGGTGATCAGGTCATCCTCAGTGCCACCCATGCGCACGCCGGTCCACAGATGCATCCGTTGTTTCTGGCGCTGGTGCAAGACGAACCGCGCCGGCTCGGCGAGCAGTACGTGCAGCGGCTTGCGGGCTGGATCGCAGACGCGGTGCGCCGGGCCGAGGCCGACCTGACTCCGGCGCGTGTGTTGGCAGGCCGGGTCGACGAGGACTCGGTCAACTTCAACCGTCGTTTTCTTATGGAAGACGGAACCGTGCGCATGAACCCCGGCCGGCGCAATCCGGACGCCGTCCGGGCGGTCGGCCCAATCGATCCGCAGCTTTCAGTTGTCTACTTCGAGTCCCTGGCGGGAAAGCCGCTTGTGACGTTGATCAACTTTGCCCTGCACGCCGCCATCGTCGGCGGCCCAGAGATCTCGGCCGACTATCCGGCCGTCATCGCGCGACTGCTCGAGCCGATCAAAGGCCCGGAAATGCTCACCGTCTTTACCAACGGGACCTCGGGCAACGTCAATCACATCGACACGCGCCGAGTCGACCAACCCAGCGGCCAGGCCGAAGCTTCCCGTGTCGGCACGATCCTGGCGGCCGCGGTGCTGAAGGCGTACTCACGGCTTGAACCGATCGACGTCCCCTGGCTGCGTGTAGGTACCAGGCCGGTAGCGCTTCCGGTTCCGAAAGTTCAGACGGCCGAGGTCGAACAGGCCCGCCAGACGATCTCGCGTTATGGCAAGAGCCCGGCGCCGTCGTTCCACGATGTCGTCGCCGCCTGGCGGGTCCTCGACCTGGCCGAACTGGCGGGCTCTCCGCTCGGGTCCGAGGTACAGGCGATTGCGCTCGGAGGCAAACTGGCGCTGGTTGGTTTTCCGGGCGACGCTTTCGTGGAGCTGGGTCTGGCGATCAAACAGAATTCGCCGTTTCCCTTCACCGTCGTCAGCGAGCAATCGGGCAACGGCGCGATCAGTTACGTTCCCAACCGCAAGGCGTTCCACGAGGGTGGCTACGAAGCCATCAGCGCACGCTTCTCGCCTGGTGGCGGCGAACTGCTGGTCGACGCCGCGGTTCGACTGCTGATCAATTTGTACTCTGGGGACAAGTAGCGCCTCGGGGCTGCGTGCGACCGCGGACTCAGTCCGCGGAATCGGTCCGAGCCGCGACCGTACAGCTTCAAGTTCGCTTTCCTGGGGACGCCACGCCGCGTCGCGTTGTCCTCAGATTTCAGTCCAGACGCCAGGGACAGGCACGGGGTAGCGGCCCTGCGCATCGGCGGTGACGGGCGGCGGGCTATCGAAGGTGAGCGTGTCGATGCTCGGGCACCACTCGAAGTTTGACGCCATTGCCTCGTCCCAGGTGATGATCCGGCCCATGTGAACGGCGGCGCGTCCCATGATGTCGGCCAGGTTGGCATAGGCTGCGCGCTTGGCCTCGTTGTGCGGCCGGTTGCCGCGGATGGCATCGAGCAGAACCTGCCACTCGGCCTGCCAGGGCGTGAGTTCCTCGTCGGGCGCCTCCCACGCGATGTTGTCGTTTTCGCAGCGCTGGTCCTTGAAAATTCGAACCGTGCCGGCGTGGACCTTGCCGGAGAATTGCGCGGCGCACTTGGTGCCGTGCACGTAGGTGACGAAATCGTTGTGGCATTTGGGTATGTAGCGCACGACATCGTAGCCCTTGGCGCCGTCGGGAAACGTCCACTCCACCGAGAACGAGTCGAGGTTCTGACTGAGATCGGCGCTGTTGGCCACGCGACCCCCGACGCCGTGGGCGTTGACCGGCCACTGGTCCTTCAGCCAGCAAATCTCGTCGATCTGGTGAATATCCATTTCCGCCCACAGTCCTCCGGAGACCCAGAGGAACTTGGTGAAATTTCGCAGCTGCCACTCCAGTTCTTTCATCGCCGCCGGCCGCGTGCGCAGCGGGCCGCTGGGCTCCATCCGGTAGGCGCGGATCTGATGAATGTCGCCGAGCTGTCCGTCGCGGATGCGCTTGATCAACTCCAGCCGGTTGCGCGAGTGCCGGCACTGCAGGCCCGCCGCGATCTTGAGACCTTTCCTTTCCGCCTCTTCGCCAGCCTTGATGACGCGCCGCACCCCGACCGGATCGGAGGCGAAGGATTTTTCCATGAAAACGTTCACGCCCTTTTGCACCGCATATTCGAGCTGGGCTGGGCGGAAGCCCGCGTAGCCGGTCAGCATCGCCACGTCCCGTCCGGGGCGCAGGCAGTCGATGGCATGCTTGAAAGCGTCAAAGCCGATGAACCTGCGCTCGGGCGGCACATCGACCCGTTCGCTGAAGTATTCGACGAGGTTCTTGTGCGCGGTCAGCAGCCGGTTCTCGAACAAATCCGCCATGGCCACCAGCTTCACCGGCCCGCCTTTGGCGTCAAAGGCGTCTCTCACCGCGCCGCTGCCGCGGTTGCCGCTTCCGATCAGCGCCAGTCGGATGGTGTTATCCTCCGCCGCATGCACATGCGGTATGGCGATACCGGCCAGTGCGACGCCCGCTGCGATTTTTCCGCTCTGGGCGAGGAACTCGCGGCGCGCGGTCGGTTCAGGTTTGCCAGTGGTTGAAGGCGGTTGGTTTTTCATAGCAATGATCTCCAGGACGACTAGGCTTGAGGGCTTTTGGGGTGACAGGTAAATTGAACCACAGCGCGTGGCAGGTCCGCAACGGGATACTTGCTTTGGAGGTTTCCTAATTGGGCGAATGGGGCGGCCAGGAACGGGCCGCTTAGTCAGTCGGCAGTAGGCAGTGGGCAGCGCCGGCCCGTCGCTGCCTACTCCCGGCTGCTACTTTTTCGGGCTAACCCGCCTTCACTTGTCCCTCGCCACGCCGTTGTTCCAGCAGCGATACATCTCCTCTGCCGATGGAATCTCGCGAGGCCGGACCAGGCGAAATCCCACCCAGTGCGCATTGGTGTGATACCAGACACTCTTGGGCAACTGCGGATCGTCCTTTTTCCAATCGGGACTCGAACCGCGGCGCGCGGCGCTGCGCAGCTGCTCGGGACGATCCTTCCAAGAACCCCCGCGGACAACATGCGGATACGGCTCTGTCGACTTCACCCAGGACCCAGTGGAGGGATTGCCCTTGAGGCGCATGTACGCATCCGGCAGGTATTGGTCGAGCGTCCATTCGGTGACGTTGCCGTGCATGTCGTAAAGCCCCCAGGGATT
>JBPCNK010000006.1:0-9484 GCA_051001345.1 Acidobacteriota bacterium | reverse complement strand
TTTCGAAGCCGAATCATTCCTAAAGCGGTCCGCGCGCGCTGGGTCGACGAAGATGCCGCCTTCTGACTCCGGCGCCGTCGCCCTCGGTCAGGCGCGCGCAACGAGCGGCCCGCGCGTCCGCTTTGCTCCCAGCCCAACCGGATTCCTACACATTGGAGGAGCACGCACGGCGCTGTTCAACTGGCTGTTCGCGCGCGGCCATAACGGTACGTTCATTCTGCGAATCGAAGACACCGACGTGGCGCGTTCTTCGGCTGACATGATGGAAGGTATTTTGGAAGGCCTCACATGGTTGGGGCTTTCATGGGACGAGGGCCCGTTCTTCCAGTCCCAGCGCACGGCACAATACGCTCAGCAGGCTACGCGGCTGCTCGAGAAGGGATCGGCGTACCGCTGTTTCTGTTCTCCGGAAGAACTCGCCGAGCGCCGCGCGCTGCATCCGGCGGGCGGGCCGCCCTGGAAATACGATCGACGCTGCCGGCAGCTCTCCGCCCAGGAGATCGCAGAGCGTCTCGGCCAAGGGCGCTCCCACGCCGTGCGGTTCGGCGTTCCACAGGGAACGACACGGATTCAGGATCGTGTCTTCGGCGAGGTCGTCGTCGAGAACTCCAATGTCGAAGATTTCGTCCTACTGCGGTCCGACGGACTGCCCACCTACCACCTATCGGTGGTCACCGACGACATCGACATGAGAATCACGCATGTAATTCGCGGCGCCGATCACCTCGCCAACACCTCCAAGCACATCCTGCTGTTTGAAGCGCTCGGCGCCGCGCTTCCGGAATTTGCGCACGTCCCTCTTATCCTTGGTCCGGACAAAAAGCGACTCAGCAAACGGCACGGCGCCACCAGCGTTACGGCCTACCGCGACATGGGGCTTCTTTCCGATGCGATGGTCAATTACCTTGCGCTGCTGGGATGGTCGCCGGGTGGCGACCAGGAGATCTTCTCGCGCCCCGAGATATGGACCCGGTTCGAGCTGGACGCAATCCACAAGAGCAGCGCTGTTTTCGATCTCCAGAAGCTGGAATGGATGAACAGCCAGTATTTGCAGAAAGCGCCGCTGGAGGACCTGGCCCGACTGGTCGAACCACTGCTCGGTTCGCACGGGTTGTGGAAGGAATCCTTTGAAAGTTCGGAGCGTGCCTGGTTGCTCCAGGCACTCGATTTGCTGCGCGCGCGCGCCAAAACGCTGAAGGACCTAGTCGAAATGGGCCGCGCCTTTTTCACAGATTCCTTTGATTACGATCTACCGGCCAGTCAGAAGTATTTTCGCCACGAACGCCTTCCGGAAGCCCTGCGGCAGCTCGCAGTGGAGTATACCGAGCTCGAGCCTTTCAATTTACAGGGGACTGAGGCCGTGTTGCGTTCGGCCGCCGGCCAGACGGAAATGAAGGCAGGCGACCTGATCGGGGCGGTGCGCGTAGCATTGACCGGACGGGGCGTGGCGCCGGGCCTCTTCGAGGTCATGGTGCTATTGGGAAAACAGGCGACCCTATCGCGCCTTGAGCGCGTCATGGCGACAATCAGTAAAATGAATTAGATGCTATTTAGGAGTTAGCCCGGATTATTCACAAGTGTTTCTCAAATGAATCGACATGGCTTTCATCCCGGATCATTCACAATTGAATTCACCACAGAGACACAGAGAGCACAGAGGTTCACAGAGAAAACAAATATGGTCTTATCTGTGTTGTCTGCTCAATCAAAGTACTTTTTCCTTAAGGGAGAAAAGTTCGATTAACGTGCCTGTGCGCTTTTCCTCGAATCTAGCGTCTCTAGAAAAGCACCACAATGGCCGATCTATGCGACGCGATGTGTTTTCTCTGTGAACCTCTGTGTCCTCTGTGCCTCTGTGGTGAATTCACTCGTGAATAATCCGGGCTGTCAATTGCCAAAATCGTTGAATTGTGATCATTGTTCTTTGGGGCAATTTGAAAATGGCGCACAGCCTGATCATGCTTTTAAGCCGCAAGCAAGATATCGCTTGCAAGCATTCCTGGAACGACGATGACGGCCGATAACATCTACCTTTCCATTCTCATCCCTGCCTACAACGAATCCCAACGCCTGGCCGGGACACTCGATCAGACGTTGAGCTATCTGCGCCGCCAGTCGTTTCACAGCGAAATCCTTGTTGTCGACGATGGTTCGAGCGATCACACGGCCGCGATCGCCGAAGATTTTGTCTCGGCGGCCAGCCCGATCGAGTTGAGGGTTGTCCGCAACGATGTCAACCGTGGCAAGGGTTTCAGCGTACTAAACGGGTTTCGCCACGCCCGCGGCGAAGTCGTCCTTTTCACCGATGCGGACCTGAGCGCGCCGATCGGGGAGGCCGACAAACTTCTGGCGCCGCTGCGCAGCTGCCATTACGATGTCACGCTGGGTTCGCGCGGGCTGAAGGAGTCCAACATTCGTATACGGCAATCTCTGTTTCGCGAAAGCGGGGGCAAACTGTTTAATCTGATCGTAAGGTCGATCGCAGGCCTGCCCTTCCGCGACACACAGTGCGGGTTTAAGGCCTTCAAGCGCGATGCGAGCCGTTGGGTCTTTGATCGGCAAAGCATCTTTGACTTCGGGTTCGACGCTGAGATTCTATACCTGTCGCAGAAGCGCGGCCTGCGCGTGCTGGAGGTTCCCGTCGAATGGGGTCACAGCGAAGGGACCAAGATGCGTTTGTTCTCGGACGCGCTGAAGATGATCGGGGGACTGTTTCGCATCCGCTATCGGGACTGGGCAGGCAAATACGACTAGTCGCCAGTCGCCGGTCGAACGGTGCGATACTGCCGAATTCGCCGCGCCGTTCAACCTGATGACTGGCGACTTCTGGCGACTGGCGACTGGCGACTGGCGACTATTTGGGAGGAATCATGACTCGTCTGGCAGTCAATATCGACCACATCGCGACGATCCGCGAGGCTCGTCGCGCTATCGAACCGGACCCGGTCCTGGCGGCGCAGTTGGCCGAGCTGGCCGGCGCCCAGGGAATCACCGTTCACCTGCGCCAGGATCGCCGCCACATAAAGGAACGCGACATCGATATCCTGCGACGGACGATTACAACCAAGTTGAACGTAGAAATGGCCGCGACCAAAGAGATGATTCAGATCGCCGCGCGGTCTCATATCGACCAGGCCACTCTGGTCCCGGAGCGGCCTGAAGAACTCACCACCGAAGGCGGACTTGACGTCATCAAAAACAGTCGCGCCATCAAGAAGGCCATTCAGACTCTGGAATCCGAAGGAATCGACGTCAGCGTTTTTGTCGATCCTGACCTGGGACAGATCCAGAAGGCCAGCGACCTGGGTGCGCGCCTGATCGAGATCAATACGGGACTCTATGCCAGCGAGGCGCCGCGCGCTTTCGATCACACTCGGGCGACGACAGCGCTGGAACTGGAGAAGATCCTGGCGGCAGTCGATTATGCCAGTAAACTGCAGCTGCGAATTCTGGCAGGGCATGGATTGACCTACCGCAATGTACGACCGATTTCAGCGATCCCTGGGATTGAGGAACTCAACATCGGCCACAACATCGTCGCGCGCGCTGCGCTGGTCGGCATCGAGCGCGCCGTTCGCGAGATGATTGCCGCGATGAATGAATGAGTGGCCAGTGGCCAGTGGTCAGTTGCCAGCGTTCGATGGGCCAGCTGACCACTGACCACTGGCCACTGAGTAATAGTTGACCCCATGCCACTGTACGTCGTCGGCACACCGATCGGGAACCTCAAGGACCTCTCCCTGCGCGCCATCGAAACACTGCAGCAGGTCGATGTCATCGCCTGCGAAGATACCCGCACGACGCGAGTTCTGCTGAATCGTTACGACATCTCGACTCCCACGCTGAGTTATCACGAACACAACGAAGCCGCACGTTCCGCCGAGTTGCTGGAGCGGTTGCGCGCAAATCAGGGCGTCGCGATCGTCAGCGACGCCGGAACTCCCACGATATCCGATCCTGGGTTCCGCCTGATTTCAGCTGCAGCCGCCGAAGGAATCCCGGTTGTGACCATTCCAGGGCCATCGGCCCCCATCGCCGCGCTGGCGGCTTCGGGACTTCCAACAGATCGTTTTTTCTTCGCCGGATTCCTGCCCTCGCGCGGCGGACCCCGTCGAAAAGCTCTGCGGGGTCTCGCCGGACTGGATTGTACTCTCATCTTTTTCGAATCTCCGCTTCGCCTTCCGGGCACACTTCAAGACATTGCGCACGAACTAGGTGCAGACCGCGCCGTTGTTGTGGGGCGCGAACTAACGAAGCTTCACGAAGAGTTTCTGCGAGGCTCCGCCGGCGAATTGGCCGCCACCGCCAAGCCGACACGTGGGGAGATCACACTGCTGGTCGGGCCCCCTGCGCAAACAGCCCAAGCCATGCCTTCGCAGCGTTCTCTAGTGAAGGAGTACTCCGACCTGCTCGCCTCAGGCCTCGAGCGAACAAAGGCGCTGCGTGTCCTGAGCGATAGGTATGGCCTGCCGCGACGGGAAATATACGCCCTGGTGGTTGTGAAGAGGAAACTACCGCCACGGGTGATGCCAGAAACGTAATGTCATTGCCACAAACGCAGAGAGTGTTGATATTGCCCCACCCGCCGCCAACCAGGTGGTCACCGCTCTCTTCGTTCGTGGCACTGACACCTTACAGACCCGGCCATTTCGGGAAGCCGGCGATCTGTTCGTAGGCGTGCGCTACTTGGAGAATGCGCCCCTCGGCAAAATGCGGACCCAGCAACTGCATGCCGATGGGGAGTCCCTCAGAACTCAAGCCGCAGGGGACCGATGCGGCTGGAATCCCGGCCAGGTTTGCCGTCACCGTGTAAATGTCGGAAAGATACATGGCGAGCGGATCGGCTGCCTTTTCGCCGATCCGAAAAGCGGGTGTCGGAGTCGGCGGAGTCAGCAACAGGTCGACCCGGCCGAAAACCTGTTCGTAATCGCGCTTGATCAGTGTCCGGACGCGCGAAGCCTTCAGATAGTAGGCGTCGTAGTAACCCGAGCTCAGCGCATAGGTGCCGAGCATGATGCGACGCTTGACCTCGGTTCCGAATCCTTCGCTGCGGGTTCGCCGGTACATGTCCGACAAGTCGGTGAAGACTTCAGCGCGGTGACCATATTTGATTCCATCGTAGCGGGCCAGATTCGAACTGGCCTCGGCCGGAGCGATCATGTAATACGTGGCGATTGCGTGCGGAGTGTTCGGCAGGCTCACTTCCTCCAGTACGCAGCCGTTCGCTTCCAGCGCGCGGGCCGCCGCTTGAACTTTCTCGCGAACCTCCGGATCAAGGCCTTCGCCGAAAAATTCGCGCGGCAGACCGATTCTCAATCCCCGGATGTCTTGTCGCATGGCGTCGGAATAATCCGGCACGGGCTGGCGCGACGACGTCGAGTCCAGCGGATCCGGGCCGGCCAGCACCTGCAGAACCGCCGCCAGATCCGCCGTGTTGCGCGCAAACGGACTGACGTGGTCCAGGGAAGAAGCAAAGGCCACCAGGCCATACCGGGAGACACGCCCATACGTCGGCTTCAGTCCCAGAATTCCACAAAACGCTGCCGGCTGGCGGACCGAGCCTCCGGTCTCCGATCCCAGTGCCGCCAACGCCATCGATGAAGCAACAGCTGCGGCTGATCCACCACTTGAACCACCCGGAACACACTCGAGATTCCAAGGATTGCGCGTGGCAAAGTAGGCGGAGTTTTCCGTCGACGATCCCATGGCGAATTCGTCGCAGTTGGATTTGCCGACCAACAGCATGCCGGCAGCGCGAAGCCGGGCAACCGCTGTTGCATCGTACGGAGCGACAAAGTTCTCGAGGATCTTCGAACCGCAGGTCGTCCGGATGCCGAGCGTGCACAGATTGTCTTTAAGCGCCATAGGAACAGCCGCCAGCGGCGGCACGGCGCCGCCGCCGCCGATCGTTTCATCCCACTCGGTTGCCTGCCGGCGCGCCTGGTCGGCCGTCGGTGTCAGAAACGCGCGGATCCGCCCGTCATTCGCATCGATGCAAGAAAGGTAGGCGTCACAGACTTCCAGACACGAGAAATCCCGGCGCGCTATCCCGTGCTGCAGTTCGGCAATGGAGAGTGCTGTGAGTTCAACTCCCATCTTCAGTCGATGACTCTCGGCACTTTGAAGAGGCCGTTTGCGCTGGAGGGGGCATTGGAGAGAGCCTGGTCCGCTTCGAACGACGGGAGCGGATTGTCCGGGCGCGTGGGAGTCCCCTGCTCGACGTCGGGCAGCGTGTGAAAGGTCGGCTCGACGCCGTCGGTATCAACGGCGCTCAGCTGGGCGATGTAATCGAGAATCTGCGCAAACTGACCGGCGAACCGCTCGAGTTCTTCCGGTTCGAAGCTGAGATTGGCCAGCCGGGCGATCTTCTGAATTTCCAGGTTGCTGATGCTCATGCGAACGCCTCGATTTTTCGGGTGCTCATTATATCCCGCGCGATTTGCCCGGCAAGTGTTTCCGCTGACGCAAACTTGCGTTCGGCGCGCAACCGTACGCAGAATTCCACTTCCACCTGGCGCTCATACAGGTCGCCGGAGAAATCGAGGAGATGCGCCTCAACAACGCGCGGCCCATCGGGGCCATGCAGCGTGGGGCGGCGCCCGACGTTGATGACGGCCGTGTGCGGCTTCTCCTCCAGCCGGACTCGGCCCGCGTAGACGCCGTCGCCCGGCAGCAGCTCGTTGGCGACATCCAGATTGGCGGTCGCAAAGCCAAGGCCGGCGCCGCGCCCCGTTCCGGAAACGACAACTCCTTCCAGCGCGAACGGCCGTCCCAGCAGGTGACGAGCCAGCACGGCGCGACCGGATTGAACTGCCCGTCGAATCGACGTGCTGGAAATCTTAGTTTGCCGGAAAGACATTTCCGGCACTTCATAGACCAGCAAACCGAGTTGGAATCCGATGCGGCGCAATTGCTCGACGTCACCTGAGCGCTTGTGGCCGAAGCGAAAGTTAGCGCCGACCCGGATCTCCCGGGCCTGAATCCGATCGAGCAGGATGACGCGGATGAATTCGTCGGGATCGAGCCGGCTCAACTCGTGCGTAAAGGGCAATGCCACGACGTATTGAATTCCCATTTGGTCCAGGTGCCTCAATTTTTGCTGCGCTGTCTGGATTAGAGGCGGCGCGTCCCCGGGCGAAACTACCCGTTGCGGATGAGGATCGAACGTCAGTACGACACTGGTCCCGGCTCGTTCGCGTGCGCGGCGAACCACGGTCCGAATAATCTCCTGATGCCCACGATGCAGTCCGTCGAAGCTGCCGATGGTCAGGATCGGATAGCGCAATCTCCTCGGTAATTCTTCAAACGATCGCACCGTCTTCATAGTTCGACTTCAAGCCCGTCGTAGGAGAGCTGGATCCCAGGAGGCAATTGGGCGTTGGTCTTTTCGTGGTCGAGTTCGTGAGTCATGTGGATGAAGTACGTTTGCCCGGCGCCTATGGCCTGGGCCTGTGCGACCGCCTCGCCGACGCTCAAATGCGCCGGATGAGGTTTGTGACGCAGCGCGCCGAGAACAAGAACCTTCAGGCCGGTCAGCCTGGGACGAACGTCCTCGGGAATGCGGCTAACGTCTGTCAGGTAAGCGAAATCGCCGATCCGGTATCCCGTAATGGGCATCGTTCCATGCATCACCGTCAGCGGTTCGACCTTCAGCGGCCCCAATTGGCGCGGGCCCTTGAGCTCCTGAGTTTCCAGTCTGGGCCAGCCAAAGTAGGGTTGCGGCTGAAACACATACCGGAACGTGATTCGAATTTCCGCCAGCGTCTGCGCTCCGGCGTACAACACAATCGGGCCCTGGCGATCCGTATAGGCACGGATGTCGTCAAGTCCCATGAGGTGATCGGCGTGGTGGTGCGTAAACAAAACAGCATCGATGCGATCGACTTTGTGGCGTAGCATCTGCTGGCGGAAGTCGCTAGAGGTGTCGATTAGAAGGTGATAATCGTTTTCCCGAATCAGGACCGAGGGGCGCAGCCGTTTATTTTTCTCGTCTGGAGAAGAGCACACCGGGCAGCTGCAGCCGATTGACGGGACACCGCGCGAGGTGCCTGTCCCGAGAAACAAGACCTTCATTTGCCGTGCGTGACTTTCCGGACCGCTTCTACATAAACCATCCGGAGCTCATAGAGGATCTGCTCAAAGAGCTTCTCCTCTTGAGCATCGAGGTTGCCCTTGGTCTTGGCGCGCAGTATTTCGAGAACTCGAATCATTTGGTTGGCGCCCTGAATGTCCACTGCCATGGGCCGGTTTTTACTCTCGGGTCCAGCGCCCAGTTGCATCATCGCCGTCATATAGAGGTTCAGCAGAAAGGAAGGAAAGTCGACTTCGCCGGCCTCACCAGCCGGTGCAGAAGCCGCCGGTTGGGGCTGAGGTCCGGACTTTGCGGGCTGTGCCGCTTCGGACACCGGCTTCTGCTGGGGTTTGTCGGCTGCGGCATCACGGCGGATTTCCCCTTCCGCCGTGACAGAACGTCGATCAGTTACTTTGAACTCGGAGGGTTCTTTAGGATCCGGCATCGCGCTGCCCTTCGTCTAAGACCGTGCGTGAATGGTTTGAATTCGAAACTTTATCACGGCAGGGTAATGTAGTTCCACGCTTTTCCCCGCTGCCGGCGGTGCGGTGCCGCGTAACGGTGCCGCGCGGCGGTGCCGCGCGCGTAAGCGAGCGGCCTCACAGCAGCCAGTTCGATGCTCAACCGGTGTCAATTCGAATGGTTGCTGAGGGGCCAGTCGCGGCACCGTTGGCCGCGGCACCGCTGGCCGCAAACACCGCCATCGGTGCGCCCTGCTCGTTTAGGACGTAGTCAATTGCGTGGTGAAGCATGCCGGGCGTCCAGAGATACACAGTGCTCCCATGACGGCTCCAGCGCCGCTGACCGGGAAGATCCAATTCAGCTTCGTTTAGTCTGCGGCTAGCATAGGCCTTCAGGTCGGTCATGACCTTCTCAGGGGGAGATTCCGCTGAAATCACCGTATGAACGTGTGCGGTTCTGACATGCACAGCGAGAAGCTCCCAGGCTCGATATCGACAGACTTCCTTAACAGCTTGCAGCACAAGTGAACGACGAGTTGCATCGAGTTGATAGGCCGGAGACTTCATCCGGGAGCGGTGGACCCTTGCGCGCCGCCGGTTAGGAGATACAAATGGGCTCCCATACTGGTTATTATCGCGGTCAACGGACCCCCGGCCATCACCCCGAACGCGGGCACCGTAACAACTGAAGGTGATGAAATAGGCGAGCGGCGTGTCGCTGAAGTTTTTCACAGACACGTAATGAGGAGGTGTGGTCACGGTTACTGATACCGCCGCCGGGCTGTTTGTACGAAGAAATTCCGATCTGCCGTGCCGCGACCAGCGGTGCCACGAACTTGTGCGCCGGCGAACTGTGGTGCCGCGCGTTGCGGTGCCGCGCATGGCGGTGCCGCGCGCGTAAGCGAGCGGCCTCACAGCAACCATTCCGATGCTCAACCGGTGTCAATTCGCA
>JBPCNK010000005.1:0-6525 GCA_051001345.1 Acidobacteriota bacterium | reverse complement strand
ATCACCATCGGCGCCGCCATCATCAGTGCCGCGACCGCAGGGAGCGGGTCCGTACCGCCCAGTGTGAAGCAACCCTGGCGACTCGCGACTGGCTGGCGACCGGCGACTGTTCGAATCTCCCCGCGACCATTATCGGCGCCGCCATCATCGGTGCCGCGAGCGACGCGAGCGGGTCCGTGCCGCCCAGTGTGAAGCGGCCCTCGCGACCCGCGACTGGCGACTGATTTGTAAGGCCCGCTATACTGAAACTTGCGAAAGAGGAGGAAAAAGTATGCGTGCCAGCGAACTGATGACCCCGAATGTAAGGACCTGTGGCCCGGACGATACTGTCCACGACGCGGCCCGGCAATTGGTCGAAGAGGACTGCGGATCTCTGCCGGTTGTTGAATCCGGGAAAGTTGTAGGAATCCTCACAGACCGTGACATTACCGTGCGCGTTGTGGCTACAGGAAAGAATCCGAAATCCACCCGCGTGCGTGACTGCATGACTGATCCCGTCACGACCTGCAACGCCGAAGACGACTTGGAATCCGTGCTCAAGCGGATGCGCGAGCGGCAGGTGCGGCGCGTGCCGGTGGTAGACGCCGGCGGGCAACTGCTGGGAATCATCGCGACAGCCGACATCCTGCTAAAGACCGAGCGAGGCGAAAAGACTCTGGAAACGATCTCCCAACCGACTCACGCGACGACCAAAAGCCACGGATGAAGGACTAAGGACTAAGGACGAGGGACGAAGGACAAGGGACGAGGGACTAAGGACGAGGGACGAGGGGAGACGCGGGACGATAGGCAGTCTCGCAAGTACTTCGTCCTTCGTACTTCGTCCCTCGTCCCTCGTCCTTCGTCCTTCGTACTTCGTACTTCGTCCCTCGTACTTCGTCCTTCGTACTTCGTCTCTTGTACTTCGTCCTTCGTACTTCGTCCTTCGTACTTCGTCCTTCGTACCTCGTCCTTCGTACCTCGTCCTTCGTACCTCGTCCTTCGTACTTCGTACTTCGTCCTTCGTACTTTGTAATTCCGAAGCCGACAAGCTGAAGCATCCACCTCTCCTCTTGACAATGGAAGATTATTCATGTATATGAATAATCTTCCATGAGCGAAAAGACACGACGGCAAGCCAGAATTCTGGACTTGATCGAACGCAACCAGATCCGCGACCATGACGAGTTGGCGCGCCAGCTGCGCCGCGCCGGAATCGATGCCGGCCAGGCGACCTTGTCGCGGGACCTGCGCCAGCTGGCCGTCGTCAAGGCCTCCGGCATCTATCGGGTGTCGACGCCGGGAGCGGCTTCTCCGGCCGCCGACATCGAACGAGCCGTCGAAGAATTCCTCATCAGCACGGCGCAGTCCGGAAACATCCTCCTGATCCGGACCCACGCCGGTACGGCTCAGCCGTTGGGTCTGGCGCTGGATCGGGCCGGCTGGGATGAGATCCTGGGAACAGTCGCCGGCGACGACACTGTCTTTGCGCTTCTGCGCAGCGCTCGCCTGGGCAAGCAAGTCCAGAAGCGTCTGGAACGAATTCTGGCCGAGAGTTGAAAGGGACAGTGAAGATGATTCGAGCAGCGATTGTAGGAGCCACCGGCTATACCGGCCGAGAGGTGCATTACTGGCTCAGCCGGCATCCGTCGGTAGAGCTCGTGAGTTTGATGGGTTCGGGGCCGGAATCCGTTCGCAAGATGGTGGAAGAAAATCCAGATCTGGACGCTTCGCTGTGCGAGCCTTTCTCCCTGGACACCCTGGCGGCAAGAAAACCTGACGTCGTATTTTTGGCTACGCCGCCGGAGGTTTCTCTGCAGATGGCTCCGGGTTTGCTGCAGCTGGGCCACGTTGTCATCGACCTGAGCGCTGCCTTCCGGCTGCGCCGGCCTGAGCAATACGAGCGCTGGTACGGCTTCCAGCACTCCGCTCCAAAACTGCTCGAGCAGGCCGTCTACGGATTGCCCGAGGTGCACGGCGAGCGCATTCGAGACGCTCAGTTGATCGCCAATCCAGGCTGCTACCCGACGTCGCTGCTGCTGGCGCTGCTCCCGTTTGTACGGCAAGGCCTGATCGACCCGAGTTGCCCGATCATCTGCGATTCAAAGTCCGGTCTTACGGGCGCCGGCAAGAATCCCGAATACGTCTTTGCCGAAATCAATGAGAACTGCCAGGCCTACAAAGTCGGATCTCACCGGCACACTCCGGAATTGCTCCAGGAACTGGGGACCGGTGACGACGTCACGGTGGCCTTCACTCCTCATTTGGTTCCGGTCAATCGAGGAATCCTCAGCACCATCTATTTGCGTACCCGCGAGCAAATGGGCAGGGATGAGCTGGTCGACCTGCTGCGGGCGGCTTATCGGGACCGTCGTTTTGTTCGGGTCTACAACAACGGGCGCCTGCCGCAGATGAAACAAGTCGTCGGAAGCAATTTCTGCGATATCGGATGTGTGGCTTACGAGGGAACGCGGATGGTGACGCTGGTGTCGACAATCGACAATCTGGTCAAGGGCGCCGCAGGCCAGGCGGTTCAGAACATGAACCTCCGCTTCGGCCTCAACGAAGCGCTGGGTCTGATTCCCGACTCCAGGCTTCAGGCTCCAGGCTCCAGGCTTCATGGAATTGCGGATTGAAAGTGGCTTGCAACATTAGCACCAACAATGTTGATCCGGCTCCATGGGAAAGGCTGCAACCGTATGCCGTATGCCGTATGCCGCAGGCCGGTGACGGAGCGCCAACAGAGCCGCGACCGTGAGGGAGCGGGCCGGCATACGGCATACGGCATACGGCTTGCGGCATACGGTTGCGGCACCGCAAAGCGTCACTAGGATCAATGTTGGTATCAATTCAGATGTTACAGTCCACTGACGCCTGAACCCTGAACCCTGAACCCTGGAGCCTGATGTGAAACTGGTTGTCAAAATTGGCGGCGCTCTGCTGGCCGAGTCTACGCGCGACCAACTCCTGACCGAAGTGCTGAGCTTGCGCGGCTCCGGCCATGCCGTCACGCTGATCCATGGCGGCGGCAAAGAACTAACGGCGCTGCTGGAGCGATTGGGAATTCCCTCCCTCTTTCGCGACGGCCTGCGCGTTACCGATGCGGCCACGCGCGACGCTGCGCTGATGGTCTACGCCGGGCTGGTAAACAAGTCGGTGGTCGCGGCAGTGGCCCGTTTAGGCGGACGAGCTTTGGGTTTGGCCGGCGACGCCGGATGTGTAGGCGTCCGCCAGCGCGACCCGCAGCTGGGTTTCGTCGGAGACGTTACGTTTGTAGACGGGGATTTTCTGAACAGCCTCTGCCGCGAGGGGATACTGCCGGTGCTGGCCAGTTTGGGTCTGGGACCCGACGGCCAATACTACAACATCAACGCCGATGCGCTGGCCGGGGCAACCGCGGCCGCGTGGGGCGCCGCCCGCCTGATTTTTTTGACAGACGTTGCCGGAGTCCTTGACGCCGGCGGAGAAATTCTGCGGCGGTTGCATCAAAATGATGTTCGCGAGTTGATCCGGCAGGGAACGGTCTCCGGCGGAATGCGGCCCAAATTGGAAGCGTGTCTGGCCGCGCTCTCGCAGGGTGTCGCCGATGTCCGGATCGCCGGAGGGCACGCCCCCGGAGTGCTGAAGCGAATGATCCTCGACAACCAACAGGAAGGGACCCAGCTTTATGCAGCCTGAAGTGAAGACGCTCGTCGAGACCAAGAGCGCTTCCCCAGAAAAAGTCGCCGCTCTGGAGGCACAGTACCTGTTCCCGATTTTCAAGCGCGCGGCCTTCTTTCCAGTCGGCGGTCAGGGCGTCTGGCTTTACGACAGCGCCGGGAAGCGCTACCTCGATCTGTTGTCGGGAATCGCGACCAACGCATTGGGGGCCAATCATCCTCGCATCGTAGCCGCCATCAACCGTCAGGCCGGGTTGACGCATGTTTCCAACCTCTTCTTCCATCCGTCCCAGGGACTGCTGGCTGAAACGCTCTGCCGGCTTTCGGGAATGACCCGTGTTTTTTTCTGCAACTCCGGAGCGGAAGCCAACGAGGCCGCCATGAAAATGGCGCGCGCGCTTGCCTTCAAGAGAGGCGAGACCGGCCGCATCGAATTTGTCGCCCTCGAAAATGCTTTTCACGGCAGAACGCTCGGAGCGCTGACGATCACACATGGCGCCAAGTACCGCGACCCGTTCGAGCCGCTGATTCCTGGCGTCCGCTTTGTGCCGGCCAACGATCTGGAGCGGCTAACAGAAGCCGTCACCGAAAAGACGGCGGCCGTCTTTGTCGAACCTATCCAGGGCGAAGGTGGGATCATCCCGCTTTCAGTCGAGTTCCTGCGCGGCGCCCGCCAGTTGTGCGACCGGCAGGGGGCGCTCCTGGTCTTCGACGAAATCCAGTGCGGCCTCGGGCGCACGGGTTCGTGGTTTGTGTTTCAAGACGCCGGCGTCAAGCCCGATCTGGTGTTGCTGGCCAAGTCCCTCGGCTGCGGCCTTCCGCTGGCGGCTGTCCTTGGAACCGAACGCGTGCGCGACGCCCTCGGACCAGGCGAACACGGCACGACCTTTGGCGGAGGGCCGCTGGCCTGCAGTGTCTCACTCGAGTTTCTACGCGTTCTTGAAGAGGAGAACCTGCTCGATCATGTTCGCAAGGTGGGCGCTTACCTGCGAACTCGCCTTGAAGCCCTGAAGGAAAAGAAGGGACGCATCCAGGAAATCCGCTCGGCGGGCCTGATGGTGGGTATCGACTTCGGCCAGGACGCGACGGGCCTGGTTCCACAGTTGCTGGGGGATGGATTTGTAACCAACTGCACGCACCAGACCGTTTTGCGCCTGCTGCCGCCGCTGATTCTTGAGCGGGAACACGTCGATCTGTTTGTGGATGCGCTGGAGAAGCGTCTTTGACGGCCCGGGCTGGATCTCACAAGAAAAAGAGTTCAAAGTCCGTCTCTGTGCGGTCGATCTCCGGGGGAATCACGGCCCCCGAAGGGTTTGTGGTGGCGGCGCATCCGGCCGGAATCAAGCCGGGCCGTGACGATGTGACGTTGCTGGTCAGTCGGCAACTGGCTTCGGCCGCGGCCGTTTTCACCGTCAATCAGTTTCCGGCCGCGCCGATCCTGCTAACCCGACGGCACCTGGAACAGTCGTCGTACCGGGCCCGGGCGGTGCTGATCAACGCCGGCTGCGCCAATGCCGGAACTGGTGCGGAGGGATTACGGCGGGCGGCATCGACGGTGGCTGCCGTGGCCCACGGCTTAGCGATTCCGGTTTCACAGGTCCTTGTCGCTTCAACCGGGGTCATCGGCGATCCGCTTCCGGCCGACAAGATCATCGGCGCAGTTCCTGCTCTGGTTGCGAAACTTTCAGAGCGGCAATGGCGTCCGGCGGCGCGGGCGATCTGCACAACCGACACGTTTGAAAAAACGGCGGCAGTCGAGTATCGCAGCGGCAAACACGTCATTCGCATCGGCGGCATGGCCAAAGGCGCCGGAATGATCCACCCGAATATGGCCACCATGCTCGGGTTTCTTACCACCGATGCAGCCATGGAACCGGCGCTGCTGCAGACCGCCCTGGCGCGCGCCGTCGATCAATCCTTCCACTGCATTACTGTTGACGGCGATACGTCGACCAACGACATGGTCTGCATACTGGCCAATGGGAGTTCTACGGCGCGGGCCGTCCAGGGTGCAGGCCGAGAGTTCGAGCATTTCTGCGAGGCCCTGACGGGCCTATGCGTCGAGTTGGCGCAGTCGATTGCGCGCGACGGCGAAGGCGCCACGCGGCTGCTGGAGATCTTTGTAAAGGGTGCGCGCTCCTTTGACGACGCACGCCGCGTCGGCATCGCCGTCGCTTTGTCTCCGCTGGTCAAGACGGCCATTTACGGCCGCGACGCCAACTGGGGGCGAATCCTGAGCGCGGTTGGAAACTCCGGCGTGCGCCTCCACGCCGACAAGGTCGATATCGCTGTCCAGGGTCATCGCGCTGTTTCGCGCGGCGTTGTGATTCCGTCTCGATTGACGGCGCGTTCGCCCATCTGGAAACCTAAGACTTTTCGAATGGTGATCGACTTGCACGATGCGTCGGAGGCGGCGACGGTCTGGAGCTGCGATTTGACGCACGGGTACGTCGACATCAACGCCAGTTACCGCTCTTGAATCGGTCGCCAGTCGCCAGTCGCCAGTGGCCAGTTCCGTTTTGTCAACGTGACCGTGCTCGTGGACGTGCTCGTGGACGTGGACGGCTTTTCTTTAGGTTCGAGCCAGTGGCGCCGGATTTGCTGCCATGTCGGTGCCGCGCCCGGCCCGTGAAAGGAAAATCTGCCCTGCCAACTCCTTCCTTGTATTCTTGCTACTGGTCACTGGTCACTTGAAAGCACTAGTGGCCTGTAACATCTGAATTGGTAGCAACAACATTGATCCGCCTCCGCTGGCGGCTATGGGAAGGGGCCGATTTTTGACCGGCTTCACCACAGAGACACAGAGGACACAGAGGAACACAGAGAAGAGCGAGCCTACGAGTCTTATGAACTCCGATCGCAGCACGGAGGACCATTACAGTAAGTT
>JBPCNK010000004.1:0-7953 GCA_051001345.1 Acidobacteriota bacterium | reverse complement strand
CCAGTTGCCGGTGGCGACCATTTGAGGAGTGGCCACTGCCCCCAAGTTTCCGCAAATTCTGAGAGGGCCCGCACCCTTCCGGGCGCGGCACTGACCCCTGACCACTGGCCACTGACCACTGATTTACATCTCGTAACGCAACGCCTCAACTGGAGCTAGCTTCGCCGCTCGCTGCGCCGGGTAGGTCGACGCGGCCACGCCGATCAGGGTCAAAGCAACCACCGCAAACGCCGCTGTCTGCCAGGTCACCACCATTCCGACGAAGCGCTCGGGCATCGGCAGCAGGTTGACCAGCTTGCAAAGTCCCACTCCGGCTCCGAACCCAAGCGAACCGCTCAGCAGCGTCAGCAGCAGTCCTTCACTGAAGAATTGCCAGAGAATGTTGCGGGGAGTGGCGCCCACGGCTTTGCGGACGCCGATCTCGCGCGTGCGCTCGCGCACCGAGATCAGCATAATGTTCATGACGCCGATGCCGCCCAGCAGCAGCGTAATAATGCTTACGGATATGAAAAACTCATTCATCGAGCTGATCATCTTTTCAAACATGACCGACTCGACCGCTGTGTTCCACATCGACAACGCCTCGATGTCGGTCGAGTCGAAACGATGGCGGGGTCCGAGGATCGAACGGATTTCGTGTTCAATCGGCCCTCTGCCTTCCAGCCAGCCGGTGCTTCCCTCGCGTTCGATCAGCCGGCGAAGCTGGTCGGCCACGGCCGGGTGAGGCGAGACAATGATGGCCGACACGGAATCGGCCGTATAGATGTCCGACACGAGAGGGAAGTCCCGTCGCATGGTGTCGTACGGGATAAAGAGCCGTTCGTTGTCTTCGCCGGTGTAGTTGGAATCCTGGGACTTCTTGCGGATCCGGCCAATGACCATGTAGGAGATTCCGTTGAGGCCAAGCTGGCTTCCGATGGCGTCGCGATCAGCGAATAACTGCTTGTAGGCGTCAAATCCGATCAGGATGACACGCCGGGCTTCCTGGTTGTCGGCGGCGTTGATCAGGCGGCCGCGGTCGACTTCGATGGTGCGGATCGTCTGGAAAACGGGCCAGACGCCGCTCATTTGCAGCGAAGCGGAGTTGAATGGGCTCTTGGCGCGGATGCCGCCGCGCATCAACTCAGGACTGATGTGCTCGAGCAGTTTTGACTTTTCGCGTAATGACAGGGCGTCGCTGATCTCGAGGTGGATGGCCCGGCCGGCCCGTACGCCGCCGGCTTGCAGACTGGTTCGGCCGTTGCGGACAATCACAATATTTTTTCCCAGCTCGCGCAGCACATACTGGTTACCTTGCAGGAAGCCCTCGCCCATGGCCGACAGGATCACGATCGAGATGACTCCCCACATGATTCCGAACATCGTCAGGAAGCTGCGCAGCTTGTTGGCGCGCAGATTGGCCAGAATCTGCGAGAAGAGTTCGACGATGCGCATGGCGGTGCCTGCTACTGCAGGATGACTTTCTCTCCTTCGACCAGACCGGAGAGGACTTCGGTACGGGTGCCGTTGCTGATGCCAGTCTTGATCGATTTGCGCTGCCGGCCGTCGGGCGCGCCGGGTGTGGGGACTTCGACCGACGCATTTCGCTTGGGATCATAGATGATCGCGCTTTCGGGAATCACCAGCGCCCGCTCGTGTTCCTCCAGGACGATCTCGGCGTTGGCCGTCATATTGGCGCGCAGTTCGCCGCCTGGATTATCAATGGAAACGCGGACCTCGAAGTTGATCACGTTTTCCTTTTCGACACCCAGCGGAGAAATCTGCGTTACCTTTCCATCAAATTGGCGTTCCTTGAACGTCTCGACCTTGATGCGCGCGGGCTGGCCGAGGCGGACCACACCGATATCGGCTTCGTCGACTTTGCCGCGGACGTAGACCTGGCGAATGTCGCCGAGGACCATGACCAGCGTGGCTGCGGCGCCCATGTTGAGAATCGAGGAAACCGGGCTTCCGATTTCGACGTCGCGCGACAAGACCATGCCTTGGATCGGCGCCCGAATGGTCGCGTTGGTGAGTTCCTCGACGGCTCGTTCGACGGCTGCTTCGGCCTGGGCCACTTCGGCCTGCGCCTGCGAGATGCGTGCCTGACTGACGGTCAGGTGCGAGCGCGCGACATTCTGCCGGTTTTCGGCCTGCTCGAGAGCGCTTCGCGCGTCATCGAACAACGACTGCGGGATTAGTCCCTCGCCGAAAAGTTTTTCCATCCGCTCGAGATTGCGGCGCGCAAAAGGCACATCGGGGCCGGCTGCTTCGATCTTGTTTTTCTCCAACTCGGCCCGGGCAGCCGTGGAATTGGCCTGGGCGCCCATCAGCGCGGCGCGCGATTCGCGCAAGCGGGCCGCCAGATTTTCCTTGTCCAGCTCCGCGAGGATTTGCCCGGGTTTGACCAGCTGGCCCACCTCAACGTGGAGCTCCTTGATGATCCCGTTGGCCTTCGACTTGATTTCGACCTTCGAAACCGGCTCGACTCGTCCCGTGGCGACGACCGAACGGGCCAAGTCGCCGCGTTCGACCGTGGCCAGCCGCGACGGGTCCATGTCGGTTGAGGGGGCCGACATCTTTGACCAGCCGACAAGGACCAATCCGCCCAGTGCCACCAGCAAAATGATTGCCAGAAGGGTTTTTCGAGACTTCTTTTTCGCCATGATTTCCCGTCAATCAGGTCGTGCTGAAAAAAGCTGTAGTATCTTTTGTTCTAGAGCCCAATACGAAATGGGCCCCCAGAATGTTCAAATACTTCTGTTGGTTGGAAGGAAGGCATGGATGGCGGAACTTCCCTATCCCGAAAAGGCTGCCGACGCCGAATGGCCCGTTCACGGTTTGATCCGGCGCCGTTGGAGTCCCCGGATCTTTGACGAGAGCAGAACGGTCGAGCGCTCCAAAATTCTTACGCTGCTCGAGGCGGCACGCTGGGCGCCATCGTGTTTCAATGAACAACCGTGGCGTTACCTGGTTTTTGACGGCTCCCGGCCCGAAGGGCTTGAGCGCGCCCGCGCGTGCCTGGCGGCGGGCAACTCCTGGGCGCTGCGCGCGCCCGCGTTGATGCTGTCGGTGGCCCAGGACGCTTTTGCGCGCAACGCTAAGGCGAATCGTCACGCCCAGCATGATGTGGGACTGGCCAGCGAGAATCTGGTGTTGCAGGCAGTCGATCTCGGACTGGTCGTCCATCAGATGGCCGGCTTTGATGCGGTGCGTGCCCGCACGGAGTTTGCGATTCCCGAGGGTTTTACACCGATGGCGATGATCGCCATAGGGTATCCGTTCACCGGGGATCTCGAGAGTATCCCACTCGAGCTACGGCAGAGGGAAACGGCCGAGCGCCAGCGCAAGCGGGTTGATGAGATTGCTTTTGATGGAACCTGGGAAGCTTCGTATTCGACTGCCGTCACAGAGCCGCGGCCGTAAGGGAGCGGGCAGGTACGCAGAAAAGAAGGATCGAAAATGTTACTGCGATTACAAGATTTCATCTTCAGAAAGAATGCATCGATCCTCGTTTATCGATCGCCAACACAATTTGTGGCAAAATCCTGGAGGACTCGCACCCTTCCGGGCGCGGCTCTGGCCACTGGCCACTGATGTGGAGGTACCTATGTTCACTAAATGTCGAGTTGGGTTTCTAGTTCTGCTGGTCGGTCTGGCCGGTTGTTCCAATCAGGGCGGATCGGACACCGCTGACAAGAGCGCCGCCAACACAGCCGCAACGGCCGCAAAGTCCGACAAGGCAGAGAAAAGCGAAACGAGGGGCGGCTTGATCGACACACTGCTGGGCCGTCCGCAACTGCTGACAGTTCCGGCCGGCACAAGCCTGGCGGTTCGGCTGGTCACCGGTCTCAGCACGGAGAGAAACAGCGAAGCAGACCGTTTTGAGGCGACCCTCGATCGAGCCATCACCATCGATGGCAAAGTAGTCGCGCCGGCCGGAAGCGGCGTAGCCGGTCGCGTGTATCACTCGAAGCGGTCGGGCAAGGTCAAAGGGCGGGCTGAACTTGGTTTGACCTTAACGGCCTTGGTGGTCGACGGGAAAACCTATGCCATCGACACAAACAACTGGTTCAGCCAAGCGTCAGGAACTAAAAAGAAGGACGCGGTGATCATCGGCGGCGCTGCCGGTGTGGGCGGACTGGTTGGCGCCATTGCGGGTGGGAAAAAAGGCGCGGCCATCGGAGCAGCTGTCGGCGGCGGCGCCGGAACCGGAGGTGTTCTGGCGACGCGGGGAAAACCTGTGGCGCTTGGTTCGGAGGCGCGTTTGACGTTCCGTCTGCAAAAAAGCATCGAATTACCGAGTCGCAAACAATGACCGTCAAGTACGAGTTACGAATTACGGGTTACGAATTACGAATTAGAGCCGCAATCCCTAATTCGTAACTAACTAGTGGACTGTAACACCTGAATTGATACCAACCTTGATCCTAGTGACGCTCTGCGGTGCAGTGAAAAGCGGCTTCACCACAGAGACACAGAGGACACAGAGAAAACACAGAGAAAAACTTCTTACCAACGACAAGCTGTCTGTAATTCTATAATAAGTATGCATGTCAACGAACTTACTGTGACAGTCCTCCGTGCTGCGATCGAAGTTCATAAGACCGTACGCCCGCTTTTCTCTGTGTCCCTCTGTGTCCTCTGTGCCTGTGGTGAAGCCGGTCAAAAATCGGCCCCAGTTTTCCCATAACCGCCAGCGGAGGCGCATCAATGTTGTTGCTACCACTTCAGATGTTCCAGGCCACTAGTAACTCGTAATTCGTAACTCGTAATTCAGAGTTGCTGCTCGCCCGGCAGCACCATAATTTTCGGAATACGTACATGCTCGGGCTGCTCTAGTAAAAAGCGGACGGCACGAGCGATGTCGTCGGGCACCAGAGGGCTCTTGATATTGAACATGTCCTTGGGATGAACTTCCCAGTCCTTGTGCAGCTCGGTCATGACCAGTCCCGGCTCGACGCAGCTGACCTTGATGGAAGATCCGGCCAGTTCCATCCGCAAAGCTTCCGACAGTGCCTCGATGGCGTACTTGGTGCCGGCATAAGCGCCCGCATTGGGCCGAACTTTCGTCCCCAGAATGCTCGATGTGTTGATCAGGTGGCCGCTTTGGACCGTGCGGAAATACTTCAGGGCGACATAGGCCATACGGTAGGCCGCCTCGACGTTGATCCGCACCATACGCGAGATCCTGTCCAAGTCGATCGTCTCGATGGACGCCACTTCGATGACACCTGCGTTATTGAACACGACGTCGCAGCGGCCGAATGTCTTGAGCGTCTCCTCAAGCAGCCGGCCGGGCAGATCCGGGTCGGTCATATCGCCGGCGACAAACGCCGCGTTGTCACTTCCCAGTTCACCGGACAGCTGTTTTAAGCGCTCGGCACGGCGTGCCGTCATCATAAGTTTCATTCCCGCGCCGCGAAGGTTTCGGGCCACGGCCACGCCGATGCCGCTGCTGGCGCCGGTAAGGATTGCAACTTGTCCGCTGAGACTCATAGGTGTCCCCCAAAGATCGCACATTGTAATCCGAACTGCGCAGCCAAACCACCTGTTCGTTTTTGACATGGTCGAATCCCAGAAGCGCACACCTGCGCGTTCGAATCCCTCGAAAAAGTTCAACAAGTAGAATAGAATCAAACAGTTATAGCAGCAGCGCACGTGGCATGCCGATTGCATTAATCGAGGTAGTTATGGTGGACATTCCGCGAAAGTCTCAAGCGCGCAAGCGCCGCATTCGCCAGGCGCTCTATCTCTTGCTCGTCCTGATTGTGATCGTTGTGGGAACCTGGTATCTCGGCAAAATGAAACCGGCCGCGCCTACCGTCGAGCGCTCCACGGTCGTCATCAGCTCAAAGCCCTGACCGATCTGCGGCGCAGCCAGGTCGATTCGCTGCGGGTGCGGGCCGGCACAGCCGGCGTCGTGCAGGTTGTACCCGTCGAGGTTGGCGAGCAGGTCGCCCCCGGAACAAAAATGGCGCGCGTCGCCGAGCCTGGAAAGCTCAGGGCGGAGCTGCGCATCAACGAAACCCAGGCCAAAGACATCTCTATTGGACAGTTGGTTTCCATTGACACGCGCAACGGAATCGTCCCAGGGCGCGTTTCCCGGATCGACCCTTCGTCGCAAAACAGCACGGTGACCGTTGACGTCAGGTTGGAAGGACCGCTGCCGCAGGGGGCGCGCCCGGATTTGACCATCGATGGGACCATCGAGTTGGAGCGTCTCGACAACATCATTTATGTAGGCCGCCCGGCCTTCGGGCAGGAGAACAGCACCATTACCTTTCAAGCTCGACCGAGATGGGACAGAAGCCTACAGCGTGCAGGTCAAGCTGGGACGCACTTCAGTCAGTGCGATCGAGATCCTGGGGGGACTGCAGCCGGGCGACCGGGTCATTCTTTCGGATATGTCGGCTTCCGATGGGGTCGATCGTGTCCGATTGAATTAATTTGAAAAAACACCAACCCTCTGGCGAGAATTCGAGTCTAAAGCGTAATACGACAAATTGGGGAGTGGGGATTTTTTTCGGATTGGGGATTTCGGATTGGGGATTGAACAATTTGGGATTGATTCTCGTTGTTGAACTTTGAAGCCCGGGGGCGAACTGTTTGGACCGAAGCCACCAACAGTGCTGCGGCCGGAAGGCAGCAGGTGTTCGAAAGCTACAGAACATGAGACCGTGGCAGGAATTCACTTCTATTGAGATTTCCTTCCATTAAGGAGAACCCATGACGACGTCGAACGTCCAACCGTTGATTCGGCTGGAAGGGGTCACCAAGGTCTTCTACACCGGCGAGGTCGAGACGCACGCGTTGTCGGGCATCCATATGGAAATTCAGTCCGGCGAATATGTCTCCATTGCCGGACCTTCCGGCTGTGGCAAGTCCACGCTGCTTTCGATCCTGGGCCTGCTCGATTCGTCGACGGAAGGCATCTACCTGCTCAACGGGCAGTCGGTCGCCAACCTGCATCTGTCGGAACGGGCGCGCACGCGAAACCGCGAAATCGGGTTTATCTTTCAGAGCTTCAATCTGATCGGCGACTTGACCGTTTTCGAAAACGTCGAACTCCCACTGACGTACAGGGGCTTGAAGGCGTCTGAACGGCGGCAGCGGGTTCACGAGGCGCTCGAGAAAGTGGGCATGGACCACCGCTCCAAGCATTTGCCGAGCCAGCTATCCGGCGGGCAGCAACAGCGCGTCGCCGTCGCCCGTGCCGTGGCTGGACATCCCGCCATTCTGCTTGCCGACGAGCCGACCGGAAACCTCGATTCCAAAAACGGCGAATCGGTTATGGAACTGCTGCGAGAACTTCATCGCAGCGGCGCCACCATTTGCATGGTGACACACGACCCGCGCTTGTCTCTTGACGCCGACCGGACCATCCACATTTTTGATGGACGGATCGGAGAAGAAAGCGTCGAGGTCGCCGGCTAGGCGCGATTCGCGACTAGCCGGAGGCGCTCGGTCGAGGGCAGGGGAACGAGCCATTTTCGTCCCTCCTTTTGAATGGTACGTGACGCTGCCCTCGTCCCGGCGCCTGCAGCGAGGACCCCCATGGAATCTTTCGTTCGAGACCTGCGCTACGGCACGTCAAACGATCTGCCGACGTTTGCGGCCGTGGCGACCCTGCTGTCGGTCGTTGCGATTGAGGCCAGCTATATTTCAGCCCGGCGCGCCACGCGCGTCGATCCGATTGTGGCATTGCGGTATGAATAGTGGTGTAGTTCGAAGGACACTTTTCTTGGGAGGCGCGATGATTGAGTTTCTATTGTGGTTGCTGTTGCTGATCTTGCTGCTGATCTATTGACTATTACATAACCTAGTGACATTTAGCATCAGATCGAGTATACTCTCCGGCATGGGACATCCAGCCGGAGTAAAGTTTGATCGCACCAAACTGGAGTGGCGGCGTATGCGGGCAGCGCGACTGCTCCGGGAAGGGCTCAGTGAGTCCGAAGTGGCACGCCGGGT
>JBPCNK010000003.1:0-10053 GCA_051001345.1 Acidobacteriota bacterium | reverse complement strand
GGACCCGCTCGCGTCGCTCGCGGCCGCGCCGTACGTCACCCCACGACGATCAACGCGACTGCGGCGATCGCGCAAACGACGCCGCAGCGTTGCAGCAGCCGCAGCTTTTCTCCATACACGATCCGTGCGAGGATTACCGTGGCGGCAGGGTAAAGCGAGACCAGTGTCGCGACGATCGTCAACATCCCTCGTGCGACCGCCAGTAGATAGAGAATGTTGGCGGCCATGTCGAGCACTCCGCCGGCAATGATCGGTCCAACCGAGCCCCTCGCCGGCCGGATCCCGCGGATGAGCGCCACTGGCAACAGAAGTACCAGTGACGCGATCCGCGCGAACACTAGCGTCCAGAGGCCAGCTTCGTCTGATGCACCGTCAAGCGCGACCAGAAAAAGACCGATGACGATGCCTGCCAGCAGCGCCATGACGATCGACCTGCGCTGCGCCGCGTGCGGCTCGACCTCCGCCGGCGCCTGACTGATTAGGATGATCGCCACGATCGCGACGGCAACGCCTGCCATGGCGAGCAAGGTGGGCCGCTCTCCCTGCGCAATGCCCACTGCGAAGGGAACGAGCGCCGCGAAAACCGCGGTGACCGGCGCGACGATGCTCATCGTGCCGATGGCGAGCGCATGATAGAGCAGTCCCACTCCCACCGCCCCGGCGATCCCAGCCGCCGCTCCCCACGCGACGTCCGAGGTTGTCGCACGCGCAGCGGGAAAGAACGGCATCGCGCCTAAGACGACCAAGAACCCGACGCCCTGCGACAGCGTGACGACTGTCAGAGCGCTCGTTCTCCGCGATGCCAGCCCGCCGAGAAAATCGGCGCTGCCGTAAACGATGGAGGAAATGACCGCGAGTAGGTAGGGCATCCGTTGAGGATAGGCGAAGTAAGCGGGTTTACAATGTTCAAGGTTCCAACAAGATTCCGTGTGGCAGTGCCGTGTCAGGAAGCACGGGTAATCGAGTGACGGAAAAGCGCACAGGGCTGGAGCCCACACGTCCTTCCACGTCGTCCTTGTAATCCTGCCACTGATCACTTGCCACTTGAACGAGCACCTCAGCCAGCACCTTCACGTCGTGACCCTGCCCCCTGACCCCTGAAGCCTGACCCCTGGTCAGACACTGACACTTCCGCGTCGTTTTGGGTTAGACTGTCAACCTTTCCTGAAAGGACACGAATCAATGGCAACGGAACGCCCTAATGCAACAACTCTGAAAGGAACTCCTTTTACGCTGGTCGGACCGGAATTGAAGGCCGGCGACACAGCTCCCGATTTTACCTCCGTCGGGTTGGACCTCAAGCCCGTTACGCTCGCTGATACGGGCACGACCACACGGATATTCAGTGTGGTGCCCTCCCTGGATACGCCGGTCTGTGATCAGATGACACGCCGCTTCAACGACGAAGCCAAAAAGTCCGGACTGAAGGTCTACACCATCAGCATGGACCTTCCTTTCGCCCAAAAGCGCTGGTGCGGGGCATCCGGCGCCGAAAATGTCGTCACCCTGTCAGACCACAAGGACGCCTCTTTTGGCGCGGCCTGGGGCACGCTGATCAAAGAGTTGCGCTTGGACAGCCGCGCCGTGTTTGTGGTCGACAGTAACAACAAGATTCGTTACGTCGAGTACGTCAAGGAAGTCGCAGAACACCCCAACTACGATGCGGCGCTTGCTGCCGCGCGCGGCCAATAGCCGGCTGCTCCGACCGTCACTTCCTCTCTGGCACATTTAGTGGAGGAAATTGCGGTCAACTGCAGGCGAAGATAATTGCAATTCTTGCTGTGGGGCCGCCGGACAGTAGCAATCATGGAGTGGATCCAGGTTTACGACCCTACCGGCAGCGCGATCCTTTCAACGGTTGTGGCGGCCGTTCCGATCGTCGTGTTGCTGGTGCTGCTCGGGGTCTTCGAGATCCCGGCACAGTGGGCGGCGTTGGCCGGGCTGGTTACGGCGACACTGGTGTCGATTGTTTTCTTCGGCATGCCTGTCGTCGACGCGCTGGCCACCGTGGTGTATGGAGGCGCCTTTGGTCTGTTGCCCATCGGCTGGATCGTTCTGGCCGCGGTGTTTCTCTACAACCTGACAGTCGAAACAGGCCAGTTTGAAATCGTCAAAAGTTCCGTCGCGGCCCTGTCGCCCGATCGACGCGTCCAGACGCTACTGATCGCCTTCAGCTTCGGCGCCTTTCTGGAGGGCGCCGCCGGCTTCGGTACGACCGTGGCGATCTGCGCGGCGCTGATGATGGGCCTCGGATTTCCGCCCCTCTACGCAGCCGGCCTTTGCTTGATCGCCAACACGGCGCCCGTCGCCTTCGGCGCCATTGGCACGCCCATCCTCACGCTGGCCGCCATCACCGGCCAGGATCCCTTCGTTCTGGGACAAATGGCCGGCCGACAGCTTCCCTTCGTCTCGCTGTTGATTCCCGTCTGGATGATCGTCACGATGAGCGGCTGGAAGGGACTGCGGGGCGTATGGCCGGTGGCGCTGGTCGCCGGCGGCAGCTTCGCGCTGGTCCAGTTTCTCTGGAGCAACTTTGTCGGCCCGGAGCTTGTCGACATCGCCGGCGGAGTTGTGAGCCTGTTGGCCACCGCGCTATTTGCAGCGCGCTGGCGGCCGGCCGACAACTGGGACTTTCCGGCTAGTCAGGACAGTGCGGGCAAACCACCCGCGCCGCTTACGCGCTATTCAAGAAGACAGGTCATTCGAGCGTGGACGCCCTGGGCGCTGCTGACGGTCATCGTGTTCGTTTGGGGTCTGCCGCAAACCAAAGCGCTTTTCAACGGAGGCTGGTCCGGGTTGTCACACTACCGCAGCACCGGAAAGCCGGGACCCAATCACCCGGCGCTGGCGCCGCAATTCCCGGTTCCGTCTCTCCATAAGATGATTTACCGTGACTATCCGGTTAGCCCAACCCGCGTCGATCCGGCGCGCATCACCGACCCCGCTTATCGAGCTCAGCACGCCGAGTCGGCAATTTACACCTTCGGGTGGCTGAGCGCCACGGGCACAGGGATTCTGCTGGCGGCGCTTGTAACGGCCCTCTACCTGCGGATCCGACCGCGCAAGTTGGCTGCCGTCGCAGGCAACACGATGAACCGAATGAAATGGCCTCTCGTTACGATCGTCTGCATGCTTGCACTCGGCTACATTACTCGTTACGGCGGAACCGATGCGACGTTGGGCCTGGCCTTTACCCACACGGGCGTCGTCTATCCGTTTTTTGCCGCGGTTCTTGGCTGGCTGGGCGTAGCATTGACCGGATCGGACACGTCGAGCAACGTTCTGTTTGGAAGCTTGCAGAAAATCACGGCCGAACAACTCGGGCTCAACCCGATACTGATTACGACATCCAACAGCACCGGCGGCGTCATGGGAAAAATGATCGATGCACAAAGCATCGTCGTGTCGACGGCGGCGACCAATCAAACCGGACACGAAGGCGCCATCCTGCGGTTTGTGTTCTGGCACTCGGTAGCGCTGGTCTGCATCATGGGGCTGATCGTGATGCTGCAGGCCTATGTGTTTCCGTGGATGATTCCGGGGTAGGTACGAAGTACGAATTACGAAGTACGAGTTACGAAGTACCAACCACAAAAGGACGTAATTCGTAACTCGTATTTCGTACCTCGTAATTCGTACTTTCATTTGATGCGGTAACGCTTCATTTCTTCCTCCCAGGTTCCCTGGGTTTTCATGATCAGCTCGATGACTTCGCGTACGGCGCCGCGGCCGCCGGATGCGCTGGTCGTGTAATCGGCAATTTTTTTTACCTCCGGCTGCGCGTCAGCAACGGCAACGCCCAGGCCGCTGTGCAGCATCGCCGGGATGTCGACCACATCGTCACCCACAAAGGCGACTTCCGCAGGTTGGAGATGGAGTTTCTCCACGATGCGCAGAAAGTCCGATCCCTTGTCCCACGATTTCTGAATGACGATGTCGATGCCCAAATTGGCGGCACGGTGCCGAACCACATCGGACTCGCGGCCGGTCAAAATACCAAAGCCCAGCCCCGCGCGCTGTCCCATGCGGACGCCATGACCATCGCGGCTGTTAAAGCCCTTGTATTCCTCGCCCTCGGGTCCCATAAAGAGCGTGCCGTCGGTCATCACGCCATCGATGTCCATCATGATCAGGCGGATTTTTTTGATTTTTCGTTTTAACGCAGGCGAAATCTTCATTCAGGTCCTCGGCAATTGATTGCCCGCTCGCTTACGCGGATTATTCACAAGTGTTTCTCAAATGAATCGACATGGCTTTCATCCAGGATCATTCACAATTGAATTCA
The DNA here is from genome assembly GCA_051001345.1 of Acidobacteriota bacterium. Classification (GTDB taxonomy): domain Bacteria; phylum Acidobacteriota; class UBA6911; order JACQSX01; family JBPCNK01; genus JBPCNK01. The sequence goes on along the minus strand of JBPCNK010000003.1, from coordinate 5,768 downwards.
CCATAGAGACACCGAGGCACAGAGGTTCACAGAGAAAACAAATGTGCATCTCTTTTGTGTTCTCTACACAATTAAAGTAGTTCTTCCTTAAATGAGAAAAGTTTCAATTAAAGTGCCTGTGTGCTTTTCCTCGAATATAGCTGTCTCAAAAAAGCGCCACAACGGCCGATCTATGCGACCCCTATGTGTTTTCTCTGTGAACCTCTGTGTCCTCTGTGTCTCTGTGGTGAATGCACGTGTGAATGATCCGGGCTTACGCGCGCGGCTCGGTGTTTGGGCGACACAGATTCTCATCAAAACATCTGCGTGCCCCACAGGTCATGCAGGTGCAGGACCCCGATCAGTCGACTCGACTCGTCGACGACCATCAAGGAAGTTATCCTGCGCTGCTCGAGAACGCTCAAGGCCGCAGAAGCCAGTGTTTCGGCTTCGATCGTGATCGGATCGGGCGTCATCATTTCCCGGGCAGTTCGGTGCAGGATGTCTCCTTTCTTCTGGAGCTGCCGACGCAAGTCTCCGTCGGAGACAACTCCGAGCAGGACATCTTCGCTGTCGACGACCGCGGTAATGCCCAGACCTTTGCGCGACATCTCGTAGACGACTTCATCCAGCGACGCCTCAGGCAAAACTCGCGGCAATCTTTCGCCGCAGCGCATCAGATCCGCAACGCGGCGAAGTCGGCGACCCAGACCTCCACCCGGGTGCAGCCGTGCGAAGTCGGCTTCATGAAAGCCACGCATTTCGGCTACCGCCATCGCTAAGGCGTCTCCTAAAGTCAACGCAGCCGTCGTGGAAGCCGTCGGGGCCAGCCCAAGCGGGCAAGCTTCCTGCGAGACACCCACGTCTAGCGCCACGCCGGCGGCACGACCCAGCGTCGAGCGACACTGTCCGGCCAGGACAATGAGCCGCAGGTTCAAACGCTGGATTGGGTCGAGCAACTGGATCAGCTCGGGCGTTTCTCCCGAGTTGGAAATCATCAGCACCACGTCGCCCGCGACGAGCAGCCCGAGGTCCCCATGCACGGCTTCGGACGGGTGCAGGAAACTGGACGGGGTGCCCGTGCTGGTCAGCGTCGCGGCCATCTTGCGGCAGATAATTCCCGACTTGCCCACACCGCATGTGATCACGCGGCCGCGGCATTCCGTAACCCACGCGACGGCGCGATCAAAGCGCTCGTCGAGCCGCTCGGCCAAGGCGCTAATCGCGGCGGCTTCGATCTCCAGAACGCGGCGGGCCAGTCGGCTGGGCATCTCAGGGAACGAAGACCGTCGTCCGCCGCCGCACGACAGCGTCGATGGCAAGAACTTCGTCCAGGAGCTCGCCGAGAAGGTCCAGGCGCAACGCGTTGGGTCCGTCGCTCAGCGCGCGCTCGGGTTGCTCGTGAACTTCGACAAAGAGGCCGTCGATTCCAGCACCGGCGGCGGCGCGGGCCAGGGGGAAAATGAAGTGCGCCTGTCCCGAGGACGCGTCGCCGGCGCCGCCGGGAAGCTGGACGCTGTGCGTAGCATCAAAAACGACTGGAAAGCCCAGCGATCGCAGAATCGGAAACGAGCGCATATCGACCACCAGATTGTTGTAACCGAAGCTGGCGCCGCGCTCGGTCAGCAGCACATTGCTGTTTCCCTCTCCGGTCACCTTCTCGGCGACGTGCTTCATATCCCAGGGCGCCAAGAACTGCCCCTTCTTGATATTGACGGCCCGGCCGCTGCGCGCCGCCGCTGCGAGCAGGTCCGTCTGGCGGCACAGGAACGCGGGAATTTGCAGCACGTCGACAACAGCGGCGGCCGGCTGGACCTGTTCGACCGAATGGACGTCGGTCAGGATGGGAACCTTGAGCTGGTCTTTGACGGCCTGGAGAACCTGCAAACCTTCCTCGACACCAAGTCCCCGGAAGGATCGCCGTGAAGTTCGGTTGGCTTTGTCGCAGGATGCCTTGAAAACAAACGGCACGCTGCGGGTGCGGGTCACCCGGTCCACTTCTCCTGCAATCATCAGCGCATGATCGCGGCTCTCGATGACACAAGGACCGGCGACAAGAAACAGCGGCCCCCCTCCTCCCAGACGCAGCCGACCCAGTGAAACGGCAGCGCTCATGTCGCCGAGCGCTTGGCAACCGGCTGGGCCTGGCGTGCGGTAGGAAGTGTTCCGATGCGCCTGTGCCGATTGCGCACGGCGGCCTCTATGAAGCTGACAAACAGCGGGTGGGGCCGCAGCGGTTTGGATTTGAACTCGGGATGGAACTGACAGCCCAAAAACCATGGATGATCGGCGAGCTCAACAATTTCTGCAAAGTTGCGATCGGGCGAGTTCCCGGAGATCTGCAAACCGTAGGACGTCAGCAAGGTCTCGTACTCGCGGTTGAACTCGTAGCGGTGACGATGCCGCTCGGATATCTCGCGCTCGCTGTAAATTTTGTGGGCCAGCGAATCTGGTTCAAGTTCGCAGGGAAAGGCGCCTAGACGCATCGTCCCTCCCATCTCTTCGTTGCCGAGCAGCTCGCGTAGCTTGTAGATGACGCGGTGCGGGGTCGATGGGTCGAACTCGGAGCTGTTTGCATCGAGGCTGCACACGTTGCGCGCGAATTCGATGACGGCACACTGCATGCCCAGGCAGATTCCAAAAAACGGAATCTTACGGCTGCGGGCGTGCTGGATGGCCAGGATCATCCCTTCGATGCCGCGCTGGCCGAATCCGCCCGGGACCAGAATGGCATCGACTTCGTCCAGCCTGCGTGTCCAGTCGTCACCCACCAGTCCTTCGGATTCGACCCACTTCAGCCGGACCGAGACTCGGTTGGCGATGCCGCCATGGAAAAGCGCCTCGTTGAGGCTCTTGTAGGAATCCTCATATTCGATGTACTTGCCGACGATTGCGATGACGACCTCTTCCTGCGGGTTGCGAATACGCTCCATCAGCTCATTCCACTGCGAGATGGATTTGGACATTTCGGGCAAATCCAGCAGCTTGACGATAATGTCATCGAGCCCCTCGCTGGACAGGCTCTCGGGGACCTCATAGATGGACGAGACATCCTTGGCAGTAATGACGGCCTCCATCGGAACGTTGCAGAAGAGCGCGATCTTGCCCTTGATCTCCTTGGGCAAAATCCGGTCGGTGCGGCACAACAGGATGTCGGGTTGAATACCGATTTCGCGCAGTTCCTTGACCGAGTGTTGGGTAGGTTTTGTCTTCAACTCGCCGGCCGCTCCGATAAACGGAACCAGCGTCAAGTGGATGAACAGCGTATTGTCGCGCCCTTCCTCGTTACGCATCTGGCGAATGGCCTCCAGGAAAGGCAGGCTCTCGATATCGCCGACCGTGCCGCCGATCTCGACAATGACCAAGTCGATATCGTCGGCGACTTTTTTTATGGCTGCTTTGATTTCGTTGGTGATGTGGGGAATGACCTGGACCGTTTTGCCCAGATAATCGCCGTGGCGCTCCTTGTTGATGACGTTCTGGTAGATTTTTCCGGTCGTTGTATTGTTGTCGCGCGTCAGCCGGACATTGGTGAAGCGCTCATAATGGCCCAGGTCCAGATCCGTCTCGGCGCCGTCGTCGGTCACAAAGACCTCGCCGTGCTGATAAGGGCTCATCGTTCCCGGATCGACGTTGATATAGGGATCCAGTTTGAGCAGGCTGATCTTCAGGCCGCGCGCTTCCAGCAGGCATCCGATGGACGCCGCCGCCAACCCTTTGCCAAGCGAGGAGACCACGCCACCTGTCACGAATATGTACTTGGTCATTACTCCTCCAATCTTGCAGTCGTCAGTTCACTTAGAATCGGGTGCGGCTGTCCAGAAAAAGCGCACAGGGCTGGAGCCCTGTGCCCACACAACTTCCTTGTACTCGTGCCACTTACCACTTATCGCTTGAACGAGCACTTGCCACTTGAACTCTAAACTTCTCGAGATCCTCTACGGTATCCACGCCGACACAATCGTCGGCAACTTCCACAACACGAATCGAATAGCCTAGTTCCAGAAACCTCAATTGCTCGAGTTGCTCCGTTTCCGCCAGAGTGCTTCCTGGCAAGGCCTTTAGCGACATCAAAAACGCCTTTGTATACGCATAGATACCAAGATGTTTATAATGTCTTGCAGAAACTACTTCCGGCTGTCTTCCCAGTCCCATTTGACCCCGTACAAACGGAATCGGCCAGCGTGAAAAGTACAGAGCCCGGCCTTCGGTGTCGAAGACGACCTTAACGGCGTTCTCGTCGTAGAGCGTGTGCGTGTCGCGGATTCGCACGCAGGCGGTCGCCACCGGGCAGCTTCCCCGGCCTAGTGCGGCCAGAACGGCTTCGATCGTTGCAACGGGCATCTGCGGTTCGTCGCCCTGCAAATTTAGAACCACGTCGGCATCCAGATTGGAGATGATTTCGAGGATTCGAGAGGTGCCTGACGTGTGTTTTTCGGAGGTGAGGAGTGCCTTGCCGCCAAACCCTGCCACTGCCCGTGCGATCGATTCGCTGTCGGTGGCTACCAGAACATCGTCCAGTGACGGCGCCTGGCGCGCCCGTTCGTAGACATGTTGAATAAGCGGTCGGCCGTTGATCTCCAGCAGTGGTTTTCCAGGGAGGCGGGTCGAAGCCAAGCGCGCGGGAATGATGGCGACCTGCCTCAACGTCATCCGTGGACAACCCTCAGCGGCCAGTATAACGCAGCAGTTGGATTGGATCAGTGTTTTTTTCCAAACAGTCGCCGGTGACCAAAGAGTCGCCGGTCGCCAGTCGCCAGAGTCGCCGGTCGCCAGCCAGTCGCCAGTCGTCCGATCAGCAATCAGCCCGGTCGGTGACAAATCGTGGCTTGCTGGCGACTGGCGACTGGCGACTGTTGTTATGTTACACTCTCCAAACTTTCATGCCTGTTTCCATCCGGTGGATTCGCAGTACGGTGCTCGCGCTGGCGACCCTTTGGAATCTGGGTTGGTGCGCCGCCCCGTGGCTCGAAGCACGCGCGTCTCCCTTGGCAGGCTGGATCTACCGTTTCTACTCGCTCATCTGCCATCAGATCGAAGCCCGCTCTTTTTACCTGGGGCACGAACCGCTGGCGGTGTGCTCCCGTTGCACAGCTATCTACGTTGGCTTTTGGATTTGTGTTTTAGCACTTTGCCTCTGGAACATTCGGCGGCCCAGCCTGCGCGGGCTCTATGCGGTGGTGGGCGTGATGGCTCTGGAAGTGGCTTTGGAACTGCTCGGAGTCCGCGCCAGCACTTTTGAGAGTCGGACAGTCATCGGAATGCTGGCTGGAGCCATCGTGGCGCCATTGGTCGTCGAAGCTACCGAACAGACCGTTCTGGAACTCCGGCCCGCGACGGCCCGAGATTATGCAATGCCCTCAAGCTCAAAGGAGACGACATGAACGACAAGACAACTCCGGCCATCCTCGGAGGAATCTTCATAGGCATCACCGGGGCGCTGCCCGTCATCAACGCTCTGAACTGCTTTTGTTGCGCTCTGGTAATCGGCGGCGGCATTATCGCGGCGCGCTCCCTTGTTCGCAGCTCGCCGCTTCCAATCAGCAACAGTGACGGCGCCATGGTGGGTTTGATGGCCGGCGCTATCGGAGCCGCCGTCAAGACGGTCCTGGAGATCCCCATCCAGATGCTGATGTTCCGTTTTGGAGCCGACAGCTTGAGCCAGGCGCGCGACGTCATCGACTCGATCGAAGGAATTCCTCCAGGGGTCAAGGATATGGTGAGCGGAATGATGACCGGCACCCTGTCGGTGGCGGCCATCCTGATTGGGTTTCTGTTTGCCCTGGTTA
>JBPCNK010000002.1:0-14851 GCA_051001345.1 Acidobacteriota bacterium | reverse complement strand
ATATTGTGACCCGCGGCGAACCAGGTCGTTTGCCGTCGCGGCCACACCGATCCTGTCGGTGGCTGGAAGCTGCGTCTCCAACGCCAGGTAGTCGGGATACTTCAGCTCCTTCCACTTGCGCGCTTTGATGTAGTCGTTGAAATTGAGACTGACGCGGGGGTACTGTGAAATCTGGTAGACGTCCGGATTCAGATTGGACATCTGCTCTTCGACGAAGCGGTCGGCGCCCTCGATCAGCGTAACAACGGTGATCAGCGTGGAGATGCCGATGATGATCCCAAGAAGGGTCAACGCCGAGCGAAGCTTGTGCGACCACAGCGAATCGAAGGCCTGCCGGAGGAATTCGGTAAATTGCATAAGTCAGGGGTCAGGCTTCAGGGGTCAGGCTCCAGGCTTCAGGGTTCAGGGTTCAGGCTCCAGGCTTCAGGCTCCAAGCTTTAGGCTTTAGGACCCGGCGGGTTCGGCATGTCCCTAAATGAATACGACTCAGCGGCAAGGAGAGTTTCGAGTTACAAGGCTGGATTATTCCACAAAAGATGTCAGTGCCGCACCCGGAAGGGTACGGGTAGTCGATGACGGCCACCAGCATGAGCACGATCTGCGATTGTCCAAGAAAAGCGCACAGGGCAGGAGCCCTGTGCCCACCGTGCCTGACCACACTGGCCCTGAAGCCTGACCCCTGGAGCCTGAAGCCTGTATTCAAAACAGCCGGGCGATCGGTTTGCCGGCGGTTGGATTTTGTTCGCTGTAGTCTAGTCCCAGAAATCGACAGAGCGTAGCGGCTACCTGGTTTTGATAGACCGTTTCGGCGTTCTTCCATTCCCCTCGCAGGGCGCTGTCGGGACTGATGGCGGCCAACCAGATGTACTGCGCCTCTGGGACTTTTTTGCCGTGGTCGGTCCAGTCGGCCGGAGAATTACCGCGCCCGTGGTCAACCGTGATCAGGATGGTCGTTTTGTCTCGATAGCCCTCCCCCCTCTGCAGGAACTCCCAGAGCTGCCGCAGATAGGAATCGGTCCGCTGCAGTGCTTCCAGTACTTTGTCGTAGCGGCCGTCGTGAGCCCAGTCGTCGGTTTCTCCAAGAGACAAATAGAGCACGCGAGGCTGATAGGCCTCCAGGTGAGCCAGTGCGAACCGAAACGTGTAGTAGTCATGCCGGACACTTTCCCAGGGCGTACCCGTTTCAAACTGGAGCCCGCTGAGCTGTGCGACGAGCGGATCCGGGTTCAGATACTCCTGAAATCCAGCATTGGTCGTAAAGGACCCGCGACGATGTTCGACGATCCAGTTCATGGTGTCCCACGAAGCGAAGGCAGCGACTCCGGTGGGGCTCAACTGCAACTTTCGTTGCAGAAACTCGAGCACGGAAGGATACGGGTTTTGTTTTTTGTCGTTGCTGTCGATGACATCGTCGTGAGCCTGGCCGGTGAGAATTTCGGAATAGCCGGGATATGAAAAGCGGTGACCGTTGGTCACCCGAGCGACACTTCCGAGGCTGCGGTTACCTGCAATCGAACCATGCTGCTTCATCAGGGTGCCCCAGAAAAACGGGAGGAGTTTCTCGCGGCGCTCTTGGGCGGTTGGCGCCCAGTACTTGCGGTACAGCGGCGTTTGTTCTACGGGGACCTTCTTGGCGACAACCCGGGCAATCTCCAAGTCAAGACCGCCGAAGATCTCCTGGGTGCGCGCCCCATCGAGTGTAATCAGAATGACGTTTTGGGTTCGGCGGTCCGCTGTTTGTGCAGTGGCCATACTGATCAATGCCCACAGCATCGTGCCGGCCGTAATCCATTTTCGTTTCATTGGTGTCTCCAAAATGGCCTTCACCGCAGAGACGCAGAGCAGTGGCCAGTGGCCAGTGGTCAGTTGGAATTGCCTATCGAACGCTGACCACTGGCCACTGACCACTGACTCAGCGTCTCTGCGGTGAAGCCATTTATTCAGTCTCTTCATTCGCGGTTCGCAGATCGTGGCTCTGACATGAGCAACCGCACTTCAGCAGCGCTCAACGGACGGTGCTTGCCGATCCCCAATTGCCCGATCCGGATCGGGCCGATGGCGGTGCGTACCAGTTTCAAGACCTTGCTGTCGACGGCTTCGATCATCCTGCGCACTTGCCGGTTGCGGCCTTCGGTGATCGTCAGCTCCATGACGGAGTGACGAGCCGAATCGCGGATTCTGCGCACCAAGGCCGGCCGGGTCGGACCGTCCTTCAACTGGACACCCTGGCGAAGTCTCTCCAGTTGTTCCTCATCGAGCCGCGTCGCGCACTTGGCCTGATACGTCTTTGGGATGCTCGAGGCAGGATTGGTCAGGCGTTCGGCCATCTGCGTGTCATTGGTCATCACCAGCAGACCGCTGGTTTCCTGGTCCAGGCGGCCCACGGGAGACACCCATTGTTGGACATCGCCGATCAAGTCATAAACAGTCTGGCGGCCTTGAGGATCACTGCGCGTTGTCAGATACCCTCGCGGTTTGTAAAGAAGCAGGTAGATTTTCTTGCCGGGGCGGACGGGCTTCTGGTCGAGCGTGATGTGGTCGCGTTCAAGATCGACCCACGTGTCGGGCGAACGCGTCACTTTTCCGTTGACCCGGACACGCCCGCCGCGGATCCACCGCGTGGCTTCAGCGCGCGAACCCATTCCGGCTTTGGAGAATGCCCGCTCGAGCGTTTTGAGCGGCCTTTGCATCGCGGAGATTTTGCGCATCTTAACAGGCGTCAGACTCCAGGCTTCAGACGTCAGGGAGCGCAAATCGTGCGCGAATTGTTGATGTGACTTGTGAGTGGATGCCGGAGTGAATTCGACCCAATTGTCCTGATCCTGGAGAGCCCGAAGGCCAGAGTCTGACGCCACAGATTGCCCACTCGCTTACGCTCGTGGCCCGGACGTCTGGATGTCTTACTGCCGTCTGCCTACCGCCGGCCGCCTACTGTTCGCACCGCATCCCACAGCCCTGGCACCGTTTTTCTGGCGACTGGCGACTGGCGACCGGCGACTGGCGACTAGTTGGCTTACTGGCCGAAAACGAAAGCCTTCAGTTCGGTGACACTGAGGGCAAAACCGGTGTTGTCGGCGGCCGGCTGGCCTGTGCGCGAAGTGCTGATTCCGACGACCACGCCCTGTGAAGACAACACCGGCGCGCCGCTCTGGCCTGAATCGATCGGAATGTCCATCTGGATCATGGCCATGCCGTTGATCCGCCGCAAGGCGTTGATGATCCCTCGGGTCAATTCGTTCGAAGCGCCCGCGCCCGCCTGGCGGCCCGGCACATAGACCTCCTCGCCGACATCGACACTGCTCGAGTCGCCCAGTTGCAGATAGCTTGTTGTCTTAGTGGCAATCTGAATCAGCGCCAGGTCGCGGTTGGGGTCAGTGCGGACCACTTTACCCAAAAAAACATCTCCGGACAGCATAGTGACTTTAATGCGCGAAGCCGCGTCGACCAGGTGGAAATTCGTGGCGATCTTTCCTTCCCCGTCGATGATAAAACCTTTGCCGCCTTTGTCATCGGCCGCGATGCTGACGACGCTGGTCTCGATGCCCTGCAGCGGCGCGGGCGTCCGGGATCCCGAAAACCGGGGACTGGGAGGAGCACTGCCGGCGTCGCCAAGCGAGCGAAGGTGATCCTTTACATCCATCTTTTGTCTCCTCATGGCTTGTCCATAAGACACGGGCGGGCTTAAGCCCGGAATGCACTGCCGGGATTGTAACAGGACTTTTGTGGTCGTGGCACCGCAAATTCGAACCAAAGTGCAATCCCAGCAAAGCAGCGTCTGTGGTACGATTTTGACGCGGGCCGCCTCCTGCCGGGTCCGGACTGACTCTCAAAGACACCATGGAAGAACGCAAACAACGCATTCTCGCAGTCGCCAGCGGCAAAGGAGGCGTGGGAAAGACTGTCGTTACCGCCAACCTGGCGCTGGCTTTGGCGCAGCAACTCCGCTTGTCGGGAGCCAATGTGATCGCCGTCGATCTGGACCTGGGCTGCGGGAACCTCAACACGTGTCTGGGTGTTCGCTCGCCGACCGGCACCATCAACGACTTTCTGCTCGGCAAGACCGCCAGCCTGCAGGCTACGCTGAGTCCGACCGAGCAACCTAACCTCCAGTTGATCAGTTGCGCCTACAGCGGTCTGACCGAAGTCCCCGTCGACGACGCCGGCAAACAGGCTTTCTTCGACGAGCTGCCAAGACTAGATGCCGACTATGTTCTACTCGATCTCGGAGCTGGCACGTCGATCGATGTCCTGGATTTCTTCCTGGGCGCAACCGAACGGATCATCGTCGTCACACCCGAGTCGCTCTCCTTGCACAATGCGTTTCTGTTCCTGAAGAGCGCGCTATTGCATTTTTTAACGCGCGAGCTGGAGCGGGAGAAATTTCTGAACTCGATCCGATCGAAACTGCGCGATGCGCTCACCGACAGCGAGAACCTCAACGTCACGAAAATCATTGAGGACCTCAAGCAATGGGACCGCTGGTCCGCGTATGTTCTCAGCGGACTTGTAGACGACCTGAAGATCCGCTTCATCGTCAATATGTACCGCGGGGGCGCTGAGAAGACGCATCTGACGCGCTTTCACAACCTGCTGTTCAAGTATTTGAGCCTGCGCAGCAACATCGACTACCTGGGATTCATCCACTACGACGACAACGTGCGGGCATCGCTGCGTTCGATCAAGGCTTTCCAGTTGCGCTACCCCGAGAGCCGCGGCGCGCGTGACATTGAAGAGGTTTCCAAACGGCTCGTCAGCGGCAAGCCCTTCTTACCGGTACCACCATTGCCCTTTCCGAAATCAAGCTGGTGGGAGAGGTTGGTGGGGCGGTAGAAAATTGGGGATTGGGGATTGGGGATTGGGGATTGGGGATTGAATTTTCGATTGCGGATTGCGGATTGCGGAGTTGATTGACGATTGGGGATTGGAGAATTGTGGATTGTATTGCGGATTTAGTTTTTCGTAGTTAAGTCCGCGATCTTCCGGTCGCGTGATATAGGTGCAATCCGCCAATCTGCAATACAATCCTCAATCCCAATCGTCAATCAACTCTGCAATCCCCAATCCGCAATCCAAAATTCAATCCCCAATCCCCAATTTTTGATCGCGCCGCAAATTGAAGATTTCGGATTTCTCCAATCCCCAATTGTCTAAGGGCGTCAGCTCGTGCCATCGAACGATCAGCCTCCGCACTTTCTCAGATGACGGATAGTACGTTCCACGTGCCGCGAATACTCGCCGTCGCTCATCAGGTCGCCGCCGAGGTCGCGGATGAATTTCAGCTCCGCTTCGGTGGCCTCCGTTCCAGCAGCGGCCGCCTTGGCTCGCAGCGGTGAGCGATCGAACGGGACGACAAACTCACTGGTCAGGTAGCCCTTATAACCGGCCTTTTTCAGCGTTGCGATCAGCTTGTTCCAGTCCCAGGACCCTTCACCGGGGGGCCGACGGTTGTTGTCGGCGACATGAAAATCGACCAGTTTCTTGCCCGTTTTGAGAATGGCCTCGTACGGATCGCTTTCTTCAATGTTGATGTGAAAGGCGTCCAGGGTGACACCGACGTCGTCGGACACGTCGGCGGCCAGCCGCAACGCTTGGTCATGGCGGTTGAGGAAGTTGGTTTCAAATCGATTGAGCGGTTCCAATCCGATTCGGATGTTTCGTTTGCGCGCGTAGTCGGCGACTGTCTTGAGACCCTCGACAGCCCAGCTCCACTCCGTGTCCGGATCGGCCATCGCCTTTGTCTTGCCGACTTCGCTGGGGACAAGAGCAAAGATCTGTCCGCCCAGTTGGTAGGTCATCTCCAGGCATTCCTTCAAGTAGGCCACGGCCATGTCGCGGTAGTACGGATCGCCATGGATCAGGTCGCGGCCTGCGACCATGATGCTGACCGATCCCCAGCATTCCAACTTGTGCTTTTTGAGCAGCGCGCGCACCTGCTTGACATCGTACTTACGCGGCTCGCCCATAATTTCAATGCCGTCGTAGCCGTAGCGCTGCAGCCGGCCGAGCGTGACCTCGATCGGTTCAGGACGCATCCAGTTATGCATGCAGATTTTCATGGACAGCATTCTAGCACTGGATTCGAAATGGCTTTCACCGCAGAGACAGTGGCCAGTGGTCAGTGGCTAGTTGGGAATGCCTAGCGACCACTGACCACTGGCCACTGAACTTTCGCTGCGCCTCTGCGGTGAACGCCGTCTATCATGGACGAGATGTTCAAGCTCCAAACGTCGATCCTGACTGCGCTGGGAATTGCCGCCGTCTTCCTCCTCCTCTTCTATCTGGAGCACCGCCGGCCCTTGCGCCGCAGCGTGGAGTCCAAGAGAATCCGCACTGGGCGGAATCTGGCCGTCTTCGGCCTGAGCGCCGCCACGCTGCAGTGGCTGGAAGTGCCGCTGGTGCGGCCGCTGGCTCAGCAGGTCGAGTCGCACGGATGGGGGCTTCTTCATTTGGTGGAACTGCCGGATTGGCTGCGCTGGACACTGGCGTTCCTGTTGCTCGACTACACGTTGTTTGTGTGGCACTGGCTGACGCACCGGGTCGGTTTTTTGTGGCGCTTCCATGTCGTGCACCATGCCGACCTTGATATGGACGCTTCTACCGCCCTGCGATTCCATTTCGGAGAAATGGCCCTCTCGATCCCGTACCGGCTCGCCCAGGTCCGGCTGCTCGGCGTTGACGTGGCGCCGCTGATGATCTGGCAACACCTGTTGGTTGCGTCGATTCTATTTCATCACAGCAACATTTCGATTCCCCTCCGCTGGGAGCGCTGGCTGGCATCCGCCTTTGTCACGCCCCGTATGCACGGCATCCATCATTCCCTCGTCCATCAGGAAACCGACAGCAACTGGTCGACAATCTTTTCCTTGTGGGACCGCCTGCATGGAACGCTTCGTTTGAACGTCCCACAGCACGAGATTACGATCGGAGTTCCGGCCTACCGCCAGCCTTGGCAAGTCAGCCTGGGGCGCCTGCTGCGCTTGCCGTTTGTCGGGCAGCCGGATACCTGGCAGTTACCAGAGGGAGGAGAGCCGCAGCGCAGCGAGTTGCCGGGCAAGCGAGATCAGTTGGAACCTTGAGGCTGGAATAATAGTGGCCAGTGGTCAGTGGCCAGTGGCCAGTGTTCGATACGCAATTCCAGCTGACCACTGACCACTGGCAACTGGCAACTGGCCACCGACTCTGCGGTGAAGCCTATTGTCCTATTTGGACGAAGATTCTGCCCGGGATTTCTGGCTTGATCACAAAGTGGATTTCATGCTGCTGGACTTCGCGTCCGGGCAGGCTCGGAAAGCTCAGAACGTACTGGCTCTTGGTTTCCTCGATAATCCGGCCGTACACCTTTTCGAGGTCCTCAAACGCGTTGGAGAAAATCGTGCGCCCGCCATAGCGCAGCGTCCGGTCGATGAAGGAATTCTGTTGTTGCAGCATTCCCTCCAGGCTCTTGCTGATGTTCGGCGATTGCTTTCCGGCCAGCACACGCTGGCGCACGTTCTGCAGTACCGGGTTGGAACTCATGATCGCGTAAATGACGACGTTGCGTTCGGTGGCGGCGCGAAAAACGTCCTGGAGGTTCGACTGGCTGAGATTATCGATGCCGTCGGTAAACAGAAAGATCAGCTTCTTGCCCTGAACGCCTCGAAAGTGGTCGTTGATGACCCACAACAACGAGTCGTAGAGGGCCGTGCGGCCCTCCAGCTTGATGTCTTTGAAGGGCGCCGCGCTGGAGATGCCGCGACTCCAGGGCAAAAGCACCTTGGGGCGCGCGGCAAACGTCACGACCGAAACTTCCTCTTTGCTGAGGCCGTTGAAAAAGTGCGTGGCGGTTTTCAAAGCATTATTCAACAGCGAGCCGATGCTCCAACTGGTGTCCAGCAGCAGACAGGCATTGATCGGTATGTCTCGTTGTTGCTGGACGGTAATCGATTTGGTCTCGCCATTTTCGGTCAACTGAAAATCGGCTGTCTTCAGGTTGCGGATGAAGTTGCCATCGCCGTCCCGGACGAGAAACATCAATTGGACGGCTTCGACTTCGATGCGTATGTCCTCGATGGAAACGACCCACTCCGCCTCGCGGGACTTGTCGGCCTGGCCGAAGGCGGCTGGCATCGACACGATCAGGAACAAGGCGATGCACTGCAGTCGTGGGACACTCATGAGGATGCCCAAAAGCCTAACACAAAAGTACGTCAATCCCACAATTCGGGTTGTGCAGGGGTCGGGTCGGGGATATGATCACCGAGCGCAAACGCCGCCATGCCTGCTCCCACCGTACTTCCGGATCTTGCTCCGCAACTGGAACGCTGCTTTCTATTTGAAGCCGTCGAGGACTCTTATGACATCGACGCCGTCTCGGGTAACGTCCCTGCGTGGCTGAAGGGTTCCTATTACGTCAACGGACCGGCACGATTCGAGCGTTTCGGCCTGCGCTACAAACACTGGCTGGACGGCGACGGAATGATCTATGCCCTTCATTTCGAGCCGGGCCGGATCCAGTTTGTAAACCGCTTCATACAGACGACCAAGCTGCGCGACGAGGAAGAAGCCGGACGTCCGCTTTACCGCGGTTTCGGCACGTCCTTCGAAGGCGACCGACTGCGCCGCGGCGTGATGCTCGAGCCGCCGGTCAACGTCAGCGTGTATCCGTGCGCAGGGACACTGCTGGCCTTCGGCGAACAATCGCTGCCCTATGAAATGGATCCGCTGACTCTAGAGACCCGCGGCGAGTACGATTTCCACGGCAAGCTGACCGACGTCACGCCGTTTGCAGCCCATGCCAAGTTCGATCCGTCGACCGGCCACATGGTCAACTTCGGGATTTCGTTCTCGGCGACAGCGCCAATGCTGAATGTCTACGAATTCGACGCATCCGGCCATCAGATCCGGCGGCGCCGGCATCCGCTGCGTTTTCTGCATTCCAATCACGACTTCGGGCTGAGCGCGCGCTTTGCCATCTTCTATCTGAGCCCGCTGCTAATGGACTTCACCGAGTTCTGGAGCGCCGGCAAGTCCGTGATGGAGTCGCTGCGCTGGCAACCCGAGCACGGCAGCCGGCTGCTGATCGCGCCGCGCCAACCCGGCGGCGACGCGGCTTTCGAAGTGCCGGTTGGATGCGGCAAGTGTCTGCACCTGATCAACTGCTTCGAGCAAGCCGAGACGCTGGTCATCGATGTGTTGGAACTGGAAGCGCCGGTGTATCCGGAGTACGAGACGATTCCGGACCTCTTTCATGACCTGACACCCTGCCAGCCGGTGCGGTATCGAGTCGATTTACGGACGAAACAATTGATTGACCGCATCGCCATGGCATACGACCGCGGGCCAGACTTCCCGTCGCTCGACAAGCGCCTGCTGTGCCAGTCCTACGACGACTTTTGGATGCTCGGTATCTCCCATACCGGCCAGCCCGGCCGCAAGTTCTTTGATCAGTTGGCCCATGGCAGTTGGAAGCGCGGCGCCGTCGACGACATCTATCAGGCGGCGCCGGGAGAGTACCTGGCCGGCGAGCCCATCTTTGTTGCCAATCCAGGCGACCCCGAAGACGCCGTCGTCATCATCGAACGGATCGACGCTCGCACCGACCGCTCCGAATTTTTGCTGTTCGAGGCCGGCCATGTCGCCGGCGGTCCCGTTGCGCGGCTCGGCCTGCGGCACAAGATTCACCCCGGCTTCCACGCAAGTTTTCAGCTGCGGAGCCCCGATCGTAAGCCCGGATAATTGAGCGTGCTGGGTTTGTGCCGCCAATAGCGGTGCCCCGAGCGTAAAGAACGTGTGAAAAAATCGAAACCGCCCCATTTCTTTCGCCCCTCTGGGGCTCATGCAGGCGACGAACCCTAAACCCAGGGCTCGCGCCCTGGGCTCTATTATTTGCCCCCTTCGGGGGCACGTCATTCGCCCTCCGCATCGGATATTTGCCCACTTCGGGGGCACGTTATTCGCTCTCCGCATCGGAGCGGTGAGACGGGCCGTCGCAGGAGTCGAAACGAAAGTCGCCCCGAAGGGGCAAAAGAATAAAGCCCAGGGCGCAAGCCCTGGGATCAGAGGTCCGTCATCAAGACGAGCCCCGCAGGGGCGAAAGAATAAAGCCTGGGACCTAAGCGAGAGGGCCCCACTCCGCCATGCTGTGGGGCCGCTCGCTTACGCGCGCGGCACCGCTATCCAGCCGCGTCGCCCCGTTCATCCGGCGACTGGCGACTGGCGACTTTCTTACGCTCGTGGCTCGGAAATGGGTTGAGGACCGCGATCGCGCTGGAGGGTCGTCAGGTCGATGAGCATTTCTCCTACCGACTGATAGCGCCACTCGCGATCCTTCTCGATGCACTTCCAGATGATCCGCACGAGCTCCGTGCGATGCTCGGAGTGGAGATCGCCAATCGCCTCCGGCTCGGCATGGATGATGCGGTCGATAATTTCTGTTGCAGTTGCGCCCGAAAATGGCCGTCTTCCCGCCGCCATCTCGTAGAAAACGATACCCAGGCTAAATATGTCGCTGCGATGATCGACCTCTCGTCCCAGAGCCTGCTCCGGACTCATGTAGTCGAGCGTTCCCATCACCACGCCGGGTTCTGTAAGGGCAGTCCTGACATCGCTCTCGCCAGTTGCTGACTGCGGCCTCGTAACTTTCGCCAAGCCGAAGTCGAGGACCTTAACCTGTCCGCGCGGTGTCACCATCAGGTTGGCAGGCTTGATGTCGCGATGCACCACACCCTGCGCGTGTCCCTCAGCGAGAGCATCCGCGATCTGTATTGCGATCTCGATCAACGCCCGTGGCTGCAGCGGGCCAGCGCGGAGTTTGTTTTGCAGCGTCTCGCCCGGAACATACTCCATCGCAATGAACAGGACTCCGTCCACATCATCAATCTCGTAGATATGCGCGATGTTCGAATGGTTGATTGCGGAAGCAGCCTTGGCCTCCAGGACAAACCTGCGCTTTCGCTCTGGATCCGAAGAAAGTTCGAATGGAAGAACCTTCAGTGCGACTGTTCGTTCAAGCCGGGTATCCTCCGCCAGATAGACCGCGCCCATTCCTCCGGCTCCCAGAGGTGAGGCGATTTTGTAATGTTTCAACCGATCCCCTGCCCGGAACTCAGCTTCCTTGGTGCTCGAAGGCCTCCACGATTCTCCTTTCGGATCACCCTCGCTCTCGACGGCGAGAAAGCGCTGGACCTCCGCGGCAAACGACTGCCAGGCTGGCTCGCCTGACAGCAGCAAATGGTTCCTTCCTTCCAACGCGACAAAGCGTGCTCCTGGGATGGAGGCTGCAAGCAGTCGACCCTCTTCAAAGGGAACCACGCCGTCGCCTCTGGCGTGCAGCACCAGAGTCGGGACAGCGACCACAGGAAGCAGGCCCGTCACATCAATCTGCCCAAACTCCATGTGAAGCCGCACTGCATTCTCCGGTGAAGTGGACATCCGTTGCAGATCGTTGAACCAGCGCGTTTGCTCCTGTGAGGCTTCCGGTATAAATAGCGTGGTCCACATCTGCCGGAAAGCGGGATTGTCCTGCCCCCATCCGTTTTGAATGAGAGTTTCCATGGCCTGCCGGATTAGGATTTCCTCGGAGGACGCCCGAGCCTTCCAACCCCGCGCATAGGCTCCATACAAGATCAGGCGACTCACTCTCTCGGGGTGTCTGATGCTATAGGCCAACGAGACGGCGCCCCCCTGCGAGATTCCCAGAAGAGCAAACCGACGCAAACCGAGGGCGTCGACGACTGTCTCGAGATCGTTGACGAACTTCTCGAAGGTCAGGTCGGCGACCTTCCAGTCCGACAACCCGGTTCCGCGCTCGTCGTAGCGCACGAGCAAACGGCGACTGCTAAGTTCCTCCATCACGTGGCGCCAGACGGGACTCTGCCAATCGAACTCCAGATGGTTCAAATAATTTGCGGCCTTAACCAGCGGCGGCCCTGCCCCGGAGGTCGCAAATGCAATGCGCACCCCGTCCGCGGCAGTGCAAAAACGGATTTCCTGGTTCATGGTGTAGACCAGTTTATCCGAAGTCTTGGATCCCGAAGCAAAGTCCAAGCGGCGGCAGTGCCGCGATGGCAGTGCCGCGACCGTAAGGGAGCGGCCCCACAGCAACGGTTCGAATCGACGCCGACTGCCCATCACAGCAAATACTGCACGAGCGAGTCACCCGCAGGATGCTTCGTAATACCATTAGCAACTATAATTATGAACTTTATAATATTTCCCTAAGGAGGGCAGAGTTTGTGGGAGCGATCGCGGTTTCGAAGAAAGAAGAACAGCAGATTCAAAGACTACTGACGGAACTACGGATCCCTACCAAGTCAGGGCTGATCCGCGCCGCGTTAAATGCCCTGCAGGAGAAAACCGAACAGGAGCGGTTACGCCGTGAGATTCAAGAATCGGTGCGTCGCTGTGCCGTGGCCGACGGCGAGGAAAATCGAGAGTTATTTCGCGCTGGAGTTGCGCATCGCACCCGCGGTTAGTGGCGAGCTTAATGTGTAGCTTACCAGACGGCAATGCCTGCGCCAGACGCACGCGCTCGCAGACAACTATTGTCGGTACCGCCGTGCTTGCACTTTCGGCCGCCGTGTTTGCCGGCTCACCCCAGGACATCGATGTGGATGCCCGGCCGCGTCCCAGCATCCGGGCCTATCGAATCGAAACTCCCCCCGCGATCGACGGCCTGGTCAATGAATCGATCTGGACTGCGATGAAGCCGGCGACGGCGTTTGTGCAGCAGGAGCCAAACAGCGGGATGCTTTCTACCGAGCAAACTGAGGTTCGCGTCGCTTACGACGACGACCATTTGTATCTCGGAGTCATTTGTTTCGACAGCCAGCCCGGTCAGATCGTCGTTACGCAAAACAAGCGAGACGCGAGTTTGACGGATACCGATTCCATCGAGTTTCTCTTCGACACATTTAACGACAAGCAAAGCGCAGTGATCTTCGGAACCAGCCCGACCGGTATCGAATATGACGCCCAGGTCTCCAAGGCTGGCCAGGGCCGCGGCGGCGCTGGATTACCGGCTCGGTCAGGAGGCAGCGGAGGCGCACAGCGCGGCGGCGCGTCGGCCCTCAACATCAACTGGGATGCGGTTTGGGATGTGAAGGCGCAAATCACCGCGCGTGGGTGGGAGGCCGAACTGAGAATTCCTCTCCGCAGCCTGCGCTACCATCCAGGCCAGGACCAGACCTGGGGCATAAACATCAAACGCAACCTGCGGCGGCGCAACGAGCAATCCTTTTGGGCGCCGCTGTCGCGGGCCTATTCTTTCACCCAGGTGGAGCGAGCCGGCCAGCTCGAACATTTCGATCTGAAGCCCCATCACAGTCTGCAGCTGATCCCGTACGCGCTCGGCGGCTTGAAGCAGGATTACTCTAGAACCCGCAACCAGACCGACCCTCAGCACACGGCAGGACTGGACTTGAAGTACAGCCTGACTCCGAGCCTGACGCTGGACGCCACGTTCAACACCGATTTCGCTCAAGTCGAAGTGGACGACGAACAAATCAATCTCACACGGTTCGATTTATTCTTTCCCGAGAAACGTTCCTTTTTCCTGGAGAATTCCGGTTCCTTCGATTTCGGCTCACCCCGCGAGACGGAAATATTCTTCTCGCGCAGGATCGGCATCGACGATTCCGGAGAGCAGGTGCCCATCGACGCCGGCCTGCGGCTGAGCGGCAAAGCAGGCAGCTACGACATTGGGGTGCTCAATATTCAAACCCGCAAGGTGCGGGACGCGGCTCCAGCCAATAATTTCAGCGCAGCCCGCATCAGCCGGCAGTTCGGGCGGCGAAGTTCCGTTGGAGGAATCGCAGTGACGCGGATTTCCACGTCTTCACGGCGGGGACTGGACGAGCAAGCCCACAATCAAACCTATGGAGCCGATCTCAATGTGGGCGCCGGGCGTTACACCAATCTCTTCAGCTACGTGGCAAAGTCTTTCACACCGGGCCGCAACTCCAGCAATCACGCCGGGGCCGTCAACTTCGAATTCGACGACGGTCACAACCGCGGGGAGGCGGGCTATCAGGAAGTGGGGCAGAACTTCAACCCGGAGGTTGGTTTTGTCCAGCGCCTCGGTTTTCGCAAGCCTTTTTTCGCCTATCGCCGCACTTTTTCGCCCGAGGGCAAGCGCCTGCGGAGCTTTCATCCCCATTTTCAATGGAACCGCTGGTACACCCTCTCAGCGGGTGGCAGCCCAGGTGGAAAAGAATCGGGTTTCGAGCACTACCATCTGGACTCTAGGTGGCAGAACGGCTCGCAGTACGGGGTAGCCTGGAACCGTAACTTTGAGAGGATCGACCGGCCGTTCGAGATTTATCCCGGCGTACCGGTTCGCCCGGGTGCTTATTCTTACAGCGAGGTTGTCGCCAATTTCAGCACGGATCCCAGTGCCGGTGTCTTTGGGTCCGGCAATGTCGCAGCCGGAAACTTTTACGGAGGAACGATTCGCACCCTCAATCTCAACGGCGGCCGTCGCATCGGCTATGCGTACACGCTGCGCGGCAGTTATGTTCACAATTGGATCCGGCTGCCTGAAGGCCGCTTCGACACCGATTTGATTGGATTTCGTTTCAACTGGTCGTTGTCGCCGAAAAGCTATTTCCAGACGTTCCTCCAGTACAACAGCCGCACCCACCAAGTCGGCGTCAATCTGCGTCTGGGACTTTTGTCCACCTCAAGCAGCGGGCTGTTCCTGGTTTACAATTCGCGCGTTTCCACCTTCGACTATCTCGATCCGCATGAGGTGGAGCGCCGCACGCTGAGCCGGGCCCTTTTCGTAAAGTACAGCCATCTGTTTGACTTTTAGGTAAATCGCGGCAGTGTTCAGTGCCGCGACGGCGGTGGGGGGGGGGGGGGGGGGGGGGGGGGG
>JBPCNK010000001.1:0-5093 GCA_051001345.1 Acidobacteriota bacterium | reverse complement strand
ACGTTCCCGCCACCGCCGTTCGTGGCACTGACACTTGCGACTTGCGACTGTTACTGCAATTGAACCTGCAGATAAACTACCTTACTGTCGCGCCGGATTTTCAGTTGGAGCAGCGGCGCGCGGGCCGCTGAAAGCGCCAGTTCCCAATCCTGCCGGCTTTTTACCTGATCGCCGTTTGCCGACAGGATCACGTCGCCAGGCCGAAGTCCGCCGAGGTCGCCGGCTTCGCCCTCGACCACCTTGGTGACGGCCAGGCCCTCCTGGCTGGAGTCGTCCGCGTTGTCAAAGAACGCACCGACGCGGGCACGAAAGCGGTTTGGATGGACCGTCACCGGTGTCGCGGATGGATTATTTGCGGCGTTTGGCGGGAGGCTGAGCGCCACGACGGGCACTTCCTTTTCCTTGCGCAGGCCCAGCGTGAACACCGTCTTGAGCAGCTTGCCGGTCCGGTCGACGCCGAGCCGTACCGTGCTGAACGGAGCATTCTGGCGGATCAGTTTGACAAACAGCAGCATGCTGTCAATGGGCGTGCCGTTGACCGACTGGATCTGATCGGCCAGCTGAAGCCCGCCCCTAAGGGCAGGGCCGTCCGGCGTCAGGTTGCGCACCCAAACCGGATAGCGAGTGTTTTTGGCTTCCTGCAGATAAATCCCTGCCCATCCCGACGCGATTTCCGTCTCTCCTCCGAGCACTCGTTTCAAGGAGGCCTGGATGGATTGAGAAGGAATAATGTAGTAATGGCCGCGTACCGGATCGATATCGGAAATCATTCCGGTCAGGCGTCCCTGAGCGTCGAGGACCGGGGCGCCAAACAGATCGCCCGAGCCGGCAATCGACGCGCGGTATTCGGGAAGGCCCGGAAACTTTTCGAGTTTGGACACAACGGACTCGCGCAGGTGGACGACTATCGGAGACGTCCACTGAACGTACCGAACGCGTGTCGAGTCTTCCGGAAACGCTTCGAAGATGATCGGTTGAAACAGCGTCGGAGCCAGCGCGCGCAGCACGACGATCGAGTTGCGATGATCGATGCCGACGACCCGGGCCGGCGAGGATACTCGTGAACTATTGAATACGCGCACCGAGTGGGTCGTCTGCGTCAGGTCGCTCCAGGGAGGGGGCGCCAGAAAAATGATGTGCCCGTCTTCATCGACCGTGATGCCCAGGAACGTATCGGCTTGGCGAACGACCGGCTGATACTCGGGGATCAGAACGCCGTCGACAATCAAGCGCCGCTGCTGCGATCGCTCAATTTCGACCCGGCACAACGCCCGCCGCACTGCCGGCGGAATCGGTACAGTTTCCTGGGCAAAGGCTGTCGCCCAGCCGGCCGCGACTACCCAGGCCAGGCCCAACGCCAGCAGGAATTTTCTCAAAACGAATTGTCTCCCTGTGTTCCTGTTCATCAATGACTCGTGTTCATCAGGTAAGCGTACGAATTCTGCGACGTGGCCTTCTGCAGATCGATCCTGGAAGGTAGCTGGATCACCTCGCGGGCGCCCTCGCCTGTCTTGACGACGATCTGAGAACCAGACTGGACTTCTTCCACTGCCGGCCTCTGATCTCCCGCCAGTTTGTCCGATTGATTGCGTGTCCGAACAAAAACAGTCGTGACGACGGTGCCAAGCAGCAGGACCAAAAGCGCCGCTGCCACGGCGGCATAACGCCAAGCTGGCCGAGTCGATTGGATCGCCGCATCGGCGGCCGACAAGCGTTGGCGCACCCGGTCCTCAAAACCTTCCGGAGCCGTTGTCTTCGGCATCTGGCGCACCATCTGGTGAATCTCTTTTAGATCTGCGCTCCACTGCCGGCAGGCAGCGCAGCAATCCAGGTGTTCTTCAATCTCTCTGCGCTCGGTCGCGCCCAGCGCGTCGCGGATCCACAAATCGATGCGGTCTTCCTTGGACCGGCATGGTTTCATTCGTTCAGGCATAGTTTTTTCCTAAAATTCCTTCCAGTTTGGTGCGCAACAGCAGACGGGCGCGGTGCAGCCTTGATTTGACCGTACCCTCGGACAGACTCAGCACGGCGCCGATCTCTTGGTGGCTCATTTCCTGGACCTCGCGCAGCAGAAAGACGATACGATACTTTTCCGGCAGGCCGTCGATGGCCACTGCCAGACGGCCGCTGGCTTCCTTGCGGTCGAGCGAACGGTCCGGCGTCGGACCGCTGTCGGCCAGTTGCAGGGTGCGGTTGTTCTCCTCGTCGATGAAATTCGGAAAGGCGTTGAAAAAGAAGAAACGCCCGCGCTTTTTTCGATTGCGCAATTCGTCGATGGCCAGGTTGGTTGCGATTCGGTACACCCACGTGGAAAACTGGTACTTTCTCTCATACTGGCTCGCCTTGCGGAACACGCGGATGAAGGTTTCCTGAGTGAGATCGGCGGCCATGTCGTAATCCCGGATGATCGAGTTAATGTAATGGACCAGCGGATCCTTGTAGCGGCCGACGATCAGGACAAACGCCTGCTCATTGCCCTCGATAAACTCCTGAATTAGAACGTTATCGTCGGGGCCTGTGCGTTTCTTCAGAGGGGCCCTCGCAGCGAGGCGATTTTCCAGAGCGATTTCTCCGAGCATTCCCAAAAACCGATTAACTCTCCTCTTATTATAATGTCGAGCTGCCTACGTAGTACTTACCACGTTGAAACGGGGCGAAGGTTTCAAAAAAGGGGTCAGGGATCAGGGGTCAGGATTCAGGGGTCAGGGGTCAGGGCCGCGAATTGAAAGGTAGAACCACGCGCCTTAATGACGTTCAATCCGTAATTCCCTGACCCCTGACCCCTGAATCCTGACCCCTGCTACTTCATCCAGTTATCCCCAACCGACACCTCCACTTGCAGCGGAACCCTTAACGGGTAAACATTCTCCATACGGTCGCGGACCAGCTTGGTCAGTTGGTCCTCCTCGCCCTTTCGGACTTCAAAGACGAGTTCGTCGTGGACCTGCAGGATCAATCGGGACTGCATCCGGTCGGCGCACAAGGCAGCATCGATTTGAATCATCGCTATCTTGATCAAATCGGCGGCCGTTCCCTGAATCGGAGCGTTGATGGCCGTTCGCTCGGCAAAGTTTGCCAGATTCCAGTTGCGTGCGTTGATGTCTGGAACAAGCCGAATGCGGCCGAACAACGTCCGGACAAAACCCTGGTTGCGAGCCTCGAGGATGGTCTGATCGAGCCACCGCTTGATGCCGGCATAACGCCGGAAGTATTCGTCGATATAGGCCTGGGCCTGTGTCTGAGGCATCTTCAGGTCCCGGGCCAGGCCGAAGGCGCTCAGTCCATACATGATCCCGAAATTGAAGACCTTGGCCAGCCGGCGGGCTTCGTGAGGCCGGCGGGCCACTTCTTCGGCCCCGAAAACCTCCAGGGCGGTACGATGGTGGATGTCCTCGCCGCGGCCGAACGCTTCGATCAGAACGGGATCCTCCGACAGGTGCGCCATAACACGGAGTTCAACCTGGGAGTAGTCGGCGCTAAGCAGCCGAAACCCGTCGGCAGGCACAAAAGCCTTGCGGATCTTGCGTCCCAGTTCGCTCTTGATCGGAATATTCTGCAGGTTCGGATTGCTGCTGGAGAGCCGCCCCGTGGCTGCCACCATCTGGTTGTAGGAGGTATGCAGGCGCCCGGTTCGCGGGTGCACCAGTTGCGGCAAGGAGTCGACGTACGTGGATTTCAGTTTGGAAACGGCGCGATATTCCAGGATCAACCGCGGTAGCTCATGCTCCTCGGCCAGTAGCTCGAGCACTTCGACCCCGGTTGCATAGTTCTTCGTCTTGCGCGTCTTTCGAATCGACGTCAGATTCAGCTTTTCAAAGAGAATCTCGCCCAGTTGCCGGGGCGAATTCAAATTGAACTGCTCCCCGGCCAGCTCGAAGATCTTAAGGCTTAACCTTTCTACTTCCTTTTCCATTTCTGCCGACATCGAGGCCAGCAGGCTCGTGTCGATACCGACGCCGCGTTGTTCCATGCCGGCCAAAACGGGAATCAGCGGAATTTCGATGTCAGTCAGCAGCGACTCCAGCCCGCGGGCGGCGATCTCGGGCGCCAGAATCCGATAGAGCTGCCCTGTCAGATCGGCGCGCCGGCAAAGCGCAAGGGGTTCGTCGGAACTCTCCGGGATCTCCGCTTGAAGATATTCCAGCGTCAGTTTCCCCAGGCCGTAGTTGCTCTGGCTCGGATTGACCAGATAAGCGGACAGCATTGAATCTTTCACCGAGGAGTGGACTCGGCATTGGTTGTTGCCCGCGGCAATCAACAGCGGTTTGAGATCGTGGACGACTGTTTGGACGCGAGGATCGCCGAGCAGGCTCTGCAAAATAGTTGGTTCCTGTTTGAGGAACTCGGTGTCGACGAGCGCGGTTTCCGACCCTGCCGTTGCGACGGCCAAACGGCCGACGCCGGCTGTGATTGGATCGGCGCTGTCGGGCGCCCAGGCCAGAGCCACGCCGCCGCCTGCGGCAATGTCGGCGCAGAGAGCTTCCCAATCGCCGCGGCTGGCGATTGTGCGATAGGAAGCGGCAACTTCTGCCGTCGGGAGAAATTCCCGAATCAGCGTGGTGAATTCCAGTTCCGTGAAGAGCTGCAGGCAGGCGGCGCGATCGGGCGGCTCGAGCCGCAGCAGATCCAGATCGAGTGCGACCGGCAGATCCGTGTAAATCTCAGCCAGCGACCGGCTCTGTAGAATCAATTCACGGTTGTTCTGCAGGCTTTCCCGGTAGGTTTTTCGCGAAATCTTAGCGGCGTTGGCCAGGCAGTTTTCGACCGTTCCGAACTGCTGAATCAGCGCCAGGGCGCCTTTTTCGCCAACGCCGGGCGCTCCCGGAATATTGTCGGAGGTGTCGCCCCACAGTCCGAGCAGTTCAACCACCTGCTCGGGCGGGACTCCGAGTTTTTCCTGAACCTTCTGCGAATCGAACCACGTCATAGTGCGGGTATCGAGAACGCTGACCCGGTCGTTGACCAGTTGAAACATGTCTTTGTCGATCGTCACGATGGCCACACGCAGGTCGTCGCTGGCGGATTTGCGCGCCAGCGTGCCGATCACGTAATCGGCATCACCTTCAGAGTGGGTTAGGAACGGTACCCGCCAC